>JAINDL010000122.1 GCA_019931245.1 Bryobacteraceae bacterium CoA2 C42
GAGCTTTTGGGGGACGGGGTTGGCGGGGTCCTGGCGGAGCAGCAGGTATTTTTTGGTGAACTTCCAGCGGGGGTCGGAGAGGTCGGTGAAGGCCCACATGATGATGGGATTGGAGGGTTCGAGCATTTCAGGGTGGGTGCCGCGGGGGGGCCAGCCGGTGATGCCGACGCCGCCGGGGGCCATGACGGTGGGGGTCCAGGCGGCGAGTTCGACGGGGAGGAGGTTGGTGTTTTCGATGATGTGGAGGACTTCGACCTGGGAGGAGTCGGGCGCCAGGGTGAGGCGTATGGATTTGCGGAGGCCGGTTTCGGGCTCGACGGGTTGTTTGGCGAGCAGGGAGAGTTCGCCGGGGACGACTTCGATGGGACCGTTGTCGAGGGCGTAGGTGGCGTGGCGGTCCTCCGGGCCTTTCCAGAGGCGATGGCCGCCGCGGATCATCCATTGGGATTCGCCGGAGCGGCCCATCATGTCGTCGAATTCCTTGAAGAAATTGGGGCCGCCGGTGAAGCCGTAGTGGATGACGCGGGGTCCGACGTCGGAGGTGAGAACGAGATCGACGATGCCGTTTGAGAGCTTGTAGGAGTTGGGCCAGCCGCGGAAGTTGATTTTTTCGATGGACATGCGCAGTAGGTAGTTTATCCTTTGCGGGCGAGGATGGCGTCGACGGGGGCGCCGGTGCGGCGGGTTTCGACGGCCTGGAAGCCGATGCTTTCAAGCAGGGCGCGATACTCGGGGGCGGAGCGTTCGCGGCCTTCGGTGCAGGTGAGCATGTTGAGGGACTGGAGGAGGGCGTGGCGGGGGCCGGTGTGGTCGTCGTCGAGGAGGGCTTCGGCCAGGAGGAGAGCGCCGCCGGGGGGGAGAGCGGCGTAGATTTTGCGCAGGAGGGTTTCGACTTTGGGGGTGGACCAGTCGTGGATGATGCGACCGAGGGCGTAGAGGTCGGCCGGGGGCAGCGGGTCGGCGAAGAAGTCTCCGGCGATGCCGTCGACGCCGGGAACGGGATAGGCGGCGATGACGGCGGGCAGGTCGAAGACGCTGGCGGAGAGGCGGGGCCAGTGGGCGCGGGCGGCGGCGGCGAGGTGGCCGGTGCCGCCGCCGAGATCGCAGAGATGGTGGAAGCCGCTGAGATCGAACGCCGCGACGACCTTAGGGGAGGAGAGCAGGCCGAAGCCGTGCATGCCCTGCTGGAAGGTGCGCAGGGATTCGGGCGTGCGGAAGAAGTGGCCGAAGATGTCGGCGCCGGAGTCGAGTTGGAAGGTCTGGGGCCAGCGGTGGGAGCCTTCGCGGACGGCGTCGGGGAGGTTGGCCCAAAGATGCCAGAGGACGTCGCGGGAGTAGAGCATGTAGCCGGCGAGGGTTTCCGGGCTTGAGCGGCGGCAGTAGCGGTCGGCGTCCGGGGTGTTGCGGTAACGGCCATCGGCTTTGGTGAGTAGGCCGAGGTTGACGCAGGCGTCGAGGAGGAGTTCGGTGGCCCGGAGATCGGCGCTGAGGCGGTTGGCGATGGCCGGGGCGGTGTGGCCGGTGGTGAGGAGATCGAACACGCCGAGGTGGACGGCGGTGAAGAGCACCTGCGAGCGGCGGAAGGCTTCAATGAGATCAAGTACAGGGTTCATGGTAGTGGTCCCAACCTAAGGGGGGCAGTGGTTCGCCGGCGTAGAAGACGGCGCCGGGTTGGCCCTGGGCGATGCGGCCGATGGGGAAAGCGTGAGGGATGAGGCGGCGCGCGGTGAACAGCAGGGCGTAGTCTTCGCCGCCGTGGAGCGCGTGGTGGAGGCTGGCGCCGCGGGCGCGAGGGACCTGGTCGAGATGAGCGCAGACGCCGCTCGCGAGGCAGAGGCGGCGGAGATCGATCGACAGGCCATCGGAGAGATCCATGGCGCAGCGGACGCCTTGGGCATAGAGCGTTTGGCTGAAGGCCAATTGGGGGACGGGGAGCCGGGGCGAGCCCTTTTCGAGCGCGAGGGCGGCGGCGCCGAGGGGGCCGGAGACGTAGAGGGTATCGCCGGGCCGGGCTTTGGAACGGAGCAGGGCCTGGCCGCGGGCGACGGCGCCGCAGACCATGACATCGCAGGAGGGGACGGGGGTGGAGGCGAGGTCGCCGCCGGCGAGGATGACGTGGTGTTTGCCGGCGAGGGCGAGGAGGCCCGCGTAGAACCCGTCGATCCAGGCGGGGTCGTTGGAGGCGAGGGCGACGATGGAGAACAGGGGGCGGCCGCCCATGGCGGCGATATCGGAGAGCGAGCGGGCGAGGGCGGTGTGGCCGACGTGGCGCGGCGGGGTGGCGGCGGTGAAGTGGCGGCCGTGGTGCATCTGGTCGGTGGTGAAGAGGAGATCTTCGCCGGAGCGAGGGCGGAAGATGGCGCAGTCGTCGCCGATGCCGGTGAGGATGCCGTTGCCGGTAGCGAGGCCGCGGCGGGCGAGGCTGTTTTCGATCCGGGCGATGAGTTCGGCTTCTTCCACAGGCTTATTGTAAGTTGGAAGGACGATGCGATTGGCTCTGGTCTTGATTTGCGCAGTGGGAATGGTATGGGGGCAACGGCGGGATACACCGCGGGGGGAAGCAGGTAAGTTTGACTTCTACGTGCTGAGCCTGTCGTGGTCGCCGCAGCACTGCGCGACACCGGCGGGGGAGCGCGACCGGATGCAGTGCGGCGGGGCGCGGCAGTACGACTTTATTTTGCACGGGTTGTGGCCGCAGTACGAGCGGGGTTGGCCGCAGTTTTGCGAGACGGGCGAGCACCTTTCGAAGGCCGTTATCGACGGGGTGCTGGACATCATGCCGAGCGTGGGACTGATCCGCCATGAGTGGCGGAAGCACGGGGTGTGTTCCGGGGACAACGCGGCGCGGTACTTTGACCGGGCGCGGCGGGCGTTTCAGAACGTGAAGATTCCGGGGGCGCTGCGGAGCCCGAAGCGGGCGCGAACGGTGGCGCCGGCGGTGATTCAGCGCGAGTTTCTGGCGGCGAATCCGGGAGTGCCGGCCGAGGCGGTGACGGTGAACTGCAGCGGGCGCTTCCTGCAGGAGGTCCGCGTTTGTTTGACGCGGGATTTAAAAACAAGAGCCTGCTCCGCCGAGGTGGCGAAGCAGGCTTGCCGTTTGCCTGAGATTATCGTGCAGCCGCTGCGGTAGCGGCTACCAGTAGATCTTCAAGCCCATCTGCATCTGCCGGGGGTCGTTACCCTGGTTCTGCACCACGCCGAAGGTGCCGGCGTTGAGGTTGGTGCTGCCGGTGCCGAAGATGGTGCGGTTGAAGATATTGAATCCCTCGGCGCGGAGGTCGATGCGCAGGCGTTCGCCGACGTTGAAAGTCTTGGCGAGGCTGACGTTTTCCGACTGGTTCCAGAAGCCGCGGACCTTCGGGTTGAAGCGGGTGGCGTTACCGAAGGCGGCGGCGGGTTGGGCCGGGAACTGGTTGGCCGGCTTCAGGAAGCGATCGACGTTGGGGTCGAACTTGTCGCCGGCGATGGGGGCGCGCCAGCCTTCGTAGCTGTCGACAACGGGGCGGGTGATGCCGTTGAAGATGGGCAGGGGGTTGTTGCGCTGGAGCGCGATGGGGAGGCCGCTCGCGTAGGTTTGGATGGCCGCGATGCGCCAGCCGCCGATGACCTGGTTGAGGAGGCCGCTGGTAGCCCACTTGCGGCCCTTGCCGAAGGGGAGTTCGTAGATGGTGGAGAACTTGAGGGAGTGGGTCTGGTCGTTCTGGCCGATGGACTTTTCGAGGCGGCGATTGTAGTGATCCTGGGCGCCGGCGCCGTTGGCGAAGTAGGTATCGGAGTCGGTCAGCAGTTTCGAGAAGACGTAGTTCCAGTTGAAGGTGAGGCCGCCGGACATGCGGCGGTCGGCCTTGAGGATGAAGGCGTGGTAGCTGGAGTGGCCGGACTTGTCGCCGTTCTGGACGCCGGTGCTGATGCCCTGGTACTGCGGATAGGGGCGGAGAGCCTGGGCGACGGTGCGGAGGCGCTGGGAGGTGAAGGCCGCGTAGGGGGGTGTGATTCCGGCGCTGACGGCGAGGGGCGAGGTAATGTCGGCCCGGAGGATATTGAGCGCCTGGGTGCCGCCGAAGCGGGTGACCAGATCGTTGAAGGTTGCCGTGGGCACCTGGTTCATGACGAGCAGGCCGGTTTGCAGATGGGAGCCGGCGCTGCCGTTGTAGCCCGCTTCGATGACGAGGTTCGAGGAGACCTGCCGCTGGACGGTGAGGGTCCAGAAGGAGTTTTCGGGGGCGCGGGTGGCTTCCTGGCCCTGCCAGTAGTCGACGTTCAGGCCGTTTGAGAAGGCGGGGTCGAGCGAGGGGGGCAGGACGTAGGCGGGCAGGCCCTGGTCCATGCGGAAGGTGGGCTGGAGGCCCTGGGAGTTGTTTTCAAACTGGTACTGGCCGATGAAGCCGGCGAAGTGGCCGGAGCCCTGGACGGCGGTGACGCGGGAGAAGGAGCGGCCGTAGCCGGTGCGGATGGTAGTTTTGGGATCGAGGCTGTAGGCGATGCCGAGGCGGGGGCCGATGCCGCCGTACCAGCCGGGGACGAGGCTGCGGCGATTCTCGCGACCGGGGCCGAAGCCGGCGAACCAGAGGGCGCCGGGGCGGCCGTTGGCGCCGGGGTTGGGACGATCGGGGTTGAAGTCTGAGTACTCGTCCTTGAGGTTGGTGGGGGGCATGGTGACGTCGTAGCGGATGCCGTAGTTGATGGTGAGCTTCCGGGTGATGCGGAAGTCGTCCTGGGCGTAGAAGCCGTAGTAGGGGTAGCGCTGCGTGACGTTACGGATGGTTTCGGTGCGGCCGAGGAAGGCATCGCCGAGCAGGAAGGAGGCAAAGGAGCTGCCGCCGCTGGCCGGGAAGGCGGTGGCGCCGGGGATGGAGGTGCTGAGGAAGTTGAAGTCGGCACGGCCGGCGATGTCCTGCTGACCGAAGCCATCGGCATTCTGCTGCTGGAAGGCGAAGCCGAACTTGAAGGTGTGGGAGCCGCGGATGTAGCTCAGGTCGTTCTTGAGGCCCCAGCCGGGCTGGTTGGTGCCGTTGTAAGAGGCGCTGCCCCAGCCAGAGAACTCGGTGAAGTTGATGGTGGGGAAGTTCTGGTTGCAGTCCACGACGTTGGCGATGCAGACCTTGCTCTTCCAGTTCTTGTCGACGTTGGCCGAGAAGCTGTTCTTCGTGAAGGTGTTTTTGGCGAAGGACAGGTGGTTGACCATACGGGAGTTGATGGTCCAATCGTGGGTGACGCGGTAGGCTTCGGTGTCCCAGGCCTGGAGCTGGCCGCTCCAGAGGGGCTCCGGCAGGCCGGGGGCTCCGGCGGGGCCGGGCTTGCGGCGGAACTGGGTGGTGTTCCAGAGGAAGCTCACGCGGTGGTTGGAGCCGAGCATCTGGTCGCCTTTAACGGACCACTTGTCGGTGGGGGTGATTTCGGTGCCGCCGGTGACGAGGTAGTTCTGGCGGACGTAGCCGCTGGTGCCCGGGGCGAAGCCGCGGTTGGGGGCGACGGCGGAGCCGAAGCCGGCGATAGCGGAGGAGGTGCGGGAGAAGCGGTTGGCGGGGATCTGGTTACCGGGGAAGACATCGCGGACGCTGCCGGAGCCGGTGGCGGCGGGCCGGGTGGTGGAGGGATCGTAGACGGGGATGAGGCGGTTCGATTGATCGACCCAGTTGCGGAAGTCGCCGCGGTACATCTCCGGGGTGGGGACGGAGAGGATGACATCGTTGGCGCCGACGCGGTTGCGGAAGCCTTCGTAGGCGACGAAGAAGAAGGTTTTATTGCGGCCGTCGTAGAGTTTGGGAATGCGGACGGGGCCGGAGAAGGTGCCGCCGAAGTCGTTCTGGCGGTAGACGGAGCGGCGGGCGGCGAAGAAGCCGCGAGCGTCCATGGCGTCGTTGCGGAGGAAGTTGTAGACGGTGCCGTGGATGTCGTTGGTGCCGGACTTGGAGGCGAAGGTCATGACGCCGCCGCCGGCTTGGCCGTATTCGGCCTTGAAGCCGTTGGTATCGACGGAGAACTCGGTAAGGCCTTCGACGGAGGGGGTGTTCAGCGCGGCTTCGGCCGTATCGCCGGAGCGGTTGGTGCCGACGGAGTGACCGTCGAGGGTGGCGTCCCAGGCGGCGGCCTGGCCGCCGCCGAGGGAGAGGCGCTGGCCGTCGCCCCGGGCTTCGGCCGCGACGGCGACCAGATTGAAGGGGCTGCGCATGGCGCCGGCGACGACGAGCGGCAGTTCATCGACGAGCTTGTTCTGCACCTGGGTGCTGACTTTGGCCGTGTCGGTCTGGACGGCCGCGGCATTGCCGACGACCTCAATCTGTTCGGAGACCTGACCGAGCTGGAGCTGCAGTTCGAGGCGCACGGACGAGGAGGCCGCGACGACAACATTCTGCTGCACGTAGCGTTTGAAGCCGGCGGCGGAGACGGTGATGCGGTACGAACCGGGGATGAGGTTCGGGGCCGAAAACTCTCCGGTGGCGGAGGCGATGACTTTAAACGTTGCGTTGGTGTCGCGATTGACGACCACCACCTCCGCGGAGGGGACGGCGGCGCCGGACTGATCGGTCACGGTGCCTCCGATCAAGCCACGCTCACTTTGGGCGAAACTCAGAGCGGCCAAGGCGGCCGCGAAAAGGCCCAGATGGGCGACGCGCGAAACGATACCTCGAAGCATGGATGAAACGTTATCTCGTTTCGGCCTGTGACGCAACTATTCCGCGCTTCGGTTTGGGTAGCTTCGCCGGAGTGAGGCGAGCGCGAGGATGGCCAGGTGGGCTAAAGGGGAGAGTTAGTCATTGCGGCCGTGGCGTCCTGGGGCTGGTGGCTTGAGGGTGTTTTTGGCCTGGGCGATGGGGAGCAGGGTGGGGTAGAACTGGACGAAGGTATGCTCGACAGCGCCGTTTTGCGCGTGGCAGGCGTAGCAGGTGGCCGTCTTGGGGAGTTGCGCGGCGGGCTGCTGTTTGGGGTCGAACTTGAAGAAGCCCCAGCCGCTCGTGGCGGCGAAACGTTGGGGATCTTTGACGAGGACTTCGACGGCGGTGACGGCGCCCTGGAACTGTCCGCCTTTATTGATGGAACCTTCGGACCTGGCTTGGCGGATTTCGAGGACGAAGATGGCCCTTTCCGGCCAGCGGCCGGTTTTGACGAAGTGGCGGTAGGCGGCGGGGTTGACGAAGACGTTATCGAACTGGGGTGGGCCGTGGGGGTCGGCGGTGGGGCCGTAGGTCATGCCGCGGCCGGCCGAGAGGAAGATCCATTCGCGGTAGTTTTCGGGAAAGACGAGGCGCTGGTTGGCGGTGAAGGCGAAGTCCGGGGCGGCCGGGGGCTGCGCGGGCAAGAGTTGGGCGAGGAGGAGAAGCGAGAGGAAGGAGTTCCGGTGCGGCATGGTTTTACTGGTTGGTTTGCAGGGAGCTCTGGAGCCAGGACTGCACGGCGGCGACCTGTTCGGGGATGTTGTTGTGGCCGGTTTCGAGGGCGAGGAGAAGCTTCTTTTCGCCGGGGATGACGTTATATGCCGCGTACATGGAGGTGGGGGGGCAGGTTTCGTCGTTGAAGCCCCAGGAGTAGAGGCCGGGGACTTTGACGCGGCGGGCGAAGTTGACGACGTCGTAGTAGGCGGAGGTGGCGATTTTGTCGGGGGAGCGGTGGGAGGCGGGGCCTTCGGCGGCGCGGAACATGTGGGGCCAGCCGCCGGCGCGGTTGTGGAGGTAGCCGGTGACATCGGCGAGCGCGGGATAGTAGGCGGCGAGGCCGCGGACGCGGGGGTCGAGCGCGGCGGTAACGAGGGAGAGGGCGCCGCCCTGGCTGCCGCCGGTGACGGCGAGGTTGCGGCCGTCCCAGTGGGGTCGGGTGGTGAGGAAGTCGTTGGCGCGGACGCAGCCGAGGTAGACGCGGCGGTAGTAGTAGCGGTCGCGGTGATCGAGGCCGAAGGTGTTGTATCCGGAGAGGGCGCCGGCGCCGAGGGAGTCGTAGACGGACTGGTCCATGGTGACGGGGATGCCGTGGATGCCGACCTGGAGGGTGATGATGCCGCGGGCGGCGAGGTCGGCGAGGCCGCGGTAGGGGCGGACGCCGGCGCCGGGAACGCTGAGGAGGGCGGGGTATTTGCCGGGGGCTTTGGGTTCGCAGAGGACGCCGTAGAAGCGGGAGGGCGCGGGGCCGGGGCCGACGTTCTGGAGATTGACGTGATAGCAGTTGGCGGCGGCGTTGCCGTATTCGGGCAGGAGGGTGAGCTTGGCGTCGATGGGGAGTTTGGCGAGGGCGGCTTTGTTGGCGGCCCAGAACTGGTCGAAGTCGGCGGGGTCGGTTTGGGTGGGCTGGATGCTTTCGGGCTGGAAGGCGGCGGTGGCGAGGGCGCGGTAGGTTTTGCCGTTCTTTTCCACGGTAGCGATGCAGCGGAGAAAGCCGGGTTGGGAGAGGGTGCCGCCTTCGACGGTGAGGCCTTCGGCGGGGAGGGCGACGGTCTGGTCGATTGCCGGGGGCAGCATTTCGGGGCCGATGCGGTAGGTGACTTTGAGCCCGGTGACGGGGTGGCCGTCTTCGACGGCGAGGATGCGGAAGCGGACGGGCTGGCCGGGGGCGTAGCGCCAGTCGGCGTGGTCGGTCGAGACGCGGAGTTGGAGGGTGGCGATGCGGTCCTGGGCGAGGAGGGGGAGCGCGAGGAGGGCGAAGAGGGTTAGGCGAAGCATGGGTGCAGTAACACGATAACGCAGTGGTTGCGCTAGCGGGTGCGGAAGGTTTGGGAGTTGAGCAGGGCCAGGGTGAAGTCGCGGGTTCCGCCGCCGCGGTGGCGGAGGTCGGCGACGAGGGCACGGATCTCCTGGCGTTCGGCGAAATTGGGGACGCGGCCGGTGGCGTAGGTGAGGAGTTTTTCGCCGTAGCTGGCGGCGAACAGATCGATGTTGGCGACGAGCCAGCGCTTGAGTTCGACGGCGTCGCGGATGGGGGTGCCATCCGGGAGGACAACGGCGGAGGCGATGGGGCGGTTCGATTTGGGCCAGCGGTCGCGCCAGCGGCCGACGGGGTCGTAGGTTTCAAGGACGAGGCCGAAGGGATCGATGCGGGTGTGGCAGGAGGCGCAGCGGGCGTCTTTGGTGTGGGCGGCGAGGAGATCGCGCGGGGTGGTGGCGCCGGCAACATCGGGGGTGAGGGCGGGGACATCGGCCGGTGGGGCGGGGGGCGGCATGCCGAGGATTTTGTCGAGAACCCAGACGCCGCGGAGGACGGGCTGGGTATCGACGCCATTGGCGGTGGCGAGCATGGTGGCGGCCATGCCGAGGAGACCGCCGTGGCGGCCCCCCGGGGGAAGCGGCAGGCGGGTGATCGCGCGGGGCTGGTCGGGGCCGGCGGCGGGGAGACCGTAGTTACGGGCGGCGAACTGGGGGGTGGTGAAGGTGAAGGAGGGATCGATGAAGGTGGACAGGGGGAGATTGCGCGCGAGGATTTCGGTGAAGAACCATTCGACTTCCTGGCGGGCAAGCGCGAGGTCGGCTTCCGGGAAGTTGAAGGAGGGGTCGGGCATGAGAGAGGCGAGTTTACGGGTATCGAGCCACTGGCTGGTGAAGCTGCGGACGAAGGGCGAATCGGGCTTGGCGGGGAGCAGGCGTTCGACTTCGGCGCGGAGACCGGCGGGGGTGAGCAGACGGCCGGAGCGGGCGGTGGCGAGGAGGGGGGCATCGGGCGGGGCGAGGCGGAGGAGATAGGAGAGGCGGGAGGCGAGATCGTAGGCGTCGAGGGCGCCGGGCTGAATGTCGCGGTAGAGGAAGCGGGGGGAGATGAGAATGGAGCGGAGGAGGAGATGCATGCCTTCCTCGAAGGAGTGGCCCTGCTGCCAGTGGCGGGTGGCGATGTTGAGGAAGGTCTCGCGGGTGGCATCGTCGACCGGGCGGCGGAAGGCGAGGGGGAGGAGGTGATCGACGAGGCGGCGGGCGTATTCGGCGGGCGGGAGGGAGTGGGGCGAGGAGCCGGGGGGAAGGTTGGCGAGCGAGAGTTGGATGCGCTGGCGCTGCTTGTCTTTCGGGCCGGGAACGGGGCGGAGGGGGCCTTCGACGGTGAGGCCGTGGATCTGGAGCGAGGGGCCATGGTCGAAGTACTCGTGGGCGAGGGTGTCGTGGAGGTTGTTGAGGCCGCCGATGGTGCCGATCATCTGGAGCATGCGGCGGGTGCGGTCGGAGTCGAGGGTGGCGTGGGTCATGTCGAGGTTGGGGTCGAGCATGAGGCGGTTGATGAGTTCGTAGCCGTTGCGGCCGCGGAGGCGGGCGGGCGATTGGGGGGTGCCGTCGGGGCGGTAGAGGGCGTGGAGGTAGGCGGCGAGGAGGCGGGGGTTGCGGGCGAAGCGTTCGCGGAAGAGGGCGGGGAGTTGTTCGCTGGTGTGGTCGAGTTCGGCGTCGGCCCAGCGGATGAGGGGGGTTTGGCCGGCGTAGAGTTCGGCTTCGAAGGTGAAGGTTTTGGGGGAATCGGCGGTGACCGGGACGGCGTGGAGGCGGCGGAAGGCGTGGATTTTGGAGCGGTCGGTGGCGTCGACTTCGCGGGCCCAGAGTTCGAGGGTCATGGCTTGGCCGGGGCGGGGCGCAAAGCGGGAGGCGGTGATGGTGAGGCGGTAGAGGCCGGAGTCGACGATTTCGACGCGGGCGGGCCAAGTGCAGCTGCGCATGACATCTTCGGCGCGGGAGGCCATGCGGAGGATGCCGTTGCGGACGGTGGAGGCGGAGAAGCTGATGACCATGTCGTCCGGGGGGACCTGCCAGCGGCGGGGTTGGGGCGGGCGGCCGGGAGGGGGGAAGATGGTGTCGGCGATTTCGGAGGCGGTGGCGGCGTAGGCTTCGAGGAGAGGGGCGGAGAGGGTGAGTCCGGCGGCGAGATTGTCGAAGCCATGGAGCGAGACATCGGGGGGGAAGCCCAGGGGGAGGCGGAACTTGGGGAGATCGAAGAGTTCGCGGATGGTGGCCTGGTATTCGGCGCCGTTGAGGCGGCGGGGGAGTTCGCCGCCGAAGGGGGTATGGCGGGTCAGTTGGCTGGTGAGATAGGAGGACAGAGCCTGACGGGCGGGGGCGGCGAGGCGGGGCAGAGGCGGGGGAGGCATGCGGCCTTCGTCGACGGCGCGGAGGGCGCGCTGCCAGAGGGCGCGCACGGCGGGGGCGGACCAGTCGAGGCTGGTTTGTTGCAGATTGACGCCGCCTTTGCGAGCGGCGGCAGAGTGGCAGCCGAGGCATTGGTTGCGGAGAGTTTGGGCGGGGCCGGGGGGCAGGGGTTCGGCGGCGAGCCTGAGGGAGGCCAGGAGGAGAGCCGGAGCGAGGCGGGTCATGACCGGTTAGGAGAAGAGCTCGTTCAGGTTGCGGGAGGCGTTCGAGAAGGCGCCGGCTTCCATGCCGAGGCGCTGCATGAGGGTGATGTAGAGGTCGCCGAGCAGCGGGGCGTTGGGGGCGTTGCGGTCGATGGCGAGATGGCGCCCGTGGGTGAAGCCGCCGCCGGCGACGAGGGTGGGCAGGTTCTGGTTGCTGTGGCGGCTGGCGTCGCCCATGCCGGTGCCGACGAGGACGATGGTGGAATCGAGCAGGGGGCGATTTTGAGCGTCTTTTTTGGTGCGGAGCTGCTCGAGGAAGCCCGCAAGGCGGGCCATGTGGGAGCGTTCGAGCTTGACGAGGTCGCGGACCATGCCGGGGTCGTTGCCGTGGTGAGAGAGGGCGTGGTAGCCGGCCGAGAGGGGCTGGCCGTCGATGGAGAAGACCTGGCCGAGGCCGTAGAGGCCGAAGGTGATTACGCGGGTGGATTCGGTTTCGATGGCGAGGGCCATGAGGTCGTAGAGGACCTGTTCGGCCTCCATCATGAGGTTGGGGGTGATGGGATCGGTTTCGGGGAGCTGGTAGTTGGGCTGGGGGACGGGTTCGTCGATGGTTTGGATCTGGCGGGCCATGCGGCGTTCGACGGTGCGGACGGAGTCGAAGTATTCGCTGAGTTTGGCCTGGTCGGAGGCGGGGAGGGTGGCGTGGAGGCGTTTGGAGTCGGCGAGGACTTCGTCGAGGGCGCTGCGGCCGCTCGAGAGGAGGTAAGCGACGCGGGCGCGGTCGGCCCGGGACATGAAGAGGCGTTTGTAGAGGAGGCTGGGGCGTTCGATTTCGGGCAGGGGGACGCCCTGGCGGGTGTAGCTGATCTGGCGGCCGTTGGTGTGTTCGCTGGCGCCGGCGATGAGGTGGAGGGAGGGGATGCGGGACTGCTGGCCGATGCGGTCGGCGATGATCTGATCGAGAGAGTAGGAGCCGGGGACTTTGCCGCAGAGGAAGTTATTCCAGGCGTCGTGGCCGTTGGGGGCGCGATGGTCGAGGCCGGAGAAGATGGTGAAGTGGTCGCGGTGAGGGGCGAGGGGTTCGAGGAGGGGCGGGATGTCGTAGTGCGCGCCGGATTGCTTGGGATAGAAGGCGGGGGCGTGCCAGCCGAGGTAGGCGCCGACGGCGACGAAGGTACGGACGGGCGGGGGGGCGGGCGCGGCGAAGGCTTCGAGGGCGGGCAGGGCGAGCGAACCGAGGCTGGAATGGAGGAAGCGGCGGCGGGAGGGGGGCATAGTGGATGAACCAAGCTTATCGGAATTGCCGGGCAGCGACAATCGGTTCGGATACTCGATTCTGATACGCTGGCGCAGTTGGCGCATGGGCGAGGCCCGGCCGCGGAAGGAGAGAGCAGGTGATGACACGGAGTGATTTCTGGCGGTTGGGAGTGGGCACGTGGGCAGCGGGGGCGTTGGCCGGCGCGGAGGCGGGGATGGCGCCGATTGACTACGGGCGGTCGTTTTTGCAGGGGAGGTGGGTGGAGAACCGGGTGCGGTTCTGGGTGGAGTCGCGGACGCGGGTGATTGACCCGCAGCGGACGGCGCCGATCGACTACTACCAGTGTGGTTCGTGCAAGAGCGAAAATACGTTTGCACCGAAAGAGCTGTTCCACGCGGATAACTATGACTTTCTGCCGATTTTCGGGCCGGAGGACGGGGTGATCTTCCGGCGGAAGGCGTGGCTGAACGGGAACTACCGGCAGGTGCGGAAGGCGGGGGAGTTATGGGGCGGCCAGGATTACAAGATTGTGCGTCCGCGGAAGGTGCGGCTGCTGAAGACAACGCGAGAGATGCGGGCGGCGACGGACGCGGGGACGCCGCTGGTGGCGCAGACGGAGGTTATGGACGCGGGGACGGGGCTGCGGGCGATTTACGAGTTTCCGGTGAAGACGATGAACATTCACGACGGGCGGGACTTATATCAGGTGGATACGGGGCCGGTGGCGTTTGTGGATCTGTCGCGGCGTTATGCGCAGACGGGGGAGGGGCTGCGGTTGGCTTTTGTGGCGTTTAACGGGCCGGGGAGCGCGGACTTTATTCTGGAGGCGCCGACGGGGATTACGGAGGGAGCGAAGGAGATAACGCGGGTACACCATTACTCGGAGCGGCGGAGCGTGGCGGCGGTGAACCGGGTGTTTGCCTGCGAGTAACGCCCGGTTACTTCGTGCCGCGGCGGGCGCGGGAGACGGGCGACTCGTCGTGGCGGATGAACCCGTTGCGATTGGGCATTTTAACGGCGGGGAGGGTTTTGGCATTCATCTCCGCGGTTTCGGCGACGATGCCGTTAAGGAAGAGCACGAAGGCGGTGACGGAGTAGACTTCGTCGGCCGTGAGGGAGCGCGGATGGTCAAAGGGCATGGAGCGCCGGATGTAGTCAAAGACGGTGGTCGCGTAGGGCCAGTAGCTGCCGACGGTTTTCCTGGGTGAGCGGGTGGCAAGGGAGCCGATGCCGCCTTTAAGCGCGGGATATTGGGCGTCGCGGCCTTCGCCGTTGTCGTTGTGGCACGAGGCGCACTGGGCCTGGTAGACGGCGCGGCCCCGGGCGGCGGTGCCGGAACCGGGGGGCAGGCCGCGGCCATCGGGGAAGGCGGTGATGGCGGCCTCGGCGATCTCGGCGGCGGTGGCGGGGCGGCCGAGGCCCAGGGGCTTGTCCTGGGCGCGGACGGCGAGGACCAGCAGGAGGAGGAGGGCGGCCTTAGACATGGGACACGACCTCGCCGGAGGGCAGGACGCGCCAGGGGCGGATGGCGTGGTAATGATAGCCCGCGTTGGGGCCGTAGACGGAGAGGAGTTCGTCGTGGGTGGGTTGGACGTAGCCGGTCTCGTCGGTGCAGCGGGACATGATTCTGGTTTCCGCGCCGTCCCAGCGCCAGGGGAAGCGGAAGCGGACGAGGGCGAGGGAGAGGACCGGTTCCTGGAGTTCGGCGAGGGCCCAGGTCTGGCCGTTGTCGACGGAGACTTCGACCCGGGCGATTTTGCCGTGGCCGGTCCAGGCGAAGCCGGTGATTTCGTGGAAGCCTTTGCGGGAGAGTTTCATGCCGCCGGAGGGGCTGGTGATGACGCTGCGCGCGTCCATGACGAAGCTGAACTGGCGGGCCTGGCCATTGGGCAGGAGTTCGGTGTAGTTGGCGGTTTCCTTGGCCGATTGGGCGGGTTCGCGGGTGAACTCGAGGCGGCGGAGCCATTTGACGTTGGTATTGCCTTCCCAGCCGGGGAGGATGAGGCGAAGGGGGTAGCCCTGTTCCGGGCGGAGGGCTTCGCCGTTTTGGCCGTAGACGAGCATGGCGTCGTGCAGGACCTTTTCCATGGGGATGCTGCGGGTCATCATGGAGGCGTCGGCGCCTTCGGCGATCATCCATTGGGCATCGGGCTGGACGCCGACTTCGGCGAGGACGCGGGAGAGTTTGACGCCGGTCCATTCCGAACAACTGAGGAGCCCGTGGCTGCCCTGGACGGTAGGCTGGTGGTTGCCGCTGTAGTCGCCGACGCTGTTGCCGCCGCATTCCAGGAAGCAGATGCGGGATAGGGAGGGGAAGGATTTGAGGTCGGCGAGGGAGAAGGAGAGCGGACGGTCAACTAGGCCGTGGATGAGGAGGCGGTGGGTGGCGGGGTCGATGGCGGGGACGCCGGCGTGGTGGCGTTCGAAGTGGAGGGCGGAGGGGGTGATGATGCCGTAGATTTCGTGGAGCGGGGTGCGGGAGGAGCCGGTGCCGGGGCTTTTGGTGAGTTCGCGGATGATGCGGACGGATTGCTCCTGGGGGGCGCGTTCGCCGTAGGGGCGCATGTGGGCGCCGGATTCGGAGGGGACTTCGGCCTTTTTACAGGAGGCGGTGAGGGCGGCCGAGAGGGCGAGGAATTTGCGGCGGGGTGCTTTCATGCCTTAGGTCCACAGCATACTACTGCCGGCGCGGCGGAGCGAAGTTAATCTTGTTTTTATGGCCTTAGCGTGAACGGACAGAGGACGCTACGCCCAAGACAGATACCGACGCTAACCGGTTATTGTCTCAACTTTTCCGCCGAATCTACCATGGACACCGGAGTGCAGATTCGATGGAGTCCTCGTTAGTCGATTGATGAGGGGACTTCGCTTTTGGGATATGATACTTCCCGATGCGCCCCTCCCACATCGCAATTGAACAACCTTGCAAGGGAGATCGTAAATGTACAAGAGAACCATCCCGGGATATTTGCTTTTACTATGTTTATCGGCGAGCTCGCTGGTAGCGCAAATCGGAACCTCCACCATAACGGGAACCGTTGCGGACCCGTCTGGCGCCTCCATTCCTGGCGTCTCGGTAACCGTTGTCCATACCGGCACGAAGTTCACCACGACGACCAACACCAACACTGAGGGAATCTACCGTGTGCTGTCTCTCCAGCCCGGCATCTACCGCATTACGTTTGAGGCCCAAGGCTTCAACCGCGCCGTTCGGGACAATATCGAACTGCGCACGGGCGACACCCTCGCCGTCGATGTGCCAATGCGCGTCGGCAGCGTCACCGAGACCGTCGAGGTATCCGGCTCGGCACAACTCCTGGAGACCGAAACGTCCGCCACCGGCTCCGTGGTCGATGGCCAGGTGCTCTATGACATGCCGCTCTATCAGCGCTACGTAAACTCGACACTCAACATAGTCCCGGGCCTCACCACCGGCGGTTACGCCTGGGGCGGCGGCCTCGGCAACTACAACATCGCCGGGCAACGCGCTACCACCACCGGCTTCTTTGAAGACGGCGTGAACGGGAATGATCAACTCAACGGCACCGGCGCCATCCGTTCCCTCCAGAACTCGGTCGCCGAAGTGAAGGTCATCACCACCGTACCCCCCGCCGAATACGGGCATACCGCCGGCGGCGTCATCAGCGTCGTCAAACGCTCCGGTACCAACGAACTCCACGGCATGGGCTCTTTTTACGGCCGTACCCGCCGCATGCAGCACCGCCTGTTCTTTGACCGTCTCCGCGATAGCCAGGCCCGTCCCGGCCGCCCCGACGGCTTCCCGGCCTTCTTCATGATGCCCGACGCTAACCTCTCCGGACCCGTCGTCATCCCCAAACTATACGACGGTCGTAACAAGACCTTTTTCTTCTTCGGCTACCAACGCCTCCATGAAAAGAAGGTTGCTCAGGTCCAATCCACTACCCCCACCCTCGCGATGAAACAGGGCGATTTCAACTTCCCTGGCGTCGCCAACCCAAACCAGATCTTTGACCCGGCGACTACCCGCCTCGTCAATGGCCAGTGGCAGCGTGATCCGTTCCCCGGAAACCGGATCCCCTTGGCCCGCTTCGACCCCGTCGCCCGCAAGGTTCTCGAGTTCGACCCCTGGATCGCACCCAATCAAGCCGGCACCTTCAACGCTCTTGGTCCAAACGGAAACCTGATGGCCGACGAGTTCGCCCGCGTCTTCTTCAACGACTACAACCTGCGCTTGGACCACCAGTTCAGCCCCGCGCTGAAGATGTACGGCTCCTATACATACAATGGCCAGTCCGGCTTCGGACGGCCCATCAATATCCGGGAAGACCGCGCCGAGTTCGACCATCAGCAGGGCAACTGGGCGCCCTTCGCCAACGCCAACTACTCGCTAGGCAAGACGTGGATCGTGTCCCCGTCCATCGTGAACGACGCCCGCATTGGTTACTATCGCCGCGAGAACAAGACGGAAGTGCCCAGCTTCGGTGGTAACTGGGCCCGCCAACTGGGCATCCCCAACATGGACGGCGGCATCATGCCTGCCTTTGGATCCGGCAACCGCGACGTTGCCGACTCGCTTTATGGCATTACCGGCGCCACCCCGAATCGCCTGCTCAACGAAACGGTCTCGTTCCGCAACGATACCACCGTCATCCGCGGCCGCCACGCCGTTAAGTTTGGTTACGAACTCCTCCGCTTCCGTCTGAATTCGGCCAACCTCGCCCGGCCCGCAATCCTTTCTTTCAATGGCGTCACCTCCGGAGTGCTGCCGACCGGCGCGCTGCAGCCCAACACCGGCAACTATTTTGCGGGCTTCCTTACCGGCCAAGTCTCCAATGCCGAGTTTTTCTCGGAGTTGACCAGTTGGCTGCCCCGTTCCTCCATCCACAGCTTCTACCTGCAGGATGACTGGAAGGTCACGTCCCGCCTGACCCTCAACATCGGCCTCCGTTACTCCAACGAGTCGCCCTTCAGCGCCAAGTACGGCGGCCTGTCTAACTTCAGCCCCACCGCCACCGACGATGTCACCGGTCGGCCTGGTGGCCTCGTCTTCGGCTCCGGCCTCAGCCGGCGTGACAACAACAACTTCAATCCGCGTATCGGCGCGGCGTGGCAGTTCCGTGATAAGTGGGTGCTCCGTGGCGGCTTCGGAATGTACACCATCGATACGAAGTTCCCCGGCGCCCGCATCCAGTTCGACGAATGGGTCGCCCAAACCAACCAACAGGCCGCTCCTGGCAACCCGACCCCGGTTTGGGGTCTCAGCCGCGGACCGGACCCCATCCAGTTCAACATCCGTCAGAACGGTACTTCGCCCTTCCGCGGCCAGAACTTCAGCGCGCGCAACGTCGCCTACTGGGACCCCAACCTCCGTAACGCCTACTCGATGAACTGGAACGGCACGATTCAGCGGGAACTCTCGCAGAACTATCTGCTCGAAGTTAGCTACCAGGGTTCGGCCGGTGTCGGCCTGCTCGAAAACTGGAACATCAATACCTTCCCCATTGACTTCGCCCGCGGCAATGTCGCTCTGCAGAATCAGGTGCTGGCCGCTTCGCAGAACTTCCGCCCGTTCCCGCACTTCGGCAACGTGATGATGCGCTCGAATTTCGGCCACTCCACCTTCCACTCCGGAACGGCCAAACTCGAACGCCGCTACGCCAACGGTATGTTCTTCAGCACGTTCTACACGTTCTCGAAGGCCATCAACAGCCAGGATACGGACAACGCGGGTTCCGGCGTGGCCCCGATTCAGAACCGGAGCCTCGAGAAAGGCCGCGCCGGCTACGACCGGAACCACCGCTGGATCTCCACCATCAACTGGGAACTCCCCATGGGCAAGAACAAAAAGTTCTCTCCCACCAACCGGACCGTGAACTGGCTGCTGAGCGGCTTTGAAATCTCCTGGATCCAGACCATGGAGTCCGGCAACCCGCTCAACTTCACCTTCCAGAACTCGCCGTACAACTACTACCCCGGCTTCGCCGGCAACCGGCGCCCCGACCTCGTCAGTTCCCCCACCCTCCGGGACAACTGGCGTGACATCGGCGGCGACCGCTTCAACGTGCAGAACACCAACCCGGTCGTTGACATGAGCCACTTCGCTCTTCCCGGCGGCTGCCCGCAGACCCTGCCCACCGCCGGTACACAGGCGCGGACGGATCTTATCAATGCCTGCAGCTTCCTTGTCGGCAACGCCGGTCGGAATATCATGACGGGCTTACCGCTCGTCTGGTCGCAGGTTTCGGCGCAGAAGAACTTCCAGATTCGCGAGCGCATCAAGGCGCAGCTACGCTGGGACTTCCAGAATGCGCTGAAAACCTACAACTTCAACCCGCCCACTACGGCCGTCGACTTCCAAAATCCCCGGACCTTCGGGAGGGTATCGTCCGATCCCCGGACGGCCTCGCTGGGCGGCCAACCGCTGATGAACATCACCGTCATGCTGCAGTTCTGACGGTTCACCCTGGCGCCTCCCGCCCGGAAGGCTGGGAGGCGCCAGGACTTTACACCGTCTGCGCTTCCAACCGCAGGTGGAATGCCTCGCACCCAGTCGCCTGAGCGTAAAGCCGGATCGTGAAATCGCCTGGCCCCGACACCGGGTCTGAAAACTCACTCCCCGCCAGCCGCAAGCTGTATACGGCTCGGGTGCAGACCCAGCGCGATGGGAGAGCAAGTGCACGTGTTCCGCATGGCTCCGGGTGAAGCGTTGCTCGCTGGCCGCGATCTCGACGCGGAGATTGTGGTGTTGTGCGTTCGGTGTTACCTAAGTTTCCAGTTGAGAGCTACCGTCAAGAACCTTGGACGTCAGTCGGTAGGCGAAGCACCTGCCGGCACGTTCCAGCAGACCATAGCCTTTGAGGCGTGGGAGATCGTAGCGGAGTTGGTGGAGACCATAGTATTTTTCGGAGAGCCGAAACGTGTTGAGCGCGGTCTGGTGGATCGGGCGGGCCGTCCAGCCGCCGAGCAGGTTACCGCCATGGAGCAGAACCTCAAACGAGCGGATCAGCCGGGCATCATCGATCTTGATCCTGGGATCCCGGACCGAGCCGATCTAGACTGGCCACGCCATGCGTTGGAGCAAGAGGAAGTCGATGTGGACGTTGAGCCACTGCGCCTGGTGAGCGAGGAAGCGATCCGTTAGACTCTGGAACCGTTTCCGGATAGCGTCCAGATGGTCGAGTCTTTTCTTCAACCGGAACTCCGCCAGGTTGTGGGAGCACACTTCGTTGCGGACGAACATCGCGAACTTTCCGTACTGCTTGACGAAGGATTTCTTGCGGTAAGCGCGAAATACGTGATGGCCGTGACACTTGCAGTTGAGGCGGACGCCGAAAATCTCGCTGCTCTGTTGCGCGGTCAGTCGCCAGAGGCCCAATTCGCCGCCACGTTCGAAGAGTTTGTGAATGGGGAAATGGCGCTTGGAGATGAAGTTGTGGCAGCACTCGCTCTCCGCGACGGGATAAAGATGGGAAAGGTTAGTTTGCTCCCGTTCGCGTGTCGAGAACGTGGCTCCCAGATGAAATCCAGGATCGGAGCCGTTCCCGAATCAGTTCCGGACTCAGACCGTTGGCGGCGGTCTGGGGCGTGGCCACGTCGTCGACGGCCAGGAACAAGTTGTTTTGTTTCTCGAATCCGGCGCCGGATCGAAGCAGCTCCAACTCCACAAAAGAGTCCCCGTTTCAGTAGTAGGTCGCTTGGAGCGGGGGGAACGAGCCAACGCGCATCACCATCCGTCCCTGCCGTTCGTCGCGAAGGTAGAAGAAGTGATGGTTGAAGCGGCTCTGGGGTACTGCTCTTTGCTAAACACCGGATCGGGCCGCGGAAACCCGCTCAGATAGCAGTGGATCACGATCCGGTCGAAGCAGTGGTATGCAGATACAAGCAGGCTGCCAGACAGCTTTGGGAACGTTTCCATCGGTCGTCGTCTCCTGTTCTCGTATTCCCAGCACGAGCATCCGCCAGACGGTCGATGCCTCCGAAAGCTTACATACTTTTGGTTAGAAGTTCAGTTTCAGGCCCATTTCGAGGCGGCGCGGGGCGGAGTTGACCGCGGTGACGGAGCCGAAGGTGTTGGACGTGACGGTGGCGTTGGGGCCGGCGAACCAGACCGAATTGAAGAGGTTGAAGGCGCGGATATCAAGCAGGGCGTTGATGGATTCGGTGACGCGGAAGCGTTTGGTGAGGACGGCGTCGACGTTGCGGGTCCAATCCTGACGGAGGTTGGGCATGGTGCGGGGGCCGTTGGGGATGACGTATTCGGGAATCTGGGCGGCGTTGGTGACGAAGGCCGCGGTGTTGAACCAAGGCTTGGAGCAGGCGCAGCGGGGGTCGAAATCGCGGGCGTTGGCCATGGCGGTCTGGTAGGCGAGGCGGGGTTCGGCGCCGGTCAGGAAGGCGCGGGAGGGCCCGGCGCCGGCGAGGCGGGACAGGTCCGGGCCGCCGACAACGACGGGGCGGCCGGATTCATACGTATGGAAGCCGAAAAGCTCCCAGCCGCCGAGGAAGCGGTTGCCCTTGGCGAAGGGGAGGGCGTAGCTGTAAGTGAGAATCAAGCGCTGGGGGACGTCCCAGGTGGAGACGGCGCGTTCGAGGCGGATGTTGTAGATATCGCGCAGAGCGGACGGATCGTTGAAGGCGTTGCCATTGCCGACGCCGCCGATATCGATGAGCTTTGAAAAGGTGTAGTGGGCGTTGACGGAGAGGCCGGCGGCGAAGCGGCGTTCGAACTTGACGGTGACGGCGTGATAGATGGAGTCGCCGACGGGAGGACGGTTGTAGAGCAGGGCGCCGGCGAAGGCGGCGGCGAGGCCGGTGCCGGCGGCGCCGTACTGCGGGAAGGGCTTCAACAGATGGAGACGAGGGACCTGGCGCGTGGAGAGCATGCCGGAGCTGAAGCGGCCGAAGAAGGGGTTATCGACCGGGGTTTCGAGCCACGCCTTGCCCTGGGCGAGATAGCGGGAGTCGATCTGGTTCAGCTGCATGGAGGGAATGGGAAGGTGGACGCCGCGGGAGCCGAAGTAGGTGACGTCGATGACGCTGGAGCGGCCGACCTGGCGGGAGAGGGCGAAGTTCCACTGCTGGATGTAGCCGGGCTTCTGATCGCGGAGGACGGTGCCGGCGCCGGGGAAGCTGCCGAGCAGGTACGTGCCGTCTTCGATGCGGTTGGCGGATTCCGGCGGGCGGAGGCCGGCGGGGAAGGGATTCGAAAGGGTGTTGCGGGGGGTGTAGTCGGGGTTGAGGACGTCGGCGGCGAGGGAGTAGTTGAAGGGGGTGGTGACGATGCCGGTTTCGGTGGCGACGGGGAGGAAGAAGATGCCGTAGCCGGCGCGGGTGACGATTTTGTTGGTCAGCCGGAGGGCAAAGCCGATGCGGGGCTGGAAGTTGCCGTAGTTGGCTTGGCGGATGGAGCGGGGGCGGCCGTTGCCGGTGAAGTACATGGCGCCTTTGTAGCCGCCCGGGAGGTTGAGGCTGGCGGTGGGATCGAAGTAGCTGAGGCGGTTGTGGGATTCCATGGCGCCGCTTTCGGTGTCCCAGCGGAGGCCGAGATTGAGGGTGAGGCGGGAGGAGAGGCGGTAGTCGTCCTGGAGGTAGCCGCCCCAGTATTTGTTGAGGGCGGTGAGGGGCTCGACCTTTTCAAAGCCGAACGAGCCGGCGCCGAGCATCATGGAGGCGAGGCCGAGGCCCTGGCCGGGCTGGGCGGCGGCGAGGTGGTCCTGCTGAGTGAAGTTGGAGCCGAAGGAGAAGGAGCCGGTGGGGTTGAAGACCTGGAAGGGGTAGAACTTGTAGATGCGGTGTTCGAAGCCGAGGCGGGTGTTGTGCTTGCCGGAGCTGCGGACGAGCTGGTTCTGGAACGAGGGGGTGTCGCGGGGCTGGTAGTTGTAGGCTCGGCCGCCGACGTCGACAAAGCCGAAGGAGAAGTTGGGGAGGATGGGGATATTGGCGTTGTCGCGGTAGTAGGTGGGCAGGCCGAGCGAGGTGGGGTCGAAGGGGAAGGGGCCGCGGGGGAGCTGGTTGGCGAGGAAGCGGGCGAAGCTGGCGCGGAAGACGTTGGTCCAGCGGGGGGAGAGCTGCCAGGTGTCGTCGAGACCGACGTTGCGGAAGGCGTCGTAGACGGTGCCGGAGTCGGGGAGGCGGATGGCGGAGTTGGGGACTTCCGAGAGGTTTTCCTGCCAGTTGACGCGGACGAAGAGGCGGTGTTTTTCGTTGAAGAACTGGTCGACGCGGGCGGAGAAGACGTCGCGGGTGTAGGAGTTTTTGCCGTTGAAGAAGAAGTTGCGGCGCTGGGTGATGGGGTCGCCGGGCTGGTTGGGCGCGGGGAGGAGGGCGAGGACGTTACGGGCGATGGGGTTGATGCGGCTGGCGGGGATGACATTGCCGGGGAAGGCTTCGCGGGTGCGTGCGCCGTTGACGGTGCGGCTGGTGAGGGGGTCGAAGATGCGGATGAGGTCGCCGGTGGCGGCGCCGGGGCGGACGAAGACGGTTTGGGAGAAGTCGCCGGAGCGTTCGCGGGCGGTGGGGATGGAGTTGAAGCCCTGGGTGGGGTCGGTGTCGCGGCGGCCTTCGTAGGCGGTGAAGAAGAAGGTTTTGTTGCGGCCGTTGTAGAGGCGGGGGATGAGGACGGGGCCGCCGAAGGTGTAGCCGTACTGGTGGCGGCGGACGACGGGTTTGGCGACGGCGCGGCCATCGACGGTGAAGACGGAGTTGCGGTTGTTGACGAAGCTGTTGGCGTTGAAGGCGTCGTTCTGGACGTAGTAGAAGGCGTTGCCGCGGAACTGGTTGGTGCCGGCTTTGGTGACCATGTTGACGGTGCCGCCGCCGGTGCGGCCGAACTCGGCGGAATAGGAAGAGGTTTCGATGCGCAGCTCCTGGACGGAGTCCTGCGGGGGGACGATGGCGACGCCGTTGAAGTCGCCGACGGTGTTGGGGGCGCCGTCGAGGAGGACTTCGTTGGTGGAGGTGCGGCCGCCGCCGACGGAGAAGTTGGAGTTGAAGACGTTGCGGCCGCCGCGGGCGTCGCCGACCTGGGAGCCGGCGATGATGCCGGGCAGGGAGCGGACGAGGCCCATGACGTCGCGCTGGGGGAGGGGGAAGCGTTCGATGAGTTTGGTTTCGAGGGTGGCGCCGACGCCGGAGGTTTCCGACTGGAGGAGGGGGGCGTCGGCGGTGATAGTGACTTCGGCGGTCGTGGTGGCGAGGGCGAGAGCGAAGTTGAGGGTGGCGGTCTGATTGGTTTCGAGGGTGACGGCGGCACGGAGTTGGGATTGGAGGCCGGCGGCTTCGATGCGGACATCGTAGACGCCGGGCAGGAGAAGGGGGATGGTGTAGACGCCGGAGGTATCGGTGAGGGCGGTTTTCCTGACGCCGGTGCCGGTGTTGGTGGCGGTGATGGTGGCGCGGGCGACGAGGGCGTTGGAGGGGTCGGTGACGGTGCCGGTGAGGCGGGAGGTGAAGGTTTGGGGGAGGACGGGAAGGGTAAGGGCGAGCGCGACGAGGAGGGGACGCATCCTGTAAGTTTAATCGCTTCGGGCACGAACGACGGGGAGGAGTGTCTTCGAGATTATGGGCGGGCGCGCTATCCTAACGGCCATGGGTTTGTTTCAGTGGGTATCTCGCGGTGCTTTGATCAGTTGGGTGCTGGCGTCGGTTTTAGTGCGCGCGCAGACCGGTACGGGCAGTATTCAGGGAACGGTAAGGGACACGACCGGAGCGGTCATTCCCGGGGCCAAGGTAGTGCTCGTCCAGAGCCAGACAGCGGTTACTTTCAGCGGCCAGACCAACAGCGCCGGCTTTTATGTGTTTCCGGCCGTGCAGCGGGGCCCGTACGAACTTACGGTGGAATCGGCGGGCATGGAGACGTGGAAGGCGAGTTTGACCTTGGTAGTGGGGCAGGCGGCGCAGATTGACGCGACTCTGAAGGTAGGGCAGACGGGGACGGCGATTACGGTAGCGGGCGATGTGACGCCGCTCGTGACAACCACGGGACCGACGCTGTCGAATGTGCTGGAGCGGGAGCGCATTGAGCAGTTACCGATCAACGGGCGTTTTCTGCAGAACCTGGTGCTGATGACGACGCCGGGGCTCGAGTCCGGATCGGTACCGCGCTTGTTCGGGCTGCGCTATGCGATGGAGTATGTGCAGGACGGCGCGCTGCTGTCGAACCGCGACTGGGCATCGCTGCCGAACCGTCCTCCGGGCATCGATACCGTGGGCGAGTTCCTGGTAGAGACGAGTAACTCGTCGGCGAAGATGCCGCGGCCGGGTTCGATTGTGATCACGACGAAGTCGGGGACAAATCAGTTTCACGGAGCGCTGTTTGAGACGCACCGGAACAGTGGACTGGGCGTGGCGCGGGCGCGGCAGGATTTCTTTACCAAGCCGCCGCAGCTGATCCGAAACGAGTTTGGGGCCTCGGCCGGAGGGCCGGTCACGCTGCCGAAGCTCTACAAGGGCAAGGACCGGACGTTCTTCTTCGCAGCCTACGAGGGGCTGCGGCTGCGTTCGGCGGCGACGCGGGCGATTACGATGCCGACGGCCGCGATGCGGGAGGGCGACTTCAGCGGATTGATCGATGGCGCGGGGCGCCGGTTTACGCTGTATGACCCGTGGAGCACGGCGGGCCGGGAACAGAACTGGAGCCGGGTACCGTTTGTGGGTAACCGGATTCCGGCCAACCGGCGCAGTCCGCTGGCCACCGCGCTCTACAACATCACGCCGCTGCCCACGCAGCCGGATGTGAATCCGCTGGTGACCGATAACTGGTTCGGAACCGGCTTCAGCAACCGGAACGACTGGACGGTGACGGCGCGCGTCGACCACCGGCTTTCGGACAAGGATCAGATTTTTTTCCGTTACTCCTCGAACCGCTCCTACGCGTGGCGTACGTCGAGCGGCATTGATGCGGGGACACCCACCTCGCTCGACGGCCGCGCCAATGGCGCGATTGACGAAGGGCAGAACGACAACGGGGTAGCTTCGTGGACGCACACCTTCTCTCCGACTTTCTTCAGCGAAACGGTGGTGAGCGTGGCGCGGGATTATCGCGGGCAGATTCCGCTGGGCGGGCTATCCAACATCGCCCGGGAGTACGGCCTGCCGAATCCGTTCAACGGGGGCGGTCATCCGCGCATTCAGAATGCCGGCTTCCGCATGAACTGGGACACGGGGATCAATTACACGCTGAACTACGCGAATGTGGTGATGATTGACGAGAACCTCACGAAGGTGAGCGGCCGACACGAATTTCAGTTCGGCGGGCGGTTCCGCTATGAGCGGCTCGATACGCTGGTGGACCAGACGGAGGCCGCCGGCAATCACAACTTTGCGACCAATGCGAGCGGGTTGTTTGACCCTTCGACGGGTTCGGCGTTTAGCTCGCTGCCGCTGACCGGCCATAACAGCGCCAACTTCCACATGGGGCTGGCCAACTACAACGCGCGGTTCAACCGCGGCTGGTTCCGGATGCGGTCCGGCGAACGGGCGCTGTACTTTCAGGACAACTGGAAGATCCGTCCGCGGCTGACGTTGAATCTGGGTCTGCGCTATGAGTACAACGTGCCGCCGGTGGAGGCCAACAACGGCCTGATCGGATACAACATGGACGCCCGCACGGTGGTGCTGGGGCGGCCGCTTGAAAACCTGGCGCAGTTGGGCCTGACCCTGCCGTCCATCGTGCAGGCTTACGATGCCATCAATATCCGTTACCAGCAGGTGGAGCAGTCCGGGTTGCCCTCCCGGTTTGTCAACCCGAACCGGTTGGACTTCGGCCCCCGGGCCGGATTTGCCTACCGGCTGCGGGATGGGAGCCGACCGATGGTGATCCGGGGCGGCTACGCGCTGTTTGCTTTTCCGGAGTCGCTGCGGCTGTACAACGCCACGATGGCGCAGAATGCGCCGGGACAGGCGGTGCTGGAATTTAACCCGACCAACGCGCAGACGAGTCCGGACGGCCTGCCCAATTTCCTGCTGCGTTCGGTTCCCACGGTGGTGGCGGGGCAGAACAGCGCAAACGTGATTGACATCAATCGCCGGCTGACGATTGCCCGCGGGGCGGGCGTGATGTACCACTTCGACCCGAACCAACCAACGGCGCGGGCCCACGAGTGGAACCTGGCAGTGGAGCGGGAGCTGTTCGCGAACACGAGCCTGCGGGTGGCCTACGTCGGCACGCACGGCATGCGACTGAGCCAGTGGTACAGCTACAACAACGCCCCGAACGACTACGTCTGGTTCTCCAATACGGGGCAGCCGCTGCCTTCGGGTGAGTTCGCCGGGGTGATCCGCCGCAACCATGACCGGCAGACGCTTGGCACCATTCAGCAGTACCGCAAGACGGGCTGGTCGAACAGCAACAACATCACCCTCGAAGTGCAGCGGCGCTACGCGCAGGGCCTGGGCTTCCAGTTCTTCTACACGCTTTCGAATGCAATGCGGGTGGCCGGCGACGGTTGGCGGGATGACAATATGCTGACGCCGAATCTCTATCTGCGCGGCGCGGTACCCGAGGATTACAACCAGTTGAACCGGTTCCTGAACTACCGGCGCGACCCTTCGATACCGAAGCACCGCCTGAACTGGAACTGGGTGGCGGATCTGCCCTTCGGGAAAGGCAAGCACTGGGGCCGGAACGCCAATCGCGCCGTGGACGCCCTGATTGGCGGCTGGCAGGTGGGCGGCAACGGCGAGTGGTTCAGCCGGTACTTCACACTCGGCGCCGGCAACTGGGGGAGCCTGGGCACGGTGCAGCTGAACGACCGGAACGTGCCGGTGAAGGACTGCCGCAGCGGCGTCTGCTTTGACGGCTGGCTCTACTACAACGGCTACATTCCGGCCAACCGGATCAACTCGACGGCGACCAACGGCCAGCCGAACGGCGTAATGGGCGTTCCTTCGAGCTACCGGCCTTCGAGCCAGCCGGTGTGGCCGACGCCGGCGACGCCCGACCCGAACGATCCCAACGCGCGTTTTTATGAGACGAATACTGTTTTTGTCCGGCTCGCCAGCGGGGCCCTGCAGCAGACTTCGGTGAACACGAACCTGCACCCGTGGCGGAACCAGTTTCTGCCCGCGCCGTGGGTGTTTGCGCTGAACTCGTCGCTATTTAAATCGGTACGGATCAACGAGAGCCTGGTGGCCCGCCTGAACGTGGACTTCTTCGGCGTGTTGAACAATCCGGGACTGCCGCTGCCCGACAGCACGAGCGGCATTCTGTTGACCCGCTTTTCGAACAACACGCCGCGGAATCTGCAGCTAACGCTGCGGCTGACGTGGTAGCGGAATAACCCGCCCGGGTGGGGGGGGCCCGGGATGGAGTTATGATGGGCAGGTTCCATGAGTGAAGACGGCAGCAAGGTAGCGCGGTGGGGCGGCCGCTGGGGTCTGATCGTCTTCCTGTGGGTGGCCTTTGCCTTGGCGTACATGGCCCGGCAGTCGCTGTACTCCATCTTCCCGGTGTTGCGTTCGGAGTTGGGATTCACGGAGATGCAGCTGGCGCTGACGACGACGGTTTTCGGCTGGGTCTACGGGGTGGCGAACGCATTCGGCGGCGGGGTGGCGGACCGCGTGTCAAAACAGCGGTTGATCGCCGCGAGTCTGCTGTGCTCCGGCGCGGCACTGGCGCTGACGGGGTTGGCGTCGACGCCGGAGTGGCTGCTGGCGGGGCGGTCGCTGATGGGCCTGGCGCAGTCGTTCTACGTGCCGGCGGCGCTGGCGTTGATTGGCACGATGCACGGACCGGAGACGCGGGCCCGGGCGATTGCGCTGCATTCGACGGGGCAGAGCGTGGGGGTGATGGCGGGCGGATACTACGGCGCGGCGGGGGCGGAGAGCCTGGGGTGGCGGGCCATGCTATGGGGGCTGGCCGGGGTCACGGCGGCCTACGCGCTGGTGTTGCGTCTGGTGCTGCGCGAGGCGGGGCCGGCGGCAGCGGCCCCGGCGGCAGACGGACCGCCCGCGCCGCGCACCAGCTTTTTCCGCATGCTGGCGATTCCGTCCTATGCGCTGATCTGCCTGTGCGCGGTGGCCGTGGGGTCGAACGTGTGGACGCTCTACACGTGGCTGCCCGATATTCTGCACGCGCGGTTTCAACTGCCGATGACGCAGGCGGCAGTGGCGGCGACCACGGCGATTGAGGTGCCGATGATCACGGGGATGTTTCTGGGCGCCTGTCTCGGCGACTGGGTGGCGACGCGGTACCGGCGAGGGCGGCTGGCGGTGATGGTGGGCGGCCTGTTGCTGGCCTGCGGATGTTTCTACGGGATCGGCGCCGGGGAGAGCCTGGTGCAGGTGCAGGCCGCCACGGCGCTCTACGCCATCTTCAAGGGCTTCTACTCGGCCAACTACATTGCGTTCGCTTTCGAAGTGGTACCGGAAGATTGCCGTGGACTGGCCGTGGGTTCGGTGAACATGATCTCGGCGCTGGGCGGGACGCTGGCGCCGCTGCTGGTCGGTGCGCTGCGGCCGGCCTATGGTACGTTGTTCGTTTTTGGCGCCCTGTCGCTGTTCGGAATGCTGTGCGCGCTGACGCTGGGTGTGGCCGGCAGCCGGGCGGGGCGGAAAGGAGAGTAGATGCTGGTTGGCTACGTGAGCGATGAGCGGTACCTCGCCGTCGGCGATGTGCTGGTGGAGTTTCAACAAGAGGGCGAATCGGTGGCGGTGGTTCGGTCGACGCCGCGAGGGGCGGTCTATGCGGACCTCGAACCGGGGCCGTATCGCGTGTCGCTGTGCTGCCGCGGCTATGGCGCAAAGAGCGTGGAGATGGTGGCCGATGCGGCGAGGCCATATCAGTTTCGACTGCTGTCGGACAGTCTGCTGGGCTATGTGTGGCCGAAGTGGGTACGGAGCGGGGAGCGGAGCGAGTTCCGGGTGCACGCGGTGGAGCCGTATCATTTGAGCGTCTGGCGGTACGGCTATCGCAAGGAGCATATCCGCGATATCGGCTGGTTTGATGAGCACGGTCCGCGGGCGACGATGCAGGTGACGCCGGACGGCGACTACGCGCAGACCGGCGTCGAATGGAACAAACGCGGCTACGACAATCCGCACCATACGCAGTTTGTCACCGGCCCCGAGCGAAGCGGCTTGTACTATCTGCACGCCAAGGGCGAGTCCGGGGCGTTCTTCTCGTTCCCGTGGATTGTCGCCCCGGCGGCGCCGAAAGCGAAGATCGCCGTGCTCTGCTCGAACATCAACTGGAACGCGTATAACAATTTCGGGGGACGCAGCAACTACATCCATCCAGAAGGCTTGCCGGCGGCGCCTCCGCTGAACGCGCGGCTCGATCTCGAACGCTACCAGAAGACGGGCTTTTCGGGCTTCCGCTACCCGAACGACCACTATCCGCCGATCTCGTTTGAGCGGCCGGAGATCGGCTGCCACGTGCCGGAACAGACGCAGGTGACCGACCCGATCGCCGGACGGCAGGCGAGCCATCTGGCGCCCGCCGAATGGCGCACGCTGGGCTGGCTTGAACGCGAAGGGATCGAGTACGACCTCTATGCCGAGTCGCACCTGCACTTCGGCCAGCTTGATCTGGACCGCTATCGCGTGCTCATTGCGAGCGTGCATCCGGAGTACGTCACGGTGCCGATGTTTGACCGGATCAAGTCCTGGGTGCATGAGCGGGGTGGGCGGTTCCTGTACCTCGGGGCCAACGGCTATTCGTGCGAGGTCGAGTTCCTCGACGAGGGCACCATGCGCTGCAAGACGCAGATGATGAAGGAGGACGAAACCGGCTATCTCGTCGATCCGACCGATCCCGCCTGCTATGAAAGCCGCATGCACATGGTTCACGAGCCGGATGGCTCGCTGCTGGGCGTGACCTGTTCGGCATTGGGGTTGATGACCGGCGCGCCTTACCGGGTGGTGCAGCCGGACCACTGGGTCTTCGCCGGAACGGGTCTGCGGGAGGGCGATCTGTTCGGTGCGGCGAGCTTGCAGGAGCGCTGTCCGGGCGGCGCCTCCGGCCACGAGATGGACCGGATCAGCCGCTATGCCCCGCCAGGGACCGAGCTGCTGGCCAAGGGGCTGAACCCGGAGAACGGAGGGGCGGAGATGGCGTGTTATGAGACGCCTTCGGGCGGGGCGGTGTTTGCGGCCAGCTCGATTACCTGGCCCGCGTCGCTGCTCGTCGACCCGCAGGTTTCGCGGATCACCGCCAATGTATTGAGCCGCTATCTGCGAGAGTAGCGTTCGGTTGGGGCGTTGGTGCGGCGCGATATATACTTTCCCTTGATCATGCGCCTCCTACTTCTCCTCGCCGCCCTTTCGTTCCACCTGCTGGCGCAGGCCACCTTCCCGAAGGCCTACGTGCCCACCAACGACATCGTGATGGACAACCTCGTCGGTATTCCGATGCGCGACGGGGTAAAGCTGTACGCCGATGTCTTCCGGCCGGTGAAGCCGGGCAAGTATCCGGTGATCGTCTGCCGGACGCCCTACTCCACCGAGCGCGCACCTGCGGCCTACGACGCCGCGGTGTTCTTTGCGCAGCGCGGCTACGTGTTCGTCTTCCAGGACGTCCGCGGCCGCCACGAATCCGAAGGCCGCTGGGAGCCCTTCCGCGACGATATCAACGACGGCTACGACACAGTGGAATGGGCCGCGGCGCAGCCCTGGTCCAACGGCAAGGTGGGCATGCAAGGCGGCTCCTACCTCGGCCACGTGCAGTGGCGCGCGGCGATGGCCAAGCCGCCGCATCTGGTGGCCATGTTCCCGGCGGTGGCCGCCACGAGCCTCTACCACGACTGGATTACGCTAAACGGCGGCTGGCGGCTGAGCTTCAACTTCGGCTGGGGCCCGGTACGGCAGGAGTCCCGCATCATGCAGAACACGGGACCCCACACGATTGGCGGCGTCGACGCGATCCACTTTGATCAGATGCAGCGCCACCTGCCGCTCAATACCATGCAGCAGCTGGCCGGCCGTAACGCGCAGTTCTACAAAGATTGGATTGCGCATCCCGACTACGATGACTACTGGAAGAAGCTCAACGCCGAAGAGGTGATGGACCAGATCACGGCCCCGGCGCATACGTTTGGCGGCTGGTTCGATATCTTCAGCCAGGGCACGCTGCGCGGCTATGCGCTGCTGTCAAAGAAGGGCGCGACGGAACAGGCCCGGAAGCAATCCCGGCTGGTGATCGGCCCCTGGGGCCACGGCTCGTCGCAGAAATTTGGCGACCTCGACTTCGGCGCCCACGCGCACGTAGACCAGCACTCGCTCGAGCTGCAGTACTTCGACTACCACCTCAAAGGCCTGGCCAATGGCCTCGATAAAGAGCCGCCCGTGAAGCTGTTCGTCATGGGCCGCAACGAGTGGGTCGGCGAGAACGAATACCCCATCGCCCGCACGCAGTACAAGAACATGTATCTGCACGCCGGCGGCAAACTCGACTGGGCCGAACCGGCTGCCGCCGCGCCGGCGGCCAGCTACCGCTACGATCCGCAGAACCCGGTGCCCTCGCTGGGCGGGAACAACTGCTGCGGCACGCCGACGCCCGCCGGGCCCAAGGATCAGCGCCCGTTTGACTCGCGTGGCGACATCCTGCGCTATACCTCGGAGCATCTCCGCGAACCGCTCGAGATCGCGGGGCCCGTCAAGGTGGTGCTGCACGCCGCCACCGATGGACCCGACACCGATTTCGTCGCCAAGCTCATTGACGTCTATCCCGATGGCCGCGCGCTGAACATGGCCGAAGGCATCATCCGGGGCCGCTACCGCGCCGGAGCGGACAAGCCACAGTTGCTGCAACCGGGCAAGACGTACGAGTTCACGATCGACCTGGTGGGGACGGCGGTGGAGTTCCAGCCCGGCCACCGGATTCGCATCGATATCACGAGCTCCCACTTCCCGCAGTTCGACCGCAACCCCAACACCGGCGAAGCCTTCGGCACGTCGACGAAAACCCGCATTGCCACCCAGACGATCCAGCACAGCAAAGCAACACCATCCTACGTTGTGCTGCCCGTTATCCCCACGAGGAAACGATAACCCTATGTACGCCGCGAATCTGACCTGGCAGCAGGTGCAGGCTATCCCGAAGTCGACTCCCGTCATCCTGCCGATCGCCGCCGTGGAACAACACGGGCACCATCTGCCCGTCTACACGGACAGCTTCCTGCTTGGCGAAGTGGTCCGGTGCGCCGAGGGCGTGCTGGGCGCGGAAGCCCTGTTCGCGCCGCTACAGTGGCTCGGCAATTCGCACCACCATACGGACTACCCCGGCACGGTCTCCGCGCCGCCGCGGCTCTATCTCGATTTGCTGGCGGCGCTGGCGGAAAACTACCTGCAGCATGGGTTTCAGCGCATTTACTTCCTCAACGGCCACGGCGGCAACATCGTCCCGGCCAAGCAGGTGGTGTTTGAACTGCGACAGAAGTACCGGCAGCGGCAGGACCTGCTGCTGCTCTTCTCTTCGTATTGGGACCTGGCCGCGCCGGCCGGCTACGAGCAGAACTACATGGGCCATGCTTGCGAATGGGAGACGTCGATGATGATGGTGATTGCGCCCGGACTCGTGCAGGGCGATGTGACGCAGCTGGCCGATGTCCCGAACGGCTACGCGTTCGATCCGGCTTACCGCGGCTGGATCACCAAAGAGCGGACGCCGACCGGCCACATCGGGTCACCCCGCTTCGCGAACCCGGAGAAGGGCGAAGCGCTGCTGGGTCAGTTCTCGCAGGGAGTGGTTGATTTCGTGCGCCGCATGGCGGCGTGGGATGGCCACAGTTGGCTCTAGACCGAAGCACGAAGAGTTGGAAGTGGTGGGTGTGCGGCCTGCTGCTGCTGGCGAGCACCATCAACTACATGGACCGCATGACGCTGGCGAGCGTCTCGCGGCGGGTGATTGACGAGCTCCGGCTAACGAACGCGGACTACGGCATGGTGGAGCAGTTTTTTGGCTACGCCTTTGCATTTGGCGCGCTGTTTTTCGGCCCGCTGGTGGACCGGTTCAGCCCAAAGTGGGTCTACCCGATCGTGCTGACGCTGTGGTCGGCCATGGGCGTGCTGACGGCATACGCCGGCGAGTTCGGGGGGCTGAACACGGTTTCGAGTCTGTTGCTCTGCCGGACGCTGCTGGGGCTGTTTGAGTCCGGCCACTGGCCCTGCGCGCTGCAGACGACGCAGCGGCTGCTGCCGCCCGAGGCGCGCGCGCTGGGGAACTCGATCCTGCAGTCGGGCGTTTCGATTGGCGCGATTGTGACGCCGCTGATCATCAGCGCGATGCTCACCCCGGCGCCGGGCAGTTGGCGCCTGCCCTTCATCGCGATCGGCGCGATTGGCGTCTTCTGGGTGGCGGCGTGGGTCTGGACTATGCGGGGCGCGAGTTTTGAACTGCCTGCCGCCGAGCAGCAGCAGGAGCGTCCGCACTGGATCGCCGGCTTGAAGCAGCTGGTCGGCGACCACCGTTTCTGGCTGCTGGTAGTGGTGGTTTGCTCGATCAACACGACGTGGTCGATCTACCGGGTCTGGCTGCCGCTGGCGCTGCAGGACAAGGCCGGTCTCGCGTTTACGGAGCAGCAGACGCTGGGGCAGATTCTACCGGCTTATTACATTCTCACGGACATCGGCTGCTTGGGCGCGGGGGCGGCCACGCTGTGGCTGCACCGGCGAGGCTTTTCCGTGGTGAATTCGCGCCGGTGGGTCTTTTCGGTATGCGCGGTGCTGGTGCTGTCGGCGACGCAGCTGCCGGCGCTCTCGCGCGGCGAGTGGACGATTCCGGGCGTGCCCCCGGTGGCGGCCGCGCTGACGGTACTGATGATGACGGCGGCCGGCAGCCTGGGGGTCTTCCCGTGCTACTACGCCTTCACGCAGGAGCTTTCGCAGCGCCACATCGGGCTGGTGACCGGTTTGTTGAGCTTTATTGCCTGGATCAGCGGCTCGAGCCTGCAGAAGCCGTTGGGGGCGTACATCGACCGCACGGGGTCGTACGATCTGGCGTTCCTTGCCGGGCCGATTCCGATTCTCGTGTCGGCCGTGGCGCTGTGGCTTTTCTGGGATCTGCCGGGCCGGCCCGCGCGATCCACGACACCGTGAGGTCGCTCTGATGACTGACGCCGATCGTTTCTGAAGTCGCTGCGCTTGAGGCCGGGCCGGCCGCGCTGTCCTCCTCGCTGCTGCCCGTGGCGGCCGAGGCGAGCCAGGTGATCGATAACCCGCACGGAATTGTGCCGGAGAACGTGTTGGGGGTCTACGGGCCCTGGGTGAAGCAGATGATGGGCGAGGGGCCGGCTCGGCTTTCGTTCCGGCGCGAGGAGTTTACGCGCGCGGGACTGGGCGCCTGGCGGAAGAGGGCGAGGGGGCTGTTCGTTGACTGTCTGGCGATGCCGGACTCGGGAGGGACGCCGCGCGCCCGGATCGCGAGCCGGGAGAAGTTCGAGGGCCTGGAGATTGAGCACGTCCGCTGGCAGTTGCCCTACGGGGCCGCGACCGAGGCGATGTTTCTGAAGCCGGCGGGCGCCAGGGGGAAGCGGCCGGCGATTCTCGCCCTACACGGCCATTCCGGACGGAAGTACTTCGGACACCGGAAGATCAGCAGGCCCGGCGGGGCTACGCGGTGCTGGTGCCGGACGCGTTTCTGTTCGGCACCCGGCGGATGCGGCTTCCGCAGATGCCGCCGATTATGATCGGCGTGTTGGTGGAGGGCAATCCGGATAACGACTATGACATCGTGGCCTACAATCGCTGGGCATCGCAGCATGAGCATTCCGTGGCGAAGAGCTTGCTGTGCGCGGGTACGACGATGCCGGGGGTAGTGGTGGGAGAGGATCAGCGGGCGCTTGATCATCTCTGTTCGCGCGAGGATGTGGATACCCGGCGCATCGGGTGCTGCGGGCTTCTGAGCGGCGGACTGCGGACGCTGTTCCTGGCCGGCCTGGACGACCGGATTGCAGCGGCGTACTGCGTGGGGATGATGACGAGGGGCGGGACTTCTGCCTGAACAAGAGCTACACACACGTGGATGATCTATCCGCCGGGGCTGCCGCGGGATCGATTACCCCGAGATCCTCGGGCTGCGGGTGCCGCTACCGACGTCGATGCAGAACTGCGAAGACGACCAGTCATACACCATGCCCACGATGCAACGGGCGGACCGGATGCTCCGGGAGGTCTATCAGAAGGCCGGGGCCGAGTCGAACTACAGGGCGACGTTCTATCCGGGGGCGCACCGGTTTACGCGCAAGATGCAGGCGGATGCGTTTGCGTGGCTCGATTCCTGGCTGCGGAAGGGATAGGGGACGGCACCCGGCCAGCGCCGCCCCTGTCGCGGTTCCTCAACAGCGCACAGGCCGCGCAGGCCCGGCACCAACGGGCGAGGAACTCGCCCCTCCTGCCGGGCCAAAAGCGAGTCCGTTGTGCGCGTTCCATAAAAGCGCACAGGCCGCGCAGGCCCGGCACTAACGGGCGAGGAACTCGCCCCGCCTGCCGGGCCAAAGCGAGTCCGTTGTGCGCGTTCCATAAAAGCGCACAGGCCGCGCAGGCCCGGCACCAACGGGCGAGGAACTCGCCCCTCTTGCCGGGCCAAAAGCGAGTCCGTTGTGCGCGTTCTTTAAAAGCGCACAGGCCGCGCAGGCCCGGCAC
>JAINDL010000065.1 GCA_019931245.1 Bryobacteraceae bacterium CoA2 C42
CGGAAGTTGTCAATTGCGCTGATGACTTCGTGATCCTCAGCCGCGGACATGCGGCCGAGGCGCTGCCATGGGCGCGTGGAGTGCTGACCAAGATTGTGTGCCGGGGTGGCTGGGGGAAGGCTTCGCGGAACAGGTCAACCAGAAGGCGATCGATGGCATCCGGATCGCTGTCGATGTTCTTGTAGCGAGTGGGTTCGGGGGTGCTCAACTCGAGCCGGTTCAGGGTGCTTTTGCCGGCGAGGGGGTGCTGCGTGTGCCGTTTGCCGGCGAGCAGGGGATCGTGGCTCCATTGGTCATGATCGTTGAGATCTTCGTCGCCGAGGGCAAGGCTGTGTATTCGTTGGGCCAGCATCTGTTCGATGGGTGTTGGAGGCAGCGGGGGGCGCCGTAATCGCGGAAACAGGCGGCGAGGCGGGGCAGGAGGTTGAACTTGGCAGCGGTTTGGCGCAGGAGCAGGGCACCGCCGTTGGAGGTGGCGGCCGGGCCGCTGAAGTCGGCAATCACAAGTCGGCCATGGTGCGCTTCGTGCTGCGGGACGCGGATCTGTATACGTTCCGGTTTGCAAGTAGTCAAGGCGCGGCGGACTCACCAGCGGCCTCGATGCCGGCGATAAACCCCAGCAGGTGCTGGCGGACAAGATAGGCGGGGTCGGGAATGAGGGCGAGGGGAAAGCCACGGTCGCGCCAAAATCGGGCCTGTTGGGGCCGCCCCATAACCATGCCGCAGGGTTTGCCGACGGCGGCGGCCCCGTCGCGGACGCCGTCGATGGCGCGGACCAGATCGGGATGGCCGAGTTGGCCGGCGAGTCCGAGGTTGAGCGAGAGGTCGTAGGGACCGAGCATGACGGCATCGATCCAGGGTTCGCCAGCGAGGTCGGTGAGTCGCTCGATGCCGGCGGGCGATTCGATTTGAATGGCCACGAACAGGTTGTCTTCGACGTCGTCCCAGCCGGCGCGATCGAGGGAGCGGTTGTGTTCGATGGAGGGGCCGCCCGGGCCGCGGCGGCCGCGGGTGGGGGTGAAGAGGGCATCGCGGAGAGTGGCGATCTGTTCCGGGGTTTCGGTCCACGGGATGAGGAAGCCGGCCGGTCCCATGTCGAGATACTTGCGCAGCAGGTGGAACACGCAGCCTTCGGGCCGGATGAGGAGCGGGAAGCCGAGAAGGCGGGCCGTGCGGCAGAGCTCTTCGGCGTCGCGGAGGCTGCAGGGGCCATGTTCGAGGTCGAGCACGGCGTAGTGCATGCCGGTCTGTTGAAAGATCTCGAGGTAGCCAGCCCAGTAGACGCTGCTGAGGAAGGGACCAATGGTGTATTGGCGATCGTGGAGGCGCTGTTTGAGGGTAGAGGCGAGCACGGCGCCCTCGATTGTAGTATGCCGGGCCGGGGGCGCGCCAGCAAGTGTAAACAGTAAACAGTTGACAGTTGACAGTAAGCGTGATGGCGCAATAGAATTCGGCCGTGACTTCGATTGCCCGTTTGCATGTACGCCCGGTCTCGATGCGCCACAGCGTGGTGGCGGCGATCCGGCACGCCCTGATGCAGGGGCGGTTTCAGCCGGGGGAGGCGCTGGCGGATGTCGTGCTGGCGGCCGAGATGGGGATCAGCCGGGGGCCGGTGCGGGAGGCGCTGCTGGTGCTGGCCGAGGAGGGGTTAGTAGTGCATCAGCAGAACCGGGGCTTCTCGGTCCTGCGCTTCACCAAAGAGGACCTGCGGCAGGTGCAGCAGGTGCGGGCGCCGCTGGAGATTCTGGCGCTGGAGCTGGCGCGGGGGCAGATGGGGGCTGGTCAGTTGGATGAACTGGAGCGGCTGACGGACGATTTGTGTGCGTGTTTCCGCAAGAGCGATGCGGTGGAGGCGTTGCGGTGCGACCGGGAGTTTCATCAGCTGATCTGGAGTTCGACGGGCAACCCCCGGCTTTTCGCGACCCTGCGGACGCTGACGGCCGCGTATTTTACTTACGGTTTTGCATTTCAACTGGGGCGGGAAGATCTCTCCGAGGCGTTGATTGAGCGCCAGCACCGGATGTACGTCGATTTCCTGCGGAACAGAATCACGGCCACTGCACGGGAGTGCGTGGCAATGCACATCACGGTGGAGCCGGCCGGCCGGGCGGACGCATGTCAGCCGTAAAGACGCGCACGGTTCCGGCGCTCGACCGGGCCTTGACCATGCTTGAGCTGCTATCGCGTTCGCGCAGCGGCATGACGCTGCCGGATTTGGCTGAGCAGACAAATCTACCGCGCAGTTCGGCGCATTACCTGCTGGTTACGCTCGAACGCCGGGGCTATCTGCAGCGGAACCAGCGCACGAGCCGCTACCTGTTTGGCGGGCAGGCGCTCGAATTGGCCGGATCGATTCTGCCGTCGCTCGGCATCCGGCAGGTGGCATCGCCCTTTCTGCTGCGGCTGGCAACGCAGACCGGACTAACGGCGCATCTGGCGGTGCGGGAGCGCTACGCCGCAGTGCTGATCGCCAAGTGTGAAGGTCCGCGGCCCGAGCGGTTGCCGACCTGGGTGGGGCGGCGCTTCAGCCTGCATTCGACGAGCCTGGGCAAAGCGATGCTGGCCCACTTGCCGGCCGGGGAGTTGGAGGCGCTGCTGGCGGCGCATCCGTTGGCGCGCCATAATCAGCACACGATGGTCTCGCCGAAGCGGGTGCAGGAGGAGGCGGCGCGGGTGGCGGCGGCGGGGTATGCCCTGGACAACGAAGAAGAGGAGTTGGGGTTACGGTGCGTGGGGGCTCCGGTGCGGCAAGGGGACCGGGTCCTGGCGGCGGTCAGCGTCTGCGGCCTGGCGGAGGCGTGGGACGCGGGGCGTCTGCAGGAGTTGGCCGGGCAGTTACAACACACGGCGGCGCAGTTGGCCGCCGTGCTGAGCGAAACATAGGACGGCCTACCAGTAGAACTTCAACCCCAGCTGGACAGTGCGCGGGCCGATGGAGGTGGAGAACGTGCGGCCGAAGTTGGGGTTTTCGACCGAAGTATTCGGGCTGGCGAAGTTGGTGTGGTTGAAAGCGTTGAACAGTTCGCCACGGAACTCGAAGCGGAATCGTTCCTGGAAGGTGAAGTTCTTGAAGATGCCCATGTCGGCTGAGTTGATGCCGTTGCCGCGGAGCATGTTCATGGTGGCGCTGCCGAAGCGGGGCGGCTGGGCGGGATGTTTGGCGGTGTTTAGCGGCCAGTCGAAGGCATCCCGACTCCAGCGCGGGGCGACGAGGCCGTTGCCGCCGACCAGCGGGTTGGTGAGGGCGTCGGGACGGCAGAGATTCTGGAATGACGAGTTGCAGTTGGCGGCGGCGACGGTGGGCCCGGTGAGGTGGTAACCGTTATGGAGGGTCCAGATGCCGGAGACGGTCCAGCCGCCGAGCACGAGGTCGGCGGCGCGGGGAAGGCTGGCGCCATAGCGCTGGCCGCGGCCGAAGGGGACTTCAAACAGGAAGTTGCCCGTGAAGCGATGGGGGAGATGATCGGAGGAGTAGCCGTCGTTCTGGCGCAGGTCAAAGGGGTTTTGGATTTGACCCACGTTGCCCGAGGAGCGGGCTCCGTTCTTGGCGAGGGTCTTGCTGAAGGTGTAGGCACCCTTGAACATGAGGCCCTTGCCCATGCGCTTTTCGGCGGTGACGAGCAGGGCGTTGTAGTTGGCCGCGCCGCTGCTGTTGAAGCCATAGACGCGATTCCATTTCGGGTAGGGCACGCGCTGCTGCAGGTTGCCGGCGCCGGGCTGCGCGGCGTTGTAGTCCATGGCGTTTTCCAGATGCGTGCTCTTCGAGCCGAGGTACTGCAGTTCGACGACCGTGCCGCGGGACAGCTCCTGCGCCAGACTGAAGCTCCACTGCTGGGTATACCCGTCGAGCCACTTGGTTTCGGGTCCGGTGAGCAGGCCGAAGATGGCCGTGGCGAGCGAGCCGTTGGGATTGTTGACGTCTCCGGCCCAGGTGAGCGTGGGCCGGTCAATGGCTGAGTTGTAACCCGCCCAGAGTTGGGCCGGAGGACCGGTGATGGAGTTCTGGACCAGGTTCATCAACTGCGGGCCGGAGTAGAAGAAGCCATAGCCACCGCGCATCACCGTGCGGTTGCCGTTAAAGGGCCGGTAGGCGAAGCCGAAGCGGGGCGCGAAGTTATTGCGGTCCGGGGTAAAGATTGTTTCGCGATCGGTGAGACCGAAGCCGAGGTCGGGACGGACCTTCTGATAAAACGGCGCGGCGCTGGTATTCTGCCTCGGAAAGAGCAGCCCGCCCTGCCCGTTGGCCAGTTGCGGACCGAAGGTGGGCGTCAAGCCGCCGAGTTCGAGCGGCACCTGGCCGTACTCGTAGCGGAGGCCGATGTTCAGCGTGAGCTTCGAGGAGAGCTTCCAGTCGTCGAGCACGTACAGCGCTGTCATCATCCGCTTGAAGCGGCCTGTTTCATTGGGGGCCAGGGCGATCGACGAGGCGGACATATTGCCCAGCAGAAAGTCGGTCAGGCCGTCGCCCGAGAACTGGCCGGAGAAGGTGTACCCATTGTTTTGCCGGGTGCCGATAGCGGCGTCCACGCGGTGGCGCCGGATGTCGGCTCCGGCCTTGATGTTGTGTTTGCCGCGGGTCCAGGTAATGCCGTCATAGAACTGGAAGGAGTTCACGGTCAGAAGCCAGGGCGTGGTTTCCGCGAGACCCGCGAAGATGGTGTTGCCCAGGCTGATGCCCTCGACAAAGCCCGCCGTTTCACCCGACTTCGGAGCGAAGGGCACACCCGCGTTGGCCGCGATCGGGTTGCCCGAGTTCTGGCCGCGCTGTCGATGGCTCTGCGCGCCCCAACTGCCGCGGAATTCGTTGAGCAGACGGGGGGTGAGGATGGTGGTGAGATTGACGGCGAGGTTCTGCGGCTTCTGGGGGACCAGCACACCACCAACGGTGGAGAAGGTGCCGGGGGTGTACTGTTCAATGTCCTGCATGCCGTAGCGGACCATCAGGTCGTGCTTGTCGCTCAGGCGCCAGTCGAAGCGGAACAGGGCTGAGTCATAGTCGTTGACGCTTGAGTAGTTGGCGCTGAAGTTCTGAATCGGATTGGGGTTATTGGGGGCGCCGTAGTACTTGACCAGCGCCTGGGCAATCGGGTCGAGGCGCTGGCGGGGAATGATGTTGCCGGCAAAGGGCAGGCGGGTCTGGGGATCGCGAATGACTTTCGAGAAGTCGGCGAAGTTACCGCCGAGCTGATCGGCGGTGGGTACCATGGCACTGCGGAAGAGGCCCTGGCGGACGCGGGAGCCGTCGTAGTTACCGAACAGGAACATCTTGTTCCGGATGAGCGGTCCGCCGGCGGCGGCTCCGAACTGATTGCGGCGGAGCGTGGCGATCTTCTGGGTGGGAGTCAGGAAGAAGTTCCTGGCATCGAGTTTGTCATTGCGCAGGAACTCCCAGAGAGTGCCGTGGAACTGATTGGTGCCGGACTTGGTGACCACGTTGATAACGGCGCCGCCGCCGGAGCCGAACTCGGCCGAGTACTGGCCCACTTGAATACTGAATTCCTGAATGGCGTCGACCGACGGGCCCAGGTTCCAGCTATTGAAGAAGGCTTCTTTGTTGTCGGCGCCGTCGAGTTGGTAGTTGTTGTCCTGATGGGGCATGCCGGCGGCGGTGGGAGCGCGTTTGTTGACGATGGCGGCGCTGCCGGTGCCTTCGGCGATGCCGGCGGTGAGCGTGGTCAGTTCCATGAAGTTGCGGCCGTTGAGCGGCAAGCTGACCACGCGCGATTGATTGATGACGCCGCCGATTTGATTGTTTTCTGTATTGACCAGCGAGGGACGGCCGGTGACTTCGAGGCTTTGGGTGACATCGCCGACCTGGAGTTCCATGTCGACGCGGACCTGCGAACCGACTTCGAGCGTGATGTCGCTCGCCGTGGCCTTCTTGAATCCGCTGGCTTCGGCCTCAAGCCGGTAGGGTCCGGGATTGAGGGCCGCAATGCGGAAGACGCCCGAGGGATCGGTCACCGCCTGGCGCGTGAGGTTGGTGCCGGTATTGGTGGCGGTGACTTTGACGTTGGGGATGACCGCGCCGCTGGCATCCTTGACGAGGCCGGTGAGCACGTCGGTGGGCACCTGGCCCCACATCAGGCTCGACACCGCCACCAGCAGCGCCGGCAGGGACCACTTACGAATCGCCATACAAAGACCTCCTCGCCAGGCGCAAAGCGCCTCACCGAGCATCCTAATGTTCCTCCGGGCGGAAACCAAGCCACGGCGGCGGAGGAATCCACTCCTGTGGATATCAGAATTCCGGGGCTTTGGTTTCGCGGACCGGCGCGCGTAGAATCGGAGCATGATGCGAGCTTGGCGAAGGGCGGGATGGCTGTGCGCATGCGCGGCCGTGGCCTTGGCGCTGCCCACCGAGGACGAGTTCCGCAAGGCCATTACGGCCCGGCCCAACGACGCGGCAGCCCATAGCCGCTACGGCCTTTTTCTATTGCAGCAGGGCCGGCCGCCGGAGGCGCTGACAGAGTTGCGGGCCGCGCTGGCGCTGAGTCCTCGCTCGCCGGACCACACCTACAACCTGGCGCTGGCGCTGCTGCAGACCGAAGCGCCGGCCGAGGCGCTGGCGGTGCTTGAGCGCGGGAAGTTTCCCGGGGCCGACCATCTGGCGCTGCGCGGCAATGTATTGAACGCGCTCGATCGTCTGCCGGAAGCGGCAACGGCCTTACGGCGCGCGGCCACGCTGGATGCCGGCAACGTAGACACGCTGTACGATCTGGCTCTGACGCTGTTGAAGCTCGATGCGGCGGCCGAGGCGTTGCCGTGGCTTGAGCAGGGCCGGAGGCGATTCCCCCGGGAGGCGAAGATTCACGCCGCCAGCGGCATGGCGGCCTATGCGCTCGGCCGAAACGCCGAGGCGATTCGCTTCTACGAGACGGCCGTACACCTGGAGCCCGCGGCGCCGGACCTGCACGCCGCTCTCGGGGACGTGCGCCAGGCCGCGGGAGATTTGAGCGCCGCCGAAGGCGCCTACCGCCGTTCGCTGCGGCTCGAGGCAGGGGCGGCCGTTTCCGTGAAATTAGGCCGGAATCTCGCTCGCCAGCAGCGGGCCGCCGAGGCGGCGGCCGCGTTCACGCGGGCCATCCAGTTGGAACCCGGCCACGCCGAGGGCCGACTGGAACTCGGCAAGCTTGCGCTCACCGCCGGCGACCCGGCAGGCGCCGTCGAGCATCTGCGGCAGGCCGTGCGGTCCGCCCCCGATCTGAAGAGCGCGTGGTATCAACTGGGCATTGCCTACCAGCGGGCCGGCGAGGAGGAGAGCTCTCGCCAGGCCATGGAACAGTTCCGGAGAATCCCATGATCAGACTTTGCGTCCTGCTCATTGCGACGCTGATGGCCGCTTCGGCGGCCGAGTTTCCCCACCAGACCATCACCCGGGGCCTCGGCTACTTTCCGGTGGCCATCCGGCTCAAGAACGGCGATGTGCTGGCCGTCATCCGCGGCGGTGCGCCCCACATTGGCGTCCAGGGCCACCTGGATCTGGTGCGGTCTACGGACGGGGGCAAGACCTGGTCCAAGCCGTGGACGGCGGTCGATGAACCGCTTGATGATCGCAACCCGGCCCTGGGGCAGTTGCGGGATGGCACGATCGTGCTGGCCTATGCGATTGCGAGCAACTATGACGAGACCGGGCTGAAGTTCAAGGGCACGCGCACTGACCGCCAGTTCGACGGGGTGTACGTGGTGCTTTCAAAAGATAACGGCCGGACGTGGTCTAAGCCACGGCGCGACGGGACGATTCATCAGTTTTACACCGGCCAGGGTCTGGTGTCGCCCTACGGCAAGATGGTGCAACTGGCTGATGGCACAGCCCTGATGGCGGTCTACTTCGAGTTTTTCGACGGGCGGGGCAACGAGAGCTACCTCTTCCGATCGCGCGACGGCGGCCGGAGTTGGGGCGAGCCTACGCTACTGGGCAGGCACTACAACGAAACGGGGATTGTGTCGCTGCGCGATGGCCGCTTGCTGGCGGCGCTGCGCTCGGAAAAGGGCGGCCACCTGGCCATTACCGAGTCTGCCGATCAGGGGCGCACGTGGAGCCCGCCGCGGCAGATCACCCGCGACCGCGAGCATCCCGGCGACCTGATTCCGTTGGCCGACGGTCGGGTGCTGCTCGTCTTCGGGCAACGCAATGTCCCGCGCGGGGTGCAGGCGATGATCAGCCCCGATGGCCGACAGTGGCAGGACCTGCCCCGGATTGTGCTCTCTGACGACGCCCCGAACGGCGATTGCGGATACCCGAGTTCTGTCGAAGTCGCGCCGGGACGCATCGCCACGCTCTACTATCAGGTGGATGACCTGAACAACGCCCTGGCGACGTCCTCCTCCCGGATAGTGCTTTGGAGCGCGCCCCGGCCATGAAGCGCCGGAGTTTGCTTTTGGCGCCGGCGGCCGCGCTGGGGGCGGAGCTGCCGGCCCAGCCTCTGGTCGTCCGTCCCGGCGCCGAGCAGACGATCGCCCGCGGGGTGCCGTGGCCCTACCTGGTGCAGCTGCGCGACGGCACCAGCGTGGTACTGGCGCATGTCGGCTGGCCGAAAGGCGGCAAGTATCCGACGGTCTACACGGCCATTTCGCGCGACGGGCGCCGCAGTTGGCAGGAGTGGAAACCGGGCCCCGGCCAGGGTGCCGGGCCCATCACAGAGGGCACGGCGGTGGAGCTGCGCAACGGCACGCTGCTCGTGTTCGATGTGCATGCTGAACATCAGGGCAACAAAGTGTTTGCGGCAAATTCCTGGTCGAGCCGGGACTCCTTTCGAACGCTGTCCGGTCCGCGCCCGTTCCGTTTCACCGTAACGGAGGCCGAAACGGAGGGCCGTGACGATCGCGGCGAAAGGATTTCGCGGCTTTACTTCCGGCGCTCCGTGGTCGAGTTGCCGGGCGGCGACCTGCTGGCTTGCGCCTATGGGCGCTTTGGATCGGATAAGGCGCCGGTGGAGTACCTCGGCGCAATGACGAAGATGCGGTCGTTTGTGCTGCGGTCCGCCGATGGCGGGCAGAACTGGCGATACATCGCCACGATCGCCGCCGATCCGGTGGAGCAGGAAGGGTTCGCCGAACCGGCCCTGGTGCAGTTGACGCGCGGGCCGCTGCGGGGCCGGCTTGTGTGTGTCCTGCGCACCGGACGGGAGAACCCGCTTTACCAGTGCGAGAGCGACGACGAGGGGCGGACGTGGACGCGGCCTTATCCGCTGTTCTGGCAGTACAGCCGTTATGGCCGGCGGCGCGAGTTGGCCGGGACAGATCCGGACATTGTGGAGATGAGCGATGGGACGCTGGCGATGTCCTACGGGCACAAGCCCGATTACGAAGACCACGGCAACTTTGTGGCCTTTTCGGTGGATCAGGGCCGCAGTTGGACCCAGCAGACGCGCCTGTCGTCGTCGGTAACCATGGCCTACACGGGAGTGCGCGAGGTAGCCCCGGGCGAGCTGTTCGTCGTCTACACGACGAGCGACAGCCAGGATTCGACGGCATATCAGCAGGCCATATTCACGACCGTTGGCCGCAGCATCACGGTACGGCGGCGATGAAGTACGCTCTAATTCTGACTCTCCTGATGGCTCCCGCACCCCGGCTCACCTGGTTCACGCACGCCCCGCTGCCGCACGCGCAGGCCGGAGGAGCGGCCATGCTGTTCGGCAGTCAGCTGGTGGTGGCGGGGGGGACGGCGTGGCAGGACGGCGTTAAGCAGTGGCTGTCGATGGTGCAGATTTACGATACGGTGGGCGACACTTGGCGGCGCGGGCCGGAACTGCCGGAGCCGCTGGCTTACGGTCCATTTGCCGCGGGTCCTGCGGGGCTCGAGATTTTCGGCGGCGGATCGGGCACAGCCTCCTCACGCATCATCTGGCGGCTCGACGAGCGTTTGGAGGGCTGGCACAAGGCCGGTGAGACGCCCGGGGTGCATCTGCTGGGCCGCGCGGCGCGAGTGGGGGAGCGTGTCTTTCTTTTTGGAGGGTGTGCCGATGCCGCCGACCTGACGCAGTGTTCCGACGCGGTCTGGATGCGGGAGGCGGGCGGCGCGTGGCGTCAGGTGGCGCGGCTGCCGGGCGGGCCGGTGGCGCTATCGGCGGTCGCGGTCGAGGGGCAGCGGGTGTACCTGTTTGGTGGCTGTTCGATGGCGGCGCCCGGCCAGATCCGAAACCACGCCGAGGCCTGGTCCTTCGACGCGGCGACGTGGGAGTTCCGGCGCCTCAAGGACCTGCCGGCGGCCAACCGGGGTCTGACCGCGGCGACGGCAGCGGGCCGCATCTGGTTGTTTGGCGGCTACACTGGTGCGGGGTTCACGGCCGAAACGTATTCCTATGATCCGGCGGCCGGCACGTACACGCGGGAGGCGCCGCTACCTGCGGCGATGACCTCCGCCGAGTTTGCCGGCCAGGGCAACCGTCTCTGGGCCGCCGGCGGGGAGGACCGCATGAAGCACCGTTCGGCGCAGACGATGTCGGTGGTCATAGGACGGTGATGACGGCGGGGATCTTCCTGCTGGCGCTGGCCCTGGTCGCAGAACCGCCGGCGGCGATCGAGTCCGCCAAACGGGCCTATGCGGCGGCGCAGGCGGGGCGCTGGGAGGAGGCAGCAACGGCGCTGCGCGAGGCTGCCCGTTTGGCGCCGGCCAACCCGCTCTACCGGACGGGCCTTGGCGGGATTCTCGAAAAGCAGGGCCGCCGCGAAGAGGCCGTGGCCGAGTTCACGGCGGCCCTGCGGCTCGACCCGGCCAACCGCCAACTGCGGGACCGCGTGGGCGCGCTCGCGCTCGACACCGGGGCGGAACTGGCGCGCGCCGGGCGCTTCCGGGCGGGCCTGAAGTTGGCGCGGGAGCACGCAGCGTTGTTTCCGGACTCTCCGGCGGCGTTTCAGATGCTCGGCCTGTTTCTGCTGCGGACGCACGAAAATCCGGCCTCAGCGGAGGCCTATCAGCGGGCTCTGCAACTGGACCCGGACTCGGCCGACGCCAGCGTTGGCCTGGGCATTGCCCAATCCGAGGCCGGGCTGACAGCCGAGGCGGCGCGCACCTTTACAGCGGGTCTACAGCGTTTTCCGCGGGACGCCATGCACCGGCAGGCTTACGGGGTATTGTTGGTGAAACTGGCCGAAACCGGCGACGGGGAGGCTGCGCGGCAGGCCAGGCCGATGCTTCTCTCCGCGCTCGCGCTCAATGAGAGCCTGGCGGAATCCCACTACCAACTCGGACTGCTGGAGTTGGCCGCCGGCGATGCCCCCGGCGCGCTCGCAAGCCTGGAGCGGGCTGCCCGGCACGGGCTTGATGATTCGCGCCGCCACTACGCCACGGCGCGGGCGCTGCGGCGCCTGGGCCGGCAGGCGGAAGCCGAAGCCGCGTTGGCTTCGTTTCGTCGGCGCAAAGCGGCTGAGGAAGCCGCCCCGCGATGAGGGTCGCCCTTTGGCTTGCGCTGTTCGGTGCGGCGCAACCCGCCTTGCCGCCATTGTTTCGCGATACGACGGCGGCGGCGGGAGTTGTCTGGCGGCACGACAATGGGCAGTCGCCCGACCGGTTCCTGCTGGAAAGCACGACCGGCGGTGTAGCGTTTCTCGACTTTGACCGGGACGGCAAACTCGACCTGTTGTTCGTCAACGGCGGACGGACGCCCCGCGGCCGTACCGGTGCGTCGCCCCGCGAGGCCCTGTACCGGAACGCCGGCCAGGGCCGCTTCACCAACGTGACGACGGCGGCAGGGTTGCTGCCGCGCAAACTCAACTACGGCATGGGCGCCGCGGCCGCCGACTACGATAACGACGGATTTGCCGACCTCTACCTGTCCGGCTATCCGCACGGCGTGCTTTATCACAACAACGGGAATGGCACCTTCAGCGACGTCACGGCCCGGGCGGGCGTCAGCAACGCGGGCGAGTGGGGCGCCTCGGCCGCGTGGTTCGACTTTGATCAGGACGGGCGGCTGGACCTGTTTGTAGCCAATTACGCCCGGTTCTCGTTTGACGACCCGCGCCGGTGCGAGTTTGCCGGCCAGCCGGTCTACTGCGCGCAGACGGCCTACGAGGGACGGCCCTCGCGACTCTATCGCAACCTCGGTAACGGCGCGTTCGCCGATGTCAGCGCCACCGCCGGCCTGACCGGATTGCCGGGCCGCGCCCTCGGCGTTACGGCCATCGATTTCGACGACGATGGGCCCGTGGACCTGTTTGTGGCGCGCGACGCTTCGCCGAATCTGTTGCTGCACAACCGCGGCGGCGGGGTTTTCGACAACGTCGCCCTGGCCGCGGAAGTCGCCTACAACCCGGAGGGCGTGGCCCGGGCCGGGATGGGGGTGGATGCTGGGGATGTGAACGGAGATGGGCGGCCGGACTTCACGGTGTCCAATTTCGACCACGAGTACCACGCTCTGTATCTGAACCCCGGTCGGCTGCCTTTTACCGAGGCCACGGTGGCCTCGCGCCTGGCCGAGCATTCGCGCCGCTACGTGGGCTGGGGCACCCGTTTGGTCGATTACGATAACGACGGCGACCTGGACCTGCTGACCATCAACGGCCATTTGCACGAGATGATCGGGCAGTCCAACCGCACCGTGGCCTACCGGGAGCCGCCGCTGCTTTTAAACAACGATGGGAGAGGGCGGTTTTCGCGCGTGGCCGGCGGCCCGGTGTTTGAGAGCGCGTACCTCGGCCGCGGCCTGGCGATGGGCGATTACGACGACGACGGCGCGATTGACGCCGCCTTTGTCTCGCTCAACGACCCGCCCGTGCTGCTGCACAACGAGGCGGCCGCCGGCAGGCGCTGGCTGGGCGTCCAACTGGAAGGGACGATTTCGAATCGGGATGCCATCGGCGCCAAACTGACGTTGACGACCGGCCGCCGCGCGCTGACCCGCTGGATCACGGGCGGTGGCAGCTTCCTGGCCTCGCACGACCGCCGGATCGTCTTCGGGCTCGGCAGCGACGAGGGCCCGTATACGTTGACCATCCGCTGGCCATCCGGCCGGACGCAGGCGCTGCCGCCGCTGCCACCCAACCGCTATCACCGTATTGTCGAGGAGAAACCATGAGTCCACGCTACCCGCAAGGGATCCTGATCAGCTGTGAAATTCCCTGGGATGAGAACGAGCAGTTGCTCGAAGCGGTTTTCCGGGCAGAGATCCGGCACGTGCTGGCCGCCGGATTTTCGCACGTCTACACGTTTGGCACGGCGGGTGAAGGCTACGCCGTGGACCGGGCGCGCTTTGAGCGCGTAGTGGAAGTCTTCTTTGAAGAGACGCGGGAGGCGGCGCACGCCCAGATCGGCGTCATTGCGCTGTCCGTGCCTCAGGTGCACGAGCGGATCGGCTATGCCTACGCCAAGGGCTTCCGCGAATTTCAGATCTCGCTGCCGGCCTGGGGTGCGGTGAACGATACCGAGATGCTGCGTTTCTTCGTCGACGTGTGTTCGGCCTATCCCGATGCGCGCTTCCTGCACTACAACCTGGCGCGCACCAAGCGCGTGCTGACGGGCCCGGAGTACCGCCGGATCGCCGATGCCGTGCCCAATCTGGTAGCCACCAAGAACACGGGAACGACCGTATACTCCACGATGGAACTGCTGCAGCACGCCCCCGATCTGCAGCACTTTCTGGGGGAGGCGATGTTCCCAACGGGCTGTCTGCACGGCGAGTGCTCGCTGCTGAGTTCGTTCGGGCCGCTGTTTCCGCGGGCGACGCATGAGCTGTTTGGTTACGCGCGCGGACGCCAGTGGGACAAGCTGTTTCTTTTTCAAGCCGAGTATCTGCGCGCCGTCGAGGCGGTGATCGCCCCGTTGCGCCGGCAGACGTTGATCGACGGGGCCTACGACAAACTGCTCGTCCGCCTGGCGGGCATTCCGATGCCCCTGCGGCTGCTGTCGCCCTACCAGGGTTTCAGCGAAGAGGTGTACGAAGAGTGCCGGGCCACGCTGCACGGCCGGTATGCGGATTGGCTATGAAGATTACCGCGGTGCGCACGACGCTGTTGACGGGGCCGTCGACCAACGACCGGTTTCTGCGCGAAGCGCGCCGGTTGCGCTCGGCCGCCTTCATTGAGATCCACACCGATACGGGCCTGATCGGGCTGGGCGAAACCTACGCGGGCTACTTCTGTCCGGAGCTGGTTCCGCCGATTGTTGATTTTTTCGCGCCCGTGCTGATCGGCCAGGATGCCGATGGCATCGACCAACTGTGGGGCCGGATGATGCACTGCGGCGCTTTCTGGTGCCGGGTGGGTCTGGGGACTTCCGTGCTCAACGGCATTGAAGCGGCGCTGTGGGACCTGCGCGGGAAACAGATGGGTCTGCCGGTGTATGAACTGCTCGGGGGCGCCCGGCATGACCGTCTGCCGGCCTACGCCACCGGAGGTCCGGCCAACTACCCGCTGTCGCGCCTGGCCGAGAAGGCGGACTACTACCTGTCCCTCGGATTCCGCGGCTTGAAGGTCGCCACCGGATCCTACTCGCCCGAAGAGGGCTGGTACACGCCCGCGACGCCGGACGAGGCGGCCAACTTTGAAGGGGCCAAGGTGGATTTTCTGCGGCGTCACTGCGGCGACGAGGTGGCGCTGATGCTCGACGGGCACATGGGCAACAGCGTCGGCCAGACCTGGACGCTGGAGGTGGCCACGGCGGCCCTGCGCGCCCTCGAACCCTATGGGCTGTTCTTCTTTGAAGAGCCGCTGCCCTACACCGACCCGTGGGGATACGCCGAACTGTGCCGGCAGACGCCGGTGCCGGTCGCGGGGGGCGAGTGCCTGACGGCACTCTATGAGTGGCGGGTTTTCATCGAGCGGGATGCCTTCGACATCGGGCAGCCGGATGCGTCCTATCTGGGCGGTCTGAGCGAGTTCCTGCGCGTTGCGGCCGGGCTGGCGGAGCGCGGACGCCGCATCGCCACGCACGCCTGGGGGGCGGCCGGGTCACTTATGCAGAATGTGCACTGCGGCTTTGCCGCGACAAACACCTGCATGCTGGAGGTTCCGCCGGACTATGCCGGATTGCATCGGGATCTGCTGGACGGCGCCTTCATGATGCGCGATGGCTACGTGCTGCCGCCGGACCGGCCGGGGTTGGGCATCATCCTGACGGACGAGATCAAGGCGCGCTATCCGTTCCTGCCCGGATCAGGCGAGTTCAACAGCGTGCCCGGAAAACTTCTGACCACCTGAGCACCATGCACATTTTTATCGACATCCCCGCCCACGCTCCCGGCCTTGCGGCGCTCGACGCCCTGAACGTTTCCTACGATTCGTGGCCCGTCCCCGAGGAGCGTTCGCGCCCGCTGCCCGCCGAACGCCTGGAGGAGGCCGAGGTGCTGTTCTGCACCTTTCCACCGGAGAACTTCGCAGCCTGCCGGAATGTGCGATGGATCCAGATCGCCTCAACCGGCTACGCTCAACTGTTTCCGTTGCGTCTGCACGAGCGGGGCATCCTGGCCACCAATAGCCGCGGGTGTTTCGATGTGCCGATCGCTGAATGGAACGTGGCGATGATGGTGAATCTGGCGCGGGATCTGCGGGGGATGATCCGGAACCAGGAGGCGGCGGTGTGGGACCGCGCGGCGCGTTTTCAGCGCGAGGTGCGGGGGATGACGGTCGGGGTATGGGGCTATGGCGGCATCGGCCGCGAGACGGCGCGTCTGGCGCGCGCCCTCGGCATGCGGGTGCATGTACTGACGCGCACGGGCGCGATCCCGTCGCGCGACGGGATCTACCGCGTGGCGGGCACGGGGGACCCGGACGGCACGCAGCCGCACCAGGTTTTCGATGCCGGCGCCACGGCGGAGTTTCTGGGCGGCCTGGATTTCCTGGTGGTGGCGGTGCCGCTGACGGCGGCCACGGAGGGTCTGATTGGTGAGCGGGAACTGCGGGCGCTGCCGCGCACGGCCTGCGTCCTCAACCCGGCGCGCGGCCCCATCATCGAGCAGACAGCGCTAGTGCGGGCGCTCGACGAAGGCTGGATCGCCGCCGCCGCGCTCGATACCCACTACGTCTATCCCCTGCCCCCGGAGCATCCGCTCTGGCGCTATCCGAACGTGATTCTGACGCCACACATCTCCGGTTCCTCGCTGAGCCAGCACTTCCGGGACCGGCTGTGGGACATCTTCCTCGGAAACTTACGGCGCTACCAGAGTGGCCAGCCGCTCTGGAACCAGCTCACGGCGGGCCAGTTGGCCGGCAACTGAGACCGCTTGCGGCAACAGAAGGCACCCACAAAACTTATGAATCGTCGAACCATGCTCCAACTCCCGCTGGCCGCGCCGGCGCTGCCCCGACCCGTCGAACGCCTCGCCCGGCACCGGAACCTGTTCACGGGCGACAGTTGCGTCTACTTCTACAATCCGGAGTTGTGGCAGCCGGAGGGACTGCCCTACACGGCCAAGGCGATCCACCGCTATGTGGACCAACTGGCCGATTCCGGCATTGACACGTTTCTGTCGAACCCGAACGCGCAGGTGGCCTGGTATCCGAGCCGGACGCTCGACACCGTACTCGACGGCTACCGGCGCGGCGACCGCGATTTTTTCCGCGCCCACGCCCGCGCCACGCATGTGCCGGCCAACCAACTGGAGGCGTTCCTCACCCAGATGGTGAACTTTCACAACCTCTATCTCGATCTGGCCGAGGCGGGCGTGGACTGGTTGCGCGAAACGGTCGAAGCCTGCCGGCGGCGGCGGATCACGCCGTGGGTCAGCGTGCGGATGAATGATACGCATGGCGTGGAGGATCCGGCGAGCCACTTCAACTGCAAGGTGTTCCGCGACCCGGCCAACCGGCTGTCCGGACAGGCGACTGACCCGCGGGAGGCGCCGAATGCGCACTGGGTGGCGCTCAACTACGCCCGTCGCGCGGTGCGGGACTTTATGTTCGCCCACATCCGCGAGTACATCGACGGCTACGGTTTCGAGGGCATGGAACTCGATTGGCTCCGGGATCCGCACATACTCGAACCCGGCGCGACGGAGGCCGATTGCCGCATGGTGACGGATTGGCTGCGGCAGGTGCGCGAATACACCGAAGCCGTGGGCCGTCGCCGCGGACGGCCGATCCCGCTGGGTCTGCGGATTCCCGCCAATCTGGGCTACCTCCGGAGCCGCGGCCTCGATGTCCGCGCCATCGCCCGCGCGGGACTCGTCGACTTTGTGAACGTGTCTAACTTCTGGCAGACCTCGTGGGACATCGACTACGCCCGCCTGCGCGCCGAGTTGGGGCCGGAGGTGGTGCTCTACGGAGTGGTGGAGAACGCCCCGAACTGGGTGCCGGGCCACTCCGCGGCGCTGACCGCGCAAGGCTTCGAACGGTCGCGCGCCCCGTACCCTGATCTGGGGCTGCGCTACATGGCCGCCAGCGCACCCATGCTGCACGCCAATGCCGCCGGCAAACTGGCCATGGGGGTACACGGCATTGAGCAGTTCAATTTCTTCTGCACGGACCAACCCAGGATTCCCGGTCTGCGCGCCGACTACGCCGCCCTGCGGCACATCCATGACGCCGCCTGGTTGCGCGGCCAGCCGAAGCACTACTGTCTGTCCTCGCCCTCGGGACGCCTGTCGACGCTCTGGGAGACGCCCGAGCAGATCCCGGCCGTGCTTGATCCCAAGCAGCGGCGCGAGTTCCGTCTGACCATGGCGGCTGAGCCGGCCGGCACGCGTTTCCGGGTACAACTCGTCGTCGAGAAGACGGCGGTCCCGGCCCGCCTCGGCGTGTCCTGGAACGGGGCCTGGCCAGTGTTTACTTCGCGGGAGACCACCGAGATGCTTTTCCCCGTGGGTCCCTTCACCCACTTCACTTCCGCCCATACAGCCTGGGAGTTCACGCTGCCGGCCGACCGGATCGAGAACGGTTGGAACACGGTAACGGTCACCAACAACACGAAGACGCCGGTGAAGATCGTGAGCGTGGAATTTGGGGTGGGTTGAGCGCCCCTACGTCCATTGCGCCGCGCGCATCTCGTATTGCCGCGCCGGGGAGACGCGCGTGTAGAAGACCGTCACCACGTTGCGCGAGGGCAGTTCGACGCTGGCCGGATACCCGCAGTCGGACTGCGGAAGGCTGGCAATGCGGAAGGGAGCGCCCCAGCGTTCCCCGCCATCGCGCGAGATGCGGGCGTCGACACCGAAGTTACCCTGGTTGCGATTGCCGTAGGTCAGCAGAATGGAGCCGTCGCGCCGCTGCGTCAGGTGGCCGGTGATCTGCCCGGGCAAGGTGAGCGCTCCCACGCGGCGCCAGGTGCGGGCGTCATCGCGGGAGCGGAACAGTTCCAGGTGATGCGCCTCGCCCACGCGTTCGAACATGCGGCTGGCCGCCAGCCAGTGGCCGCCGCCGGTGTGCAGGATCGCGGTCTCGTTGCCGATGGGATTGAGCTCGACCCACTCGCCCCACGTGCGGCCATCGTCACGCGAGCGGAGCAAGCCGTTGTTGCGTCCATTGTTCTTGCGCGTGTAGACGGAAACCACCAGCGATCCGTCAGCCGCCTGCTGAAGATCGCCGAACGGGATGAACTGATTCTCGAGGCCCGGGCCGCTCTGCGGAGGATCCGGAAAAGCGGTGGAGTGGGTCCAGGTGCGGCCGCCATCGGCCGAGCGGCAGACCCAGGGCTTCAACACCTGACCGCGGGTGGCGGGGGTGGCTTGGCCGGCCGCTTCGCGATTGGACCAGCCGCTGACCAGTGCGACCAGGTCGCCGTTGCGGGCGAGTCCGACGGCGCAGTTCATGCGATTCGTGCGCGGGTCGTGCGGGGCGGGGCGGCCGCGAAATTGCCACGTGAGGCCCTCGTCGGTGCTGGCCCAGCAGTCGAGGTCGCCCTCCCATTCGCCGTGGCAGGGCTGATTAAAAATGGTCGCCACCAGAGTACCGTCGGCCAGCCGCTGCAGATTGGGCCAGGCGCAGACGCCCTGAATGGCGGTCCAGGATTCAGCAGACGAGGCGGGCTGGAGCGCGGCGAGAGCGACAAGCAGGTGGCGGCGGAGCATTCGGGAGGAATGATAACAGATTCGGTAGCCGGTGCCGAGCTACAATAACGCCATTGCCTTCCCCGAGTCTGGCCGCTTCGCGTTACTACAAATGGTTGGTTGCTGCCGCGCTGTTCTGCTGCAGCACGATCAACTACGCGGACCGGACGTCGATCACGGCGTTGTTCACGCTCCTGAAGGCGGATCTGGGCTACACGGATGTGGGCCTGGGTGCGCTGGGATCGGTGTTTCTGTGGAGCTACGCGCTGTCGTCGCCGCTGGCCGGTTACTGCGGGGACCGGCTCAGCCGCGGGCGGCTGATCGTCGGCAGCCTGACGGCGTGGAGCGCGGTGATGGCGCTGACCGGCCTCGTCAGTTCGCAGTGGCAACTGCTGGCGATGCGCGGGGCGCTGGGCATTGTCGAAGCACTCTATCTGCCGGCGGCGCTGGCGCTGGTCACCGAGTATCACGGACCGGACACGCGCGCCACGGCCATGGGAATCGTGGCATTGGGCAACTTCATCGGGATGATGCTGGGCGGCTCTCTGGCTGGCTATCTGGGCGAACTGTATGGCTGGCGGACGCCGCTGGTGGTGCTGGGGGTAGCGGGGCTGGCGCTGGCGGCGATCGTCGTATTCCTTCTTCCGTGGCAGCCCGGCGAGGCGGTCGCGCGCGGCGGCGGCGCTTCCTTTCCGCGGGCGGCGGGACAGTTGCTGCGGACGCGCTCCTTTCTGGTGGTGGCGGCCGCTGGGGTGCTGACGGCGATCGGCACGTGGATCTTCATCAACTGGCTGCCGCTGTACTTCCGCGAGAACCTGTCGATGACCTTGACCACGGCGGGGCTGTTCGGTTCCTCGGTGGTGAGCCTGAGCGCGGCGGTGGGTCAGGCGGCCGGGGGAGTGCTGTCGGACCGCGTGGCGCGGGGGGGGGCGCATCGCCGGATGTGGCTGCAAGCGGTGCTGATCGCCTGCGCCGCGCCGATGCTGCTGGCTTTCGTCCTCACCCGCAACCCTTATGTGATCCTCACCGCCCTGGTGCTCTACTCGTTTCTGCGGGGAGGCGCCGACCTCAATCTGCTGCCGCTGATGACCGACCTCGCCGGGCCGCACCGCAGTTCGACGGCAGTGGGGCTGACGAATATGGCCAACAATCTCACGGGTGGCCTGGGCGTCTTCCTGGCCGGATACCTGAAGGCAGGCTTCGGCCTCGAGGGGGTGTTCGCCGGATTGACCGGGATTCTGCTTATCGACGCGGTGATGCTGTACGCCGGCTACCGGCTGTTTCTCCGCGAGGACCTGTGCGCGGCGGCTTAAGGCTTGCCGGTGGTCCGGGTGAAAAGACTCCAGGCGTGCTCGTGGAGCTGCTGATGCCAGCGTTCCATTTCGCCGGGCGCGTAGTCATAGAAGGACGTAGGGGGGTCTTCGAGGGTCGGCGGCAGCGAAGGAGAGTTGTTCAGCGTGGGCAGCACGCCACGCATGGCGCGGGCATAGAGCCCGGGGCCGCCGGTGATGTCGATCCAGCGAAACGGACCGCAGATCGAGGCCCAGAGCCCGCAAGCCTGCCGGATCGAACGGTCGATGGTTTCAAGGTCAGCCACGCCGGTTTCGAGCAAAGGTGCAGCTTCGCGATACATTGCACAGCCGAGGCGGTTAACGATGAAGCCGGGCACGTCCCGCTGCACGAGACACGGATCAATTCAAGAAAGCGAGTCGCGTGCGCGGGTTCGGCCCCGTGCATGCCGACGAAGCGGTCCGGATACTAGCAACCCTGCTGCAGCAGGCTGATGGGCAGTGATGAGGTGTCGCTGGTGATGGGAGTGGTTGGGTCGAGCGCCGCCTCGAGCGCGGCGAAGACCTCCTGCTTGGTCCCGAAGTCTTCGGTGACGAATTCGACAACAAAGGCGCAGCCGGCTAAGTCGGCCCATCCGGGACGCCTCCACCCATCGCTCCGGCCAGTCGCGAGAGACTCAGGTACGGCTGGTGCGTGCTCGGTGTACTCCCACACTGCACGGTCAATGTAAGTTCGGGAATCGGCGTAGGCCGCTTCGCCGCCCTTGTTAACCTGACTTTCGCAGTTGGCACTAAAACCAAAACCTAAGTCCCTCTGTTTCAATAAACCCACGCGCCAAGTCTGCACTACATTCTCAAGCATCTATGAACTGCCGCGGGTGCAGAGCGGCGGGGTAGCGGGCAAGTTGGCCAACGGCTGGCAATTAAGTGGGATCGTGATCGCGCAGAGCGGCTTCCCGTTCTCCGTAGCTAGTGGCCGGGATAACTCGTTTAGCGGCATCGGCTCCGACTTTACCGACTTCCTCGGCGGCACGGCGACGCTGCCGGGGAACCGGAGCCGTGGCGAGCAGATCTTGCAGTGGTTCGATACGTCCCGCTTCACGGCGAACGCCATCGGCACCTACGGGAACTCGGGGCGGAATATCATTCGCGGGCCGGGGTTCCTGCAAGCTGATGCCAGCATCCTAAAGAACACACCCATCACCGAGCGGGTGCAGTTGCAGTTTCGCGGCGAGGTGTTCAATGTGCTGAACCGGCCGAACTTCCGGCTTCCCAACTCAACGGCGACCTCGGCGCAGGTGGGCCGAATCACTGCCGTGGTCGATGACAATCAGCGGATCATTCAACTGGGCTTGAAGTTACTCTTTTAGCATGGGCCACGCCTAGAATCGAGGGTGGTGCTCCCGCGCCACCCTCAATGGGCGCGAGCCGAGAGCCGGAGAGCGATGGGTGAAGGGACCGACCTAAGCGACCTAAGCGAACAAGCGCGATTCGACAGTTCGAGAGATCCCGGATCTGCCGCTACAGTTTGACGCCGGCGGAGCAGCGGACCTCGGGCCAGATGGTGACACCATCTCGGCGGATGGTATCCGGTTGGCGTACTTGGAGTGGACCGGGCGCAGACCAGGCTCGTTCTGGCTGGAAGCGTGTCTCAGCGAGCCGGTGCCATTCACTGCGAGCGAGTTCGGATCCTCGATCTGGGAGGATGTCCGTCTGGTTGGCTGCGACCTGGCGAACGTGCGAGCGCACCGGATAGACTGGGGGCGCATCGAACTAGTCAACCTCCGGTTAATCGGCCTGGCGGCGCGTGCAGCCAAAGGGCAGGACGTCCTGATCGAAGACTCGGATGCTCGCTCCGCGCAACTGCTGGGCGGCGTGCTCCAGCGCTGTGAGTTCTTGGGCAGCGACGTGCTGGAAGCGGTCTCCCGGGAAGCTGACCTTGGTAGTGCGGTGCTGCGCGGGTGCCCGTTGACGCGCGCCGATCTGCGCTAGCCGCGCTTGCGCCCGACACACTTCCGGCGATCGGAATTCGAGGGGATTGTCGTTCTCAGAAACTTAATCCCAGATTCGGCAGTTGAACAGCTCCCGGCGTGCGTTTTGCTGCCGATCTGATTGATACGGATCGGGATGAGCGCGATCAAACCCGTTCCGGCGCTTCACCCAAAGGGTGAAGCCTCTTCGACCCCCGGCAGCTTCCCGCCACCCCACCGCGTCGACACCTGCGGCGGCTCCGTCGAAGTCCACTGGGAACCGGC
>JAINDL010000147.1 GCA_019931245.1 Bryobacteraceae bacterium CoA2 C42
CGGCTGCTGCGGAGGCTGGAGGGGCATGGGGGCGCGGTGTGGAGCGTGGCGTGGCGGGGGGACGGGCTGTGGCTGGCGAGCGGGTCCGGTGACCGTACGGTGCGGGTGTGGGAGGCGGAGAGCGGGCGGCTGCTGCGGACGCTGGAGGGGCATACAGGTTGGGTGCTGAGCGTGGCGTGGCGGGGGGACGGGGCGCGGCTGGCGAGCGGGTCTAATGACAAGACGGTGCGGGTGTGGGACGGGGAGAGCGGGCGGCTGGTGCGGACGCTGGAGGGGCATGGGGATTGGGTGCGGAGCGTGGCGTGGCGGGGGGACGGGGCGCGGCTGGCGAGCGGGTCCGCTGACCGTACGGTGCGGGTGTGGGACGGGGAGAGCGGGCGGCTGCTGCGGACGCTGGAGGGGCACGGGGATTCGGTGCGGAGTGTGGCGTGGCGCGGGGACGGGGCGCGGCTGGCGGCGAGTTGCGCGGATGGGAGCATGGTGATTTGGGATGTGGAACGGGGGGAGCGCATGGCGACGCAGTGGCAGTTTACCGACGGCGCGTGGCTGAACCAGTTTCCGGACCAGAGCTACGACGGCGACGCGGCGGGGAAGAGCCGGCTGTATTTTGTGGATGGTTGGGCGGCGGTGCCGTCGCGGCTGTATCCGGAGCTGGACCGGTCGCAACGGGGCGGCTGAGCGCCGCGACCATCTGCGTTCCGTCGACCGTGACGATGCTGATCTGGCCGGCCCCCGCGGTGTGCGCCGCGGCGAAAGCATTCCGGGGTGGCGCGAGCCTCTCGGGAGTGGCGGGATGAACGCGGAACAGAACGCCCCCGGATTGCGCCAGTGGGCTGCGGCGCTGTATTGCAGTCGGCCAGAGGTCCTGGTCGAGCGCCGGCACGATGCGTGCCGCGGACTCAGGGAGATCCAAGAGGGCGACGTCGCCGGCTCCGGCGAACGATGCGCGGGCCGAGGGAGCGTTGCGGCCACCGGCGCGAAGCGCGTTTTCGATGGAATCGGGGCTGGAGTCGGGATGGGAATCGGGAACGCGGTGTATTCGGGGGCGAGAGGGCTGGCACATGACAGACCGGCGAGGGTGCCCTCTCGCGTCAGGCCGGGGTAATCGGGGAGGATGTCGCTCGCGGACTACCCGGCGGCCGGGAGTTGGAAGATGAACTCGACGGCAAGACGCTTCCCGCGGATCACCGGCTTCCCGGCCAGGATTTGGGGGGCGACGACCACGCGCTCCAAGGGCGGCATCCGCTCAGAGTAACCGTGTCGCTGGCTGATTGGTTCGCTGCCGTTCCGCGCGGCGGCGACCGGGCTGGTCGTGGCCGGGCACGCAACCGGGACCACGAAACCGGTGCAAGGACAGCGGCTGTTCGCCGGCCGGTCAATTGGCGTGCGGGCGGGGGGCGAGGGACCAGGTGCGTTCCACGGTCCCCGGGGCGCTGTGGTCCTGGCGCTTGCTTTTCTACGAAAACAGCATCGGCGAAAACAGCATCGGCGGAAAGAAGCGCAGAGAAGAGGGATTGGGAAAGCAACCGAAACTTCATTTTGTCTTTCGGCTCCTTTATCAACCGGAACCCGCTCTGACGCGTCCCGGGTGTGGTCAGTGTTTTATCGCGTTTGGGGGGAACCGCGCCCAACGGACTTGCTGCGGCCTGTGCGCTCTAATCCACGTTCTTCGGGTGCGTCATCAGTCCCAGGCTTATCGGTGAAGTGCGGTGGCCGGCGGGTGTCTTCGCGGAGAGGACAGGAGCTACCTGGCAGTTCCGGCGCGTGATTGCCGAGGAGTGATGATGCCACAGCATCCCTCGGTAAAGTATCCAGTTGCACCGGCACTCCGGACTTTGGGTTGCTTGCCGGCGGGGCGGTTGGCGCGGTCTGTATGGCTTGCGCACGGAGGGGAACGGATGATCCGCTCCAGCAGGCGGCAGGCGGAAAGATGTGCCGTTGCCGCGGGATCGGCCAGTCCGCCGGAGGCTTCCCCATTCGGAAAAGACAGCCCGGATTCGGCTGGAACGGGTAGCCGCCGCCACGTTGCTGCGCGATCTGGAGCTGCCCGGATGGCGTTTGGCGGCGTCCCAAGGCGACCGGCTTGGGCAGTACAGCATCCGGACCGCAGTACAGCATCCGGAGCAATGACCAGTTCCGGATCTGCTTTCCCCGGCGGGATGGGGACGCCGCGAACGAGGAGCGTGTTGACGGCTACGGAAGGAAAGACGGATGTGCCCACCCAGCAAATGGAAACAGAGCGGTCGCCCATCCGCCCCAGAGATGTTCCGGCGGACCTTCGGGCAGAAGCCGGAGGCCCGGTCCAGGCCCTGGCTGTTGCGTTGCGGGTGCGGGCTAACCGGATGGGAGCGATGGTGACGGGGAAACGTTGCCTCACCGGGGAGACCGCCGGGCGGTTTCCGCCGAAGCCGAACAGACGGGTTGCGCCAATTTTGCTTCGGAGTCCGTCGCTTGGGGTATCCCCGGATTGGTGCCGGAGTTAGGGGCCGCCACTTGCGGGCAGCGGCGGCCCGCAAGTGGCGTGCGGTCCATTACACTAGCCAAATGATGTCACGCCGGACCTTCCTGTCGGCCCTCCCCACGGGGCTTCTGCTACCTACCGGGCTGCTGCTCTCCACCGGGCGGCTGCCTGCCACCGACTCCGCGCTGCCCAACCGGCCCAAGGTCCCGGGCACCCTCCGGCTCCGCACTCGCAGCCGGACCAAGGCGGGCCCGGCGGAGAAGACCGTCGAATGGCCTGTTGCGCAGACGGCGATTGTGATCTGCGATATGTGGGACGCCCATACGTGCGCTCTTTCCGCGCAGCGCGTGGCTCAACTCGCCCCGCGGATGAACCAAGTGATCAACGCCGCCCGCAGCCACGGCGTGATGATCATCCACGCCCCGAGCGACACCATGAAGTTCTACGAAGGCACCCCGTGGCGCCAGCGCATGCAGGCCGCCCCGATGGCGGCCTCTTCCTTCCCCATCGAGAACCGCTGCCCCCGTGTGCCGGCCGAGGAGCGTAACTTCCCGATCGATGACTCGGCCGGGGGATGTGACGATCCGGTGGTGAAGAAGTTCACCGGCCCTCCCTACCCCTGGACGCGGGAGCACTCCGCCATCGACATCATTGGCTACGACGGGGTGAGTGACAACGGGCAGGAGATCTACAACTTCTGCAAACAGGAGGGGATCGATAAGATCGTGCTGATGGGCGTCCACACGAACATCTGCATTCTCAACCGCGGCTTCGGGGCGCGGCAGATGACGAAGCTCGGCTTTGCAGTCGTGCTGGCCAGAGACCTCACCGACGCCATGTACGACCCGAGAACGCGTCCGTACGTCAGCCACGCGCGCGGCACCGAACTTGTAATCGAGCACATTGAAACGATGTGGGCTCCGTCGATTTTTTCGACGGACCTGACCCAGGTGGTTCCCGGGTCGGCCGACCCGCGGGGCTGAAGAAGGGCGATCCGGGCGGCGCGGGGAGGGCCGGTGGGAGATCAGCGGCCGGCGCGCATCGCCCGGCCGGCGGCATCGGCCGCATCCATGGCCGCGACGACCATCCCCGCCGTCACGGGCATGGGTTCGTTGTGGATGGTTTCCCCGGGCTGCGTGGCCCGCCGCCCGACGGCGGCCAGCAGCGCGGCAGTCGGGTTGCTGAGGCCAATCTCTGCGAAGGTGACCGGCAAGCCGACCGCAATCGAGAACCGCAACACCTCCTGCACCACGGCCTTGGGCTGGTCTTCGAGGAGTAACTGGGTCAACAGGCCAAAGGCGACTTTTTCGCCGTGCATATAGGGGTGGGTGCCGGGGGCGGTGGTCAATCCGTTGTGAATGGCATGGGCCGCGGCGAGGCCGGAGGACTCGAAGCCTAAGCCGGAGAGGAGCGTATTGGCTTCGACCAGCCGTTCGAGGGGTTCGTTGGGTTGGCCGGAGCGGAGGGCTTGGACGGCGGCGACGCCATCGGCAAGGAGGGTCCGGTAGCAGAGTTCGGCGAGGGCGAGGGCGCTGCGGGTGGAGGCTCCGCCGCGCATGTTTTTGACGCCGCCGGCGACGCAAACCTTGGCTTCAAACCACGTGGCGAGGGCATCGCCCATGCCGGCGACGAGCAGGCGGGCCGGGCTTTGGGCGATGACGGCGGTATCGACGAGAACCAGATCCGGGTTGCGGCGGTAGATGCGGTAGTTTTCGACGGCGCCGTTTTCGGAGTAGATGACGGACAGAGCGCTGCAGGGGGCATCGCTCGAGGCGATGGTGGGGCAGTTGACGACCGGCAGGGCAAGGTCGGCGGCGATGGCGCGCGCCGCGTCCAACACCTTGCCTCCGCCGGCGCCGACGATGACGCGGGCGCCGGTGTCGACGGCGGCAGCCACGCCGCGCTGTACCTCGGCGGCGGTGCACTCGCCGGCGAAGGGAAAGACGGAGTAGGCGATGGCCGCATCGGCGAAGGTCAGCGCCCAGGTGTGGTGGAGAAGGCGGATGGCGCTGCTGCCGGCGACGAGGAGGGCGGGTCCGGGGAGGCCGAGGTTGGCCATCTCCTGGCCGAGGAGGGCGGTGGCGCCTGGCCCCTGGGTGTAGCGCGAGGGAGCGCAAAATACTTTCAGCATGGCGTGCAGTCTAGCGCCGAACCGCGCCGGGAGGGTTGGCGGCGAGGGTGGTGAGGATGGCGGCGAGGGCTTTCATGCGCTGGGCGTCGGCCGGGGACTTGGCGGTGGCGGCGTCGTTTTCGAGGCTGGCCGCGAGGGTGCGGCGGGCGGCGGGGTTGGACAGCGCGGCGTGGAGGGCGTCGAGGCGGGCAGCGGGGAGGGCTCCGGAGCGCTCGAGTTGATCGAGGTAGGCGCGGGCGACGATGGCGTTGGCGGGCCACTTGATTTGGGGCTGGTTCTGGACGTTGAGTTCGTCGAAGTGGACCTGGTTGGCGGCGTCGATTTCGTTTTGGGTGAGGAATTGGGTGGGGACGAGTTTGAAGACGTCGACGCCGCGGGCGATTTCGGCGCCGTAGATGTAGCCGTTATACCAGTAGGTGGACCATTGGCCGCCGAGGACGCGTTTTGCGGCGTCGGCGGGGCCGCGGTCGAAGTAGGCGACTTCGAAGGGTCGTGCGGGGTCGGTGAAGTCGAGGATGGAGACGCCGCCCTGGTACCAGGCCTGGACCATGAGGTCGCGGCCGGGGACGGGGATGAGGGAGCCGTTGTGGGCGACGCAGTTTTCGGTTTCGGTCTGGGCGGCGGGCATTTTGTAGTAAGACGCGAGTTTGAGCTTGCGGTTTTCGAGGGTGAAGATGGCGTTGGCGCCCCAGTGCATGGGGTCGGTGGAGCGGCAGCGGGGCTGGGCGCCGCCGCCCCATTCGTCGGTGAAGAGAACTTTGGTGCCATCGTTATTGAAGCTGGCGGAGTGCCAGAAGGCGTAGTTGGGGTCGCTGACGGCGTCGAGGCGTTTGGGGTTGCGAGGGTCGGCGATGTCGAGGAGGATGCCGTTGCCGGAGCAGGCGCCGGCGGCGAGGCCGACGGCGGAGTAGACGGTGATGTCGTGGCACTTGTCGGTGACGGAGGTGGATTGGGAGCCTTCGCCGTGGGCGCCTCCTTTCCAGAGGCCATTGGGGGCGCCGGTTTTGGGGTCGGCGAAGATGCGGGGGCGGTTGACGATGGCGGCTTTTTCGGGATGGGCGAGGGGCACCTTGATGATGTCGATGCGGAAGAGGGCGGTGTCGGGATTTTTGTCGGGGTCGCCGCCGGAGCAGGCGGGGACCTCTTCGGGCTGGCGGACGAGGCCGGTACCGGAGACGTAGACGTAGATGTTTTCCTTGTCGTTGGGATCGACGACGAGGGTGTGGGTGTGGGAGCCGCGGCAGGTTTGGACGGCGGCGACTTGTTTGGGGCGGGCGATGTCGCGGATGTCGAAGATGCGGACGCCGCGGAAGCGTTCGGGGCTGGCGGGGGGCGGTTGGCGGGGGGGGCGGCCGCCGGGGGGCTCGGGGGCGTCGGGGGGGGGAGGGGGCGGGCCGGCGGGAGGATTATAGCCGGCGGGGCCGGGGATGCCCTGGGAGCCGCAGTCGAGGCGGCCGTTCATGGCTTCGGCGGACATGAAGAGGAGATGGCCGTAGACGGAGACGTCGCCCTGGCCGCCGGGGCAGAGGAGGGAGGTGAGGAGCTTGACTTCGGAGGGGTTGTCGATGTCGTAGAAGTTGATGCCGTTGTAGTTGCCGACGAAGAGGTGGTTGCCGGAGAAGGCGAGGTCGGAGTTGGTGGCGCCGTATTGCTGGAGGGCGGGGCGGCGGCTGGGGAGGGGGGCGGCGCCGGTTGCGGCGGGAGATTCGGGCGGGGGGGTGCCGGGGGCGAAGCCGGGTGGCTTGGGGAGGGTGGCGAGGCGGACGAGGCCGAAGGCGGCTTGGGCGGCATCGTGGAGGCCGGCCTTGAGGCCGATGCGGGGATCGTTGGGGGCGGAGCGGGGGTTGGAGTAGACTTCGGGGGCGCGGGCTTTGGAGGGGTCGCCGGGTTTGGCGGTTTCGGCTGGTTTGGGAGGGTCCTGGGCGAAGGCGGCGAGGGAGGCAGCAAGGGTGAGGGCGGCGAATTTCATAATCAGCGGTTCTCTTTTTTGAGCATTTTGCGCATGGTTTCGATTTCGGCGCGCTGTGTGTTGTCGACGTCGGTGGCGAAGTCGAAGAGGCCGGCGTCCTGTGCGGCGCCGGGTTGTTTGAAGAGTTCTTCGACCATGTCGAGGGCGCCCTGGTGGTGTTGGATCATGCCGGTGAGGAAGAGTTGGTCGAAGGCGGGTCCTTTGGCGGCGGCGAGGGTGGTCATCTGCTCGGGGGTGAGCATGCCGGGCATGAGGTGGTGTGGGCCGTGGTGGTGGTGGGGGAGGGAGGTGGGCTTGCCGCGGTCGGTGAGCCACGCCTTCATGGATTCGATTTCGTCGCTTTGGGAGATGGTGATGCGTTCGCCGAAGGCGAGGAGGTCTTTGCTGGCGCCGCGGGAGCGGAGGAGGTCGACCATTTCGACGGCCTGGGCGTGGTGGTGGATCATGCCCTGCATGAAGGCGACATCGGGGTCGGCGACGGGGAGGGCTTGGGCGGCGGCTTTTTCGGGGGTGAGGCGGGTTGGGGGTTTGCCCGGGGGGCCAGGGCGGACGATGGAGACGGGCTTGGCGGCGGGTTTTGCCGGTTGGCCGAAGGTGGGGGCCGCGCTGATCAGGAGCACGGCGGAGAAAAGGTTCCGGATCGCCATGCGCTATTATGATCCGGGGGAATTTAGGGCGTCAACCGATGAGTCCGGTTTGGGCGCGGGGGCGCTTGCCGGTTGACGGCGGGTTTGGCGTTGGCGGCGGAACGGGTGGGGCGCCGCGAGGTCGAGGTGGTAGTGGCGCTGTTGGAAGGGGGCAACGACACGCAGGACCAGCCCGGGCGAGTTTCAGGAGTGGGTGGCGGGGGAGAGGCGGAGCGAGGTTTTGCCATTTCCGGCGGGCAACGGCGAGTTGCGGCTAGGGGAGAAGGGGGGACTGGGGGTATGCGCGGGGATTGGCACGGCGGGGGCGGCGGCGTTGATCGCGGCGCATTGGCTCGGAGGCGCATTGGCGGATGTGACGCTGGCTTGGCTGGGCCGGGCGGGAGGGGTGAGCCGGGGGCGGGTGTTGGTGCTGCGGGGGGTGACGGCGTGCGGGATTCTGGCGGGGGAGAAGATGGGGCGGTGGGGCGTATCGACAGGCGTTTGAGAATCTTGACAGGGCGGGCGGCCGGGTGGTGGAGGCGATTCCGGGAGCGGGGCTGGTCGTTTGGGGGCGGGGGGGGGAGCGGCAGCTTTTGTTCACAGCGGGCTATCTGGCGCCGATGGTGGTAGTTTTTTTGGGGGGTGGCTGAGCGCGCCGAGGCAGTTTCTGCCGTGGGGTCTGGTGGTTTCACGCAGTGTTTTTGCGGGATACACGGTGCGCGGCATCGGGTGCTGCGTTTGGGTGAGGAGTGGGCGGGAGTAGGGGGAGGGAGATTTCCGGTTTATGATTGGGAGGTTCGGGGGACCGGGAAGTCGCCATGCCGAATCAGGAGATTGCAAATTGCGCAAATTAGGAATGTTCGCCGCGGTGGTGTTGCTGAGCGCCGCGCTGACGGGTCCGGTACAGGCACAGGTGCTGTACGGATCGATTGTGGGGACGATTGAAGATCCGTCGGGCGCGGCGGTGCCGGCGGCGGGGATCGTGCTGACGAACACCGAGACGGGCTTGAAGAGAGAGCTGAAGGCCGATGAGCAGGGGCGGTACACGGTGGTGAGCGTGCTGCCGGGCAACTACGAGATGGTGGTGACGGCTGCCGGTTTCCGGACGCTGACGCGGAAGGGCGTATTGGTGACGATCAACAACGTGACGCGCGTGGAAGCGCGGCTCGAAGTCGGGCAGGTGAGCGAGCGGGTGACGGTGGAGGCGACGGCGGCGGCTCTGCAGACGGACCGGTCGGATACGCGGGCGGAGTTCAGCAACAAGACGGTGGTGGAGTTGCCGCTGCCGGCTTACCGGAACTACCAGAGCATGATCAATCTGGTGCCGGGGGCGACGCCGTCGGCGTTTCAGAATTCGGTGGGATCGTCGCCGGGGCGATCGTTGACGACGAACGTGAACGGGACGAACCGGAATAATAACAATACGCGGGTGGATGGAGCGACGAATGTGTACATTTGGCTGCCGCATCACACGGTGTACAACCCGCCGGTGGAGTCGATTGAGACGGTGAACATTTCGACATCGTCGTACGATGCCGAGCAGGGTATGGCGGGGGGCGCGGCGGTGACGGTGGCGACCAAGTCGGGTACGAACGAGCTGAAGGGTTCGGCGTTCTGGTACCACGACAATCAGCACCTGTACGCGCGGCCGTACTTTTTTCAGCAGAACGTGAGAAGGCCGCAGTTGCCGAAGAGCATTGTGAATATCGCGGGCTTTACGTTGGGGGGGCCGGTGGTGAAGAACAAGCTGTTCTACTTCTTCAGCTACGAGCGGACTTCGGAGCGGACGAACCAGTTTGGGAACTTTGCGGTGCCGGCGGCGGATATCCGGACGGGGGATTTGTCGCGGTATCTGGGGCTGGGGGCGATTTTTGATCCGCGGACGGGCGATGCCAACGGGGCGGGGCGGCAGCCGTTTCCGAACAACGTGATTCCGGCGGCGCGGCTGTCGCCGATCTGGACGGCGATACAGGCGCTGGCGCCGCTGCCGAACCAGCCTTCGCAGGATGCTTTTAACACTTCGGGCAACTATTTTGCGTCGGGCACGCTGGCGTTGACGCGGAACCAGATAGACGTGAAGAGCAATTACAACATTAGCCAGAAGCTGATGGTGTGGGGCAAGTATTCGATGATGGACGCGCCGGTGAAGGGCGTGGGCGCGCTGGGCGAGTTGACGGGGCCGGGGTTGGGGCAGATTGGCGATGCGAAGACGCGGGTGGATCTGCCGACGTTTGGCTTTAACTACAATCCGAGCGCGACGTTTCTGATTGACGGCGTGTTTGGGTATACGCGGTTCAGCAACGTGGCCACGGGGCCGGACTATGGGAAGAACTGGGGATCGGAGGTTTGGAAGATTCCGGGGACCAACGGCGGGCGGCAGTTTGCGAGCGATGTGCGGTATTCGGGCCAGCCTTGCATCAACACCGGCTACACGGCGTGGGGTAACTGCACGGCGTCGAATCCGAATTTTTATGCCGACCGGAGCTACACATACACGACGAACTTTTCGAAGATTCAGGGCGCGCACGAGATTCGCTGGGGCGTGGATATGATCCGGCATGCGCTGAACCACTGGCAGCCGGAGATTGCGAATCCGCGGGGTAACCTGACGCCGACGGGGAACGCGACGGTGCTGCAGGGGCAGGTGAGCCGGGCGACGCATCAGTACGCGGCGGGGCTGCTGGACATTTTGGGCAGCGCGAACAAGAGCGTGCAGTTTTTCGATATGAAGACGCGGGAGTGGCAGTACGGGCTCTATATCCGGGATCGGTGGCAGGTGAACCGGAAGCTGACGATGAACCTGGGGGTGCGGTGGGAGTACTATCCGCTGATGACGCGGGGGAATGGCCGCGGGGTGGAGCGGTGGGACCCGTCGACGAACCTTGTGACGATCGGCGGCGTGGGCGGGGTGCCGACGAGCAACGGGATTTCGACGTCGAAGCGGTTGTTCTCGCCGCGGATTGGTTTCGCCTACCGGTTGGATGACCGGACGGTGATCCGGGCGGGGTACAGCGTGAGCTACAACCCGATGGTGGTTTCGCGACCGTTGCGGGGGCTGTACCCGGCGACGATTGCGGCGAACTGGGTGGCGCCGACGCAGTTTGGCTTTTTCAGCAACCTGAGCCAGGGGATTCCCGAGGTGCCGACGCCGGACATCAGTTCGGGGCGGGTGGCGCTGCCGCCGACGGTGAACATGGGGCCGCGGAGTCCGTGGGGCGGGAACCTGAATCGGGGCTATATTCAGAGCTGGAACTTCACGGTGGAGCGCCGGCTGCCGGGTGACTTCCTGACGTCGGTGGGCTATGTGGGGAACGGGACGATCCGGCAGTTTTTGGATCGGGACATAAATGCGGCGCCGATTGGGGCGGGTCCGACGGGGGTGCCGCTGAATGCGCGGTTCGGCCGTTTGATTGAGACGCTGATGTGGGACGGGTGGGGCCAGTCGAACTACCATTCGATGCAGGTGGCGTTGAACAAGAACCTGTCGAAGGGGTTGTTTATGAAGGGCGCTTATACGTGGTCGAAGTCGATCAACATGTCGGATGACGACGGATGGGCGGGGCTGCCGCTGACGAATCTGGAGTCGTCGATTCGCCGGAACCGGGCGCTGGCTGGCTATGACCGGACGCACATGCTTGTGATGAGCTGGGTGTACGAACTGCCGATGGGCAAGGGTAAGGCGCTGGCGTTGAAGGGCCTGGCGGACACCGTGTTGGGCGGTTGGCGGGTGAACGGCATCTATTCGGCGTACAGCGGGACGCCGTTTACGGTGTCGGCGGCGACGACGTCGTTGAACGCGCCGGGTTCGTCGCAGACGGCGGACCAGGTGGGGCCGCTGGTGAAGACGGGGGCGGTGGGTCCGGGTACGCAGTATTACTCGATTTCGGCGTTCCGCGATCCGAACATTGGACGGCCGGCGGGGACGTTCCGGTTCGGGACGATGGGCCGCAACGCGGTACGCGGGCCGGGCTTCCAGAAGGCGGATTTGGCGTTGTTCAAGGACTTCCGGATTGGTGAGAAGTTCGTGATGCAGTTCAAGGCGGAGGCGTTCAACTTCACGAACACGCCGCGGTTTGGCAATCCGGCGGCGAATGTGAGCGCGATGGCGGTGAATGCGGCGACGGGTGAGGTGACGAACCCGAACAACTTCATGGCGATTACGAGTGCGAGCGACGAGCGGAAGTTCCGTTTCGGGCTGCGGTTGTCGTTCTAGGAGTTGGGCCGGGTAAAGACGGGGCGCGCTTCGGTAACGAGGGGCGCCCCGTTTGTTTCTGGAGGAGGGTTCCTGTGGACTTGGGGCCGGGCCTGCGCTTTCGGGCTCGGTCCGGTTCCGTTCAGCTCAGTTGCGGAACGCGCCAGAGGGCGGCGGCTTGAGTGGCCATCCAGTTCTGGTGGGCGGCGATGCGATCCGGTGTCCACTCGGCATGGTCGGCGGCGAGTTTGCGGGTGATGCCGAAGCTGGATTTTTCGAAGACGGATCGCTTGGAGTGGTAGTCGAGATTGGCGAGGTCGCGATTGCGGCTGGACTCGAGCAGGGTCATGTTGCCCAAGCGGTAGAGGAGGGCCTCGGCATCGTCGTTCCCGATGCCGCCCCAGCCGTCCGGGGCGTTTTGCGGCAGGATGTGCTCAATGTTGAAGGTGTCACTGGCGAAGTCGTGGTCCTGGCCGGAGAGGTGTTTTTCGAGGGTGCAGAGTAGAAAGCGAACGACTTTGTTGTTGCGGGAATCTGTCACTTTGCAAATTATTTGGCGTAGAAGTTTGCACGCTATTTGGCGTACTCTTCGAGTATGGACCAACTGGCGGGGCTCCCGGAAGGTGCCCGCAAACTCGCCCTTGATCGTTTCCGGCTGATTCAGC
>JAINDL010000077.1 GCA_019931245.1 Bryobacteraceae bacterium CoA2 C42
CCAACGGGCGAGGAACTCGCCCCTCCTGCCGGGCCGTAGCGAGTCCGTTGTGCGCGGTTCAATAAAAGCGCACAGGCCGCGCAGGCCCGGCGCCAACGGGCGAGGAACACGCCCCTCCCGCCGGGCCGAAGCGAGTCCGTTGTGCGCGGTTCAATAAAAGCCCACAGGCCGCGCAGGCCCGGCACCAACGGGCGAGGAACTCGCCCCTCCCGCCGGGCCGAAGCGAGTCCGTTGTGCGCGGTTCCTGAGAAGAAAAATCGTTTTGCACGCCGGCTAATTCGGCCGGGTCACACCGCAGGGTCTCCCCGCCTCTGCCCGGTTTCCTCCTCCTGGCGGCGACAGAGCAACACTTCCGGCAGAAAATCTCCCCCGATCCGTACTAGGCGCCTCCCCCCTTGGATCTTGCGTAATCCCTCCCCGAACGTACCGCCCCGCTTTCCGCTAACTGCCTTGTTTTCAACAAAACTGGAGTGCGACTCACCCGTACCTCCCTCGCACCACTCCCAGCCGCGCGACTGTGCGCTTCGATGACCCAGTACATCGGTTCAATTGAATCCCCTCACTTGTGTCCCTACACTGCAAAGAGTTGCCGGATCATGTTTTCCAAACCGGCTTACTCGGAGAAACTAAGTGAAAATAAATAATAATTTGCTTGTCGCGTGTTTTGCCGCCGCGCTGGCGGGTCCCTTGTCAGCCGGAACCATCTCAACAGGTCAGTGCGCCGGCGCGGTGCCCTGTACCGCAGTTCTCGATAACTGGAGCTCCATATCGAACCTCGGTACTTTTCTGGACGGCGTTACTCGTAGCGTCTCGGGAGTTAACTTCGAAAACCAAACTGTCTTCACCGGAATTCTCCGGGCGGCCGTCTATCGCAACAGCTTGAACAATCAACTGGATTTCTACTACCAGTACTTCAACAACTCGGGCTCGCTGGATAGTATCAGCTCGATCCAGATGGAGCAATTTGGCGCCTTCACCACTAACGTTGGGTTTACCTCTCAGGACATCGACGGAACACTCGGTGTTCCGGGCAAGGTTAACTTCACACAAACCGCACCGATCGTGGCTCCCACGCAAGCCAGCCGCCCCAATACCAACACGGTCGTCTTCGACTTTTCAAGCATGATCGCTCCAGGTTCAACGTCCCGCATTCTCGTGATTCGCACGAATGCGACCAATTTCACCACCGGTACCACGACCATCATTAACGGAGCTTCCGCCAGCTACGCCACCTTCGCCCCCACCGCTATTCCAGAACCGGGCACCTACGCCCTCCTGGGTGCCGGACTCATCGCTCTCGGCCTGATCCGCCGTCAGCGCGCCTAATCCTCTTAGTTTGTTTTCTCCATTCAGCCGCCCGGCGGTACGCTTCAATCAAGCGTGTCGCCGGGCGGCTCGCCTTTTGGGCGGAACCGGACTCGATTGCTATACTCTCAAATAGTGCTCCACCACCTCGAAAGCCGCATTGTCGCGGCCGTTTCGCAGCATGTCTTAATTCGCTACGGCCTCTCCACCCCGATCACCCTGGAACAGCCCCGCCAGGCCTCCTTCGGCGAGTTCGCCCTCCCCACGGCCTTCCAGTTGGCTCGCGACCTCAAGAAAGCACCGCGCGCCATCGCCCAGGAACTCGTCGACGAACTCCCGGAGATCCCCGGCATCCGCTCCCTCACCGTGGCGGGCAATGGCTACATCAATCTGCGACTCGACCGCGCGGCCTTCGCCGCCGCCGTTGCGCTGCCCCCTGCCCCGCCCCCGCCCGGCGGTCGCGTTCTCGTAGAACACACGAGCATTAATCCCAACAAGGCCGCCCACATCGGCCATCTGCGGAACTCCATCCTCGGGGATACCTTCGTCCGGATGCTCCGCGCCGGCGGATGGCAGGTCAACGTCCAGAACTACATCGACAATACCGGTGTCCAGGTGGCCGACGTCGTCGTCGGTTTCCATTTCCTCGAAGGCCGCTCGCTCGCCGACCTGCGCACGCTCGTCGAAACCCCGCGCTTCGACTATCTCTGCTGGGACCTGTACGCCAAGGTCTCGCAGACCTACGCCACCGATGAAGCGCTCAAAGCCCGCCGTGCCGAAACCCTCCACGCCATCGAGGCCGGCCACGGGGAACTGGCCGAGATGGGTGCCCTCGTCGCCGACAAAATCGTCGGCTACCATCTCGACACCATGCTGCGGCTCGGCATCGTCTATGACGCCCTGCCCCGTGAGTCCGAAATTCTCCACCTCCACTTCTGGGCCGCCGCCTTCGAACTGCTCAAAGAACGCAAGGCTATCTATCTCGAAACCGAAGGCAAAAACCGCGGCTGCTGGGTCATGCCCGGCTCCGCCTTCTCCGAACACCGCGAAGACGAAGACTCCAAGGTCATCGTCCGCTCGAACGGCATCGTTACCTACGTCGGCAAGGACATCGCCTATCAGATGTGGAAGTTCGGTCTCCTCGGCCGCGACTTCTACTACCGCCACCTCCGCACCTACCCCGACGGCCACCCCCTCTACGTCACCGCCTCGACGCCCGAGGGCGCCACCCCCGGCATCTCCTTCTCCGGCAACGAGCGCGTCTACAACGTCATCGACTCGCGCCAGAGCTACCTGCAGGACGTCGTCCAAGCCGGCCTCCGCGCCCTCGGCCACCCCCAGGAAGCGGCCAACTCCATCCACTTCTCCTATGAGATGGTCGCCCTCACCCCCCGCACCTGCGGCGAACTCGGCATCGAACTCAGCGACGAAGACCGCGCCCGCCCCTACGTCGAAGTCTCCGGACGCAAAGGGCTCGGCGTCAAGGCCGACGACCTGATCGACAAACTCATCGCCGCCGCCCAACGCGAAGTCGACTCCCGCAATGAACACGAACCGGCCGCAGTCCGCCGCCAGGTCGCCGAAACTATCGCCATCGGCGCCCTGCGTTACTTCATGTTGAAGTTCACCCGGCCCACCGTCATCGCCTTCGACTTCCAGGAAGCCCTCAGCTTCACCGGCGAAACGGGTCCCTACATTCAGTACGCCGCGGTCCGCGCCGGCAAGATCCTGGCCAAGGCCGACTCCACCCCGGCTCTCCCCGCCGATCTTGGCCCGATTCTCGCCGACGAAGAGCTCTGGCAGTCGCTGCTGGCCGCCTTCCGGACCGATTCGGCGCTCGCCATGGCCATCCAGGCCGACGAACCGGCCCACATGGCCCGCTACGCCTTCCAACTCGCCCAAGCCTACAGCAACTTCTACCAGAAGTTCCCGGTCCTCACCGAGACCAACCCCACCAAGCGGGATTTCCTGCTCTGGCTCACCGCCGCCTACCGCGCCGAACTGGTCCGGACCCTCAACCTGCTCGGCATCGCCGTGCCCGCATTCATGTAGTTAAATAAAAGGTTACTTCCTCATCATGTCCAGCAAAAACTCCTTCGGCACCGCTGCCGTTCTCTCTGTCCACGGGAAGGACTACCGCTACTTCTCCCTGCGCGCTCTCGAAGCCGCCGGCCGGACCAATCTGGCAAGACTGCCCTACTCCATCCGCATCGTCCTCGAAAACCTGCTCCGCAACGAAGACGATCTCTCCGTCAAGGCCGCCGACATCAACTATGTCGCCCAGTGGGACGTCACCGCCCCGGCCCAGGAGATCGCCATGAGCCCGGCGCGCGTCCTGCTGCAGGACTTTACGGGAGTACCGTGCGTGGTCGACCTCGCCGCCATGCGCGATGCCCTCGCCAAGATGGGCGCCGACCCGAAGAAGGCCAATCCGCTCATCCCCGTCGATCTCGTCATCGACCACTCGGTGCAGGTGGACCACTTCGGCGCCGCCAACTCCTTTGAACTGAACAGCCTGCTCGAGTTCTCGCGCAACCGCGAGCGCTACGCCTTCCTCAAATGGGGCCAAACCGCCTTCCAGGACTTCCGCGCCGTCCCCCCCGAAACCGGCATCGTCCACCAGGTCAACCTCGAATACCTCGCCCCCGTCGTCTTCACCCGCCAAGTGAACGGCGAAACGGTCGCCTACCCCGACTCGCTCGTCGGCACCGACTCGCACACCACCATGATCAACGGCCTCGGCGTCGTCGGCTGGGGCGTCGGCGGCATTGAAGCCGAAGCCTGCATGCCCGGCCAGCCCATCTCGATGCTGCTGCCGCAGGTCGTTGGCGTCAAGCTGCACGGCAAGCTCCGCGAAGGCGTCACCGCCACCGACCTCGTGCTCACCGTCACCCAGATGCTCCGCAAGAAAGGCGTGGTCGGCAAGTTCGTCGAGTTCTACGGCGACGGCGTCGGCGCCCTTCCGCTCGCCGACCGCGCCACCATCGCCAACATGGCCCCCGAGTACGGCGCCACCATCGGCTTCTTCCCGGTCGACCACCAGTCGCTCGCCTATCTCCGCCTGTCCAACCGCAGCGAAGAGCAGGTCGCCCTCGTCGAAGCCTACGCCAAGGCCCAGGGCCTCTTCCTCGAAGCCGGCGCGCCGGACCCGGTCTATAACGACACCCTCGAACTCGACCTCGCCACGGTCGTCCCCTCCCTCGCCGGCCCCAAGCGGCCGCAGGACCGCATCAACCTGCCCGACGTGAAGGCCAACTTCGTCAGCTTCCTCAACCGGGAACCGAAGTCCGAAGCCGGCGTCACCGACGGCGCCGTGGTCATCGCCGCCATCACCAGCTGCACCAACACCTCGAACCCCTCCGTCCTCGTCGCCGCCGGCCTCGTGGCCAAGAAGGCCGTTGAAGCGGGCCTCGCCACCAAGCCCTGGGTGAAGACCTCCCTCGCCCCCGGCTCGAAGGTCGTCATCGACTACCTCGCCGATGCCAAACTGCTTCCCTATCTCGAAGCCCTCAAGTTCAACCTCGTCGGCTTCGGCTGCACCACCTGCATCGGCAACTCCGGTCCGCTGCCGGACGATGTGTCGAAGGCCGTCAAGGACGGCAACCTCACCGTCGCCGCCGTCCTGTCCGGCAACCGGAACTTTGAAGGCCGCGTCAACCCGCAGGTCAAGGCCAACTACCTCGCCTCCCCGCCCCTCGTCGTCGCCTACGCCCTCGCCGGCCGCGTCGACCTCGATCTGCAAAACGAACCCATTGGGCAGGGCAAGGACGGCCAGGATGTCTTCCTCAAGGACATCTGGCCCACCGACGCCGAGGTCCAGGCCGCCGTCGCCGAGTCCGTCCGCCGCGAACACTTCGCCAAACAGTACGCCGCCGTCTTTGATGGCGACGACAACTGGGCCGCCATCCCCAAGCTCACCGGCGACCGCTACGCCTGGGACGACGCCTCCACCTACATCAAGCATCCGCCCTACTTTGAGAACATGGCCGACCCCACGCAGGGCATCGCCGATCTGGCCAACCTCCGCGTCCTCGCCAAACTCGGCGACTCCGTCACCACCGACCACATCTCCCCGGCCGGCAACATCGCCAAAGACTCCGCCGCCGCCGAGTATCTCCTCTCGCTCGGCGTCAAGCAGGCCGACTTCAACAGCTACGGCGCCCGCCGCGGCAACCACGAGGTCATGGTGCGCGGCACCCTCGCCAACATTCGTCTCAAAAACGAAATGGCCCCCGGCACCGAAGGCTCCTGGACCACCCACGTTCCCTCGGGCGAAAAGATGTGGATCTACAACGCGGCCATGAAGTATCAGGCCGAAGGCGTCGGTCAGCTCATCCTCGCCGGCAAGGAGTACGGTTCGGGCTCCTCCCGCGACTGGGCCGCCAAGGGCGTTGCCCTGCTCGGGGTCAAGGCTGTCATCGCCGAAAGCTTCGAGCGGATTCACCGGTCGAACCTCGTCGGCATGGGTGTCCTGCCGCTCGAGTTCCTCAACGGGGATACGCGCGATAGCCTCGGCCTCACCGGCCAGGAGTCGTTCTCCATCTCCGGCGTTGCCGCCGCCGCCGATGGCGATAAGATCGCCACCGTCACCGCCGATGGCAAAACCTTCCAGGTCAAGGTCCGCATCGATACCCCGATGGAGATCCTCTACTACCGCAACGGCGGCATTCTGCCCTTCGTCCTCCGGCAGTTGGCGGCGAAGTAACCCTTCGCCGCCCCCGGCGGCCGCTTACCGCTTCACGCTGATCTCTTTGAAATAAACCGTATCCCGGGCGCCGTGATTCTGGATGCCAATGTATCCTTTCCGCGCCCGGGGTCCCCGTACCGGTTCAAACCACATCTTCCGCTCCGGCACCGTCTGATCCCCCCGGAACTCGTTCACCCGCTTCCCGTTCAGCTTCACCCGCGTCACGTCCCCCTTCAGCTCCACCTCCATCGTGTTCCACTCGCCCACCGGCTTCATGTTCCGCGCCGTCACCTTGCTCAACGAATAGAGCGCCCCCGTGCAGTGCCAGTCGTCGCCGGTAGCGTCAATCTGCACCTCGTAGCCGTTGTGCACCCCGTACCAGGCGTCCCGGGGCTTCTCCGGCATGCGGATGTAGAGCCCGGAGTTGGCGCCCTTCTCGGTCGGCGTCTTGAAGACCACGCGCACCGTCGCGTTCTCAAACGCCTCGTTCTCGAAGTAGAGCAGGCCCATGCCGCCGGTCGTCTTCAGCGTCCCGTCTTCGATGACGAACTTGCCCCAGCCCACCTGCTTCCAACCCGTCAGGTCCTTGCCGTTCCAGAGCTTCTGCCAGTCGGCCGCCGGCAGCATCGCCGCGGCGAATACAAACACGAGTAAGGTTCTCACGAACCTATGTTACCCTCTCCGCCGCCAGGCGACCAATGCCCCAACCGCCGCCCACGCCGTCCCCAGCACGAGCGCCGTCCAGCCCAGATTGGCCCACATGAAGAAGCAGATGGCCAGCCCGGCCGCCGGAGGCGCCATCGCCCGCAGCGTCCGTTCGCTGCGCCGCAGACACGCCAGGTTCACCCCCATGAAGCCGATAAACGCCCCGTAGTTCAGCAGCAGCGCTCCGGTCTCGTAGGAGATGCTTAACGCACCAAGCAGCGTCAGCGCCCCAATCAACAGGACATTCTTCACCGGCACGCCGGTGGAATCCTGAATACTGGCAAAGAACCCGCGCGGCAGCGCGCCGTCCCGGCCCATGCCGTACAGCAGCCGCGCCCCGGCCATCTGCCCGCCGGCGCCGCTGCCGATGCTCGCCACCAGCAGCGTCAGATTGATCGTCTGAAACAGCCACTCGCCCCCGGCCCGGCCCGCGGCATACACATAAGCCGTATCGACATCCGGAAACGCCTGCCCGTGCGGCCACACCAGTTGCGCCGCGTAGATTTCGATCGCGCTCAACGCCCCGATCAGCAGGCACACCAGCACCGTCGCCCGCGGCACGTTGCGTTCGGCGTCCACCGTCTCCTCCGATAGCGTCGAAATGGCGTCAAAGCCGATGTAAGTCAGCACCGCCAGCGACGTCCCGGCCGATAACTTCCCCCAACTGAAGGTTACCGGATCATAGAACGGCTTCAGTAAGTCAACGCCCGGATTGCCCAGCACAAACCGCACCGTGGCCGCCACCATCCAGGCCACCACCCCAAGCATCACAATGGCGAGCCACTTGTTCGTATTCGCCGTCGCCGCCACGGCGCGCAGATTCAGCCCCGTAAACAGCAGCGCAAACAGCACCACCGCCGCCGGATACGGCAACCCGGGAAAGATGTTCAGCAGCGCCTTGCTGCACCAGATGGTGCAGATCATCGGGTTGATGACATAGTCGAGCAGCATGCCCCAGCCGGTCAGAAAACCGGCCAGCGGGTGCACCTCCCGGCCAACGTAGGTATAGGCGGAACCCGCGCTCGGATACAGCCGCGCCATCCGCCCGTAGGAGATGGCCGTAAAGAGCATCCCCACCAGAGCAAGCAGGATGGCCGTCACCACGTGGCCACCCGCCAGGTTGCTCACCACGCCAAACAAAGGCATCGGCGCGGTGGGCTGAATCAGGATCAGCCCCATGAAGACCAGATCACTCAGGCGCAGGGTCTTTTTCAGTCCACTCATGAATTTCTCAATTGTGGCACTGCCGGACCCGCCCCGTCAGGCGAACCGGCTAGAAAAACAGCTTCAGCGCGAGACGGAACTGCCGCTCGGTAGCCTGGGCGCTGGTGATCTCCGTCCAACCGTTCAAAGCCGTAATCTGCCCCGCCGCGTTCCGCGTGGCGCTCGAGACGGTAGCCCCCGGATTGTTAAAGGCCGGCGTGTTCGACAGGTTAAACACCTCGGCGCGGAACTGCATCCGCAACCGCTCGGTGACGTTGAAGTTACGGAACAGACTGCCGTCGAGGTTGATCACGCCCGGTCCGCGCAGAATGTTACGGCCCGAGTTACCGAACCGGACGTCGATCACCGGCATAAAAGCCATCGGATCAAAGTAACTGGACCCGCGGCCGATGCCGCCCAGGGTGCGGACGTCTTTCACCACCTGATCGGCCGTCTGGCTGTTGCCGGGCGAGTTCACCGACGTGCCCGCCGACGAGACCGTAAACGGCGAACCGCTGAAGGCGCTGAAGATGCCGTTCAGCTGCCAACCACCGAGTAAGGCGCCGGCCAGACCGCTGGTGGCGTACTTCTGCCCCTTGCCGAAAGGTAGTTCGTAGACGCCGAAAATCTGCAGGTTCTGCGGCCGGTCGAAGTTGGCCACGGCGCGGTTCCGGCGCCACAGGGCGGGCGCCTGCCAGGTCAGGCCGCTGTCGTTGTTGTCGGCCCAGCTGATCGCCTTCGACCAGGTGTAGGACAAACCCAGCTGCGAGGACTGGCTCATCCGCTTGGTGAGTTGCATCTGAAGGGCGTTGTAGTTGGAGGTATTAAACGGGGTCAGCTGGTTGATGTTGCCGATCAGGCCAAACTGGGCAAACAGGGCGCGGTTGTTGTTGCCGCCGCCTGCGCCGGTGTTGGTATTGATATTCAGCACCGCCGTCTGGCGAATGGCCCGCGTCCCGACGTAGGAGAGCTGCAGCGTAGTGTCCTTCATCAGCTCCCGCTGAATGGTCGCGTTGAAGCTCTGGATGTAACCGCGGTTGAAGCGCTGCGGGAAGGTGACGGTACCGACGGCGGCCGGCAGTGGAATCGAGCCGGAGCTGACATCAGGCGGGACGACCGCCGGAATGCCGGTGCGCAGCGTACCGGCGGCGATAAAGCTGGTGGCGCCGGAGAACTGCGTCGAGATGGTGGCCGGGTAGGCGTCGCGCATGCTGCGGAAGGAGTTCGGGTCGATGCTGATGCCGTAGCCGAGGCGCAGCACCGTCTTCTCGGTGGCGCGGTAGGCGATGCCGAGACGTGGGGCGATCTGCCCCCAACCGACGTCGACACCGGTATCGCGGGGCGTGCTGCCCAAACCGCCGATCAGAACGCGGTTCAGCGTGGCGTCGTAGCGCTCGCCGCCCCGGTGGTCGCGCGTGGCAAACGGATAGTATTCGTAGCGCATACCGTAGTTCAGGGTCAGCTTCCGGTTGACCTGCCATTGGTCCCGCGCGTAGAAGCCATAGGAGGGCATCCGCACCGCCGCGGGGTTGATGTTCTGCACGTCCTTGCCCATACCCTGGGCCTGACCAAGCAGGAAGTCGGCAAACCCGTTGTACAGGTTCGGGGCCGCGCCGCCGTTGAGCGCCGTCAGACCGCCGGTGAAATTGAAGCCGCCACGGGGCCCGAAGGCAGCCTGGGGCTGGAAGTGGTTGATGGTGTAATAAGCGTACTCCGCGCCAAAGCGGAGCGAGTGGGAGCCCTTGAGCCAACCGACGTTGCCGACCGCGACGTACTGGTTATCGCGAAACAGGAAGGGATTGGAGACGTTCGGGTTACCGAGGGCGGAAAAGCCGCTGATGTTGAAGCGCGGATAGCCGCCCTGCAGCCGGTCTCCGCCGTTGGTACCAGGAATCTTCAGGTCTTCGAGGCCATAGTTGCGGCCGATGTCGACGTTCTCGGCACTGAGGCGGAGCCGGGTAAAGCCGACGTTGGCGTCGATGAGGACCCGCGGGGAGACGGTATAGGTGCCCCCGATGGCGGCGCTCTGGATTAGGCCGGGCGCGCGGCCGGGCTGCCCGCCGTTCAAGGCGTCGCCGCCTGCCGCGCCGAGCGACGGCGGATCAAAAATCAGGCTGGGCGAGAAGCTATAGCGGCCAAAGACGGAGGACTTTTCCGTCGGGTTGTAGTTCACCTTGAAGTCGGCGTTATCGCGATTGAACTCATAGGTTCCGCTGGCGAAGTGGTTGTTCTGAATCTGGTTCGAACCGGCCGGCAGGCCGACATAGTTGGGCGCCACCAGCAGGCCGAGCATGGTGGCGGCGGCGGGGTCGATGCGGCTGGCCGGAATACGGAGTCCGGGGAACAGAAGCCGGCCGGTTCCGCTGGCCGCGCCGGTGGCGGGGTCGTAGATATTGGTGCCGAAGTCGCTGAAGTCGCCGCCGCGGAGCGGAGCGTTGGGCAGAGTGCGGAAGGCCGAAGCGTTCTGCCGGCGGACGGTGCGTTCCCAATCGGCGAAGAAGAAGAGCTTGTTCTTTTTGATCGGCCCGCCGAAGGTGCCGCCGAACTGATTCAGGATGTTCTTCGGCAGGTTGCCGCCGTAGTAGAAGAAGTTGCGGGCGCGCATGGCGCTGTTGGTGTGGAACTCGTGGGCCGAGCCGTGGAACTCGTTGGTGCCGCTCTTGATGGTGACGTTCATCGCCGCGCCGCCGGCCATGCCCTGTTCGGCGTCAAAGCTGTTGGAGACGACGTTGACGGTTTCAATGGCATCCTGCGGCGGCACGTACGCCACGATGTGGGGCAGCCAGGGGTAGCTCACGGTGGCGCCGTCAATCCGCGTGTTGTTGTTCGAGTAGCTGGCGCCGTTGACGTTGGTGCCCATGGCCCGCTGCGGATTGCCCGCGTCGGAGTGCAGTTCGGTGGGGGGCGAGAAGCCCGGGATGATCTTATACAACGATTGGAAATTCCGTCCCGCGCCAATCGGCAGGTTGGTGATCTGGCTCTTGGAAATCTGCGTGTTAAGGTCGGCGCGGTCGGTCTGCAGGGTGGCGGCCGAACCTTCGACGACGATGCTCTCGGTCACGCTGGCCACCTGCAGACGGGCGTCAATACGCCGCACCGTGTTGGCGTCAATCGATACGCCGTTCTGCACCACGGCGCGGAAGGAGGGCGACGAAATGGAAACCTTATAAGTCCCGGGCTGCAGGTCGTTGAACAGAAACGTGCCGCGCTCGTCGGTGGTTCCCTGCCGGGTCACCCCGGTCGCAGTATTGGCCGCTTCCACCTTGGCCCCGGCCACGGCCGCATCGGCCGCATCGGTGACGTTACCCGTTAACGAACCGTACAAAACCTGCGCCGGTGCGGACACCGCACTCAGCCAAACTCCCAGCAACAAGGCTCCCAATTTCTGCATGCATAAGGGATGCGATTTTATGCCGGTTTGTTGGCGCCCAGAAAAATTTGCTGCCGCATGCGCACAGCGGCCCGCGTCACGCTCCAGCGCTCCACCGCCGCCATCGTAAACAACCAGGGCGCCGCAACATTGGACCAATGCATCCAATCGCCCGTCATCGCCAGTGCGGTGCCTAAGTACAAGTTCACCAGACGCACCAGCAGAAACGCCACCATCCAGCGCAGCGCCACCGCCCAGCGGCCTCCGGTCATCGACCGGCTGATGCGATGCAACCCGAGCGCGATAATAACGGGCACGGCGAGAAGTACGGAACTCAAGGACTGCAGATAGCGCATCGCCGCAATATCGCTGGCCGAATCGCCCATCCGCTCGCGGTGGATCACCACCGGAATCGCCAGGCAGGCTATCAACAAAAGCCAAACCCAGTCCACCCGCCTCCAACGCGGGGCCATCCCCGCGTCACGAAAAGCCCGGCCCAACTCAAGCAGACCGCCCGTGAGCGCCAGCAGCGAAGCGACAATCACCACCTGCCGCCAGCTGCGCGCGGTCAACGCCCAATTGCCCAATTCCGCTACCACCTCGTAGCTGTGCCGCACCATGGACAACAGAGCGCTGAGTCCCATCAGCGTCCAGGCCCTCCACATCGGAGAGTGGGGCGTGGAGTCCCCCCGAATGCGCCAGCAGTAAGGCAGGGCCACTGCATAGGCCGCGACCTTCAAGATTTCCTGCCAGACGTACACCTAGGCGACCTCGAGCGAACGGCCGGCCTGCCCGACCAGCTGTCCGGCCGCCAGGCCGCAAAACGAACCGACCAGTTCACTCAACGAGGTCACGAACCGCGGCCAGGTCCGGCGCGAGACCCCGCCGCACTGCCGCGCGGCCGTCGCCATGGCCGACGCGGCTCCGCTGCTTCCGCACAGCGGCTCCAGCAGATGCCCGAGCAGCGCCAAAGCCTCTTCGGCCCGCAGACCGCTGCCGCCGAGTCGCGCCATGGTGCCGCGCAACAGACGCTCCACGTCCTGAGCACCGGCCGACGAAGCCGCGCGCCACCGCGCCCCCTCCTGCTGCAATGCCAACTCCCAGTTCATCGAAAATGTTCCGCCAACTTCTTTTTTAGCTGAAAAACGCGCCACTGTACCGTACCCATCGGAATCTCCAGCAATTCCGCGATCTCATGATGCGTGAATCCGTCCACATAACGCAGCAGCAGCAACTCCCGGTCCGCTTCCGGCAGACACGCCAGCCACTCGCCCAGCGCCAGTCCGGCGAACGGATTCCACGCCACGCCCTCCAGCCGGTCAGCCAGCGCCACCGTCTCCACTCGCTGCCCCTGTTTGCGCAGGTGCTGCAGCAGGGCGTTCTTGGCGATGCGGAATAGCCACGGCCGGAACAGGTCGCGGTCCCGCAGCCCGTCCACCTTCCGGAACAGCGTCAACATCACCTCCTGCGTCAGGTCCTCCGCCACCCCGGCCTCGCAACCGCGGGCCCGGAAATAGACGAGCAGTTGCGGAGCCAGCAGCCGGAACAGCACGGCGAACCGCTCCTCATCCGGGCAGGCGACGAACGCCTCCAAAGCCGCTTCAAGCTGCGCCGCGGTAACCGTGGTCGACATCGGGGCGTTGAGCCTAGGCCAAAACGTCGTTCATCACTTGACCCGCCACATCGGTCAGCCGGAAGAAACGCCCGCTGTAGGGATAAGTAAGCCGCGTATGGTCGATCCCCATGAGATGCAGAATCGTCGCGTGCAGGTCGTGCACGTGCGCCCGCTTCTCCACCGCCCGGCCGCCAAACTCATCCGTGGCCCCGTAAACCGTCCCGCCCTTCACCCCCGCCCCGGCCAGCAGATACGTGAAACCCTCGTTGTTGTGATCGCGCCCGTTCTGCACGTTGATGCGGCCGTTGGTCTCAATCCACGGACGCCGTCCGAACTCGCCGCCAATCACCACCAGCGTCTCTTTCAGCAGCCCCGACGCCTTCAGATCCTTGAGCAGCGCCGCAATCGGCTGATCGGCCTGCTGCGCCAGCTTCCGGTGGACCAGAATATTGTGGTGGCTGTCCCACGGCTTATCGTTGCCGAAGTAGACCTGCACCGCCCGCACCCCCCGCTCGACTAACCGCCGCGCCACCAGGCACCCCCGTGCAAAGTCGCCGTCCCGCGTCGCCGACTTGATCTTCATCTCGGCCTCGTCCGGATTGCGCGTCACCCCGTAAGCCGCCTGTACCTTCGCTGGCTCCTTCGAAATATCAAACGCATCCATCGCCTCGGCCTGCATCCGGTAGGCCACCTCCATCGATTGGATGCGGCCCTCGAGCAACGGGTCCGCTCCGCGCTTGGATAGTTCCAGACCGTTCAATTTGTTCAAGAAATCGAGCGTCTTGCGCTGCTCAGCCAGCGAGGTCGTCGCGTTCCGCAGATGCTGAATCATCTTCTCGGGATCCGCCTCGTCGTTGGGCACATAGGTCCCCTGGTAGACCGATGGCAGGAACGCATTGCCCCACAAGTTCGCGCCCACGTCCGGCACCCCGGCGCACAGCGCCACAAACCCCGGCAGATTCTTGTTCTCGCTTCCCAGTCCGTAGGTCAGCCACGATCCCCAGGACGGAAACCCCGGAATGATGCGCCCAATGTTCATCTGCAGCATCGCCTGCGGATGCGCCGGCAGGTCGCAGTACATCGACCGGACGACGCAAATGTCGTCAATGCACTCGCCCACCTGCCGGAAAATCTCGGAGACCTCAATCCCCGATTGCCCGTACTTCTGGAACGAAAACGGCGAACGCATCAGCGTTCCCTGCCCCATCTTCGTCTGCCCCGGCGGCAGCGTGCCGTGGAACTTGTCGAGCGCCGGCTTCGGGTCAAACGTATCGACCTGCGACGGCCCTCCGTTGAAAAACAGAAAGATGACCGATTTGGCTTTCGGCGTAAAGTGCGGGCCGGTGGCAGCGGCAATGGTATTCGCCAGGCCGATCATGCCGAAGCCGGTTCCGAGGGTCTTGAGTGCGTCGCGGCGGTTCATCATGGGTGTCCTTAATTTACAAACAGGAATTCGTTCGAGCTGAGCAGCGCCTTGGCCAACTGCGTCCACGGGTCTTTGGCCGTCTGCGTGAATTCCATACTCAGCTTCCGCTCCTCCGGCTCGGGCTGGCGGGCCAGCACCGCGCGGTAGAGGAAACCCACCCGGTCGGTAGCCTTCGCCGCATCCGCCGCCAGTTTCCGCGCCCGGGCGTCCACGAAGTCGCTGTTCAGGAAGAAGAGCTGCTGCAGGGCCGTGGCCGTCACGTTGCGCTGCTCGCCCGTCGCGTTCGGGTTCGGAAAGTCGAACAGCGCCAGGGTCCCGTCCAGCTTGCGGCGCGAAACCAGCCCATAAACCGTCCGCTTCCGCGTCTCGCTCGCCGCCAGGTCGGCCGGCTGCGTCCCCGGCGTCACGTCCAGCTCCGCCGACGCCGCCAGCAGCGCGTCCCGCAGGCTCTCGGCATCGAGACGCTGCCGGTTGGCCCGCCACAGCAGCCGGTTCGCCGGGTCTTTCTCCATGTTGGCCGGCGTATTGGCCGCCGACACCTGATAGGTCTCCGACAGCATGATCTCCCGGTGCAGCTTCTTGAGCGACCAGCCGCCGTCCACGAAGCGCGCGGCCAGATAGTCCAGTAACTCCGGGTTACTCGGCCTACCTCCCATCCGCCCGAAGTTACTCACCGTCGGCACAATCCCTTCGCCAAAATGATGCGCCCACACCCGGTTCACCATCACCCGCGGCGTCAGCGCATTCTCGGTCGCCACCATGGCGTTGGCCAGTTCCAGCCGCCCGCTGCCCGTCGTAAACGGCTTCTCGTTGAGTACCGATAAAAAGCCCCGCGGAACCTCCGGCCCCAAATTGTCCGGCTGCCCGTTGATGTGAATCCGCTGGTTCTTCGGGTTGGGCAGATCCTCAATCACGTGGGCGTAAGCGTACTGCGCCGGCAGCGCCGCCTTCCGCTCCTGCAGCTCCGCCCGCAACGCCTTCAGATGCTCGGCCCACGGCCCGGTCAGGAACCGCTCAATCGTCCCGTCCGAGGTCAGATAACCCCGGTTCGGACCGAAATACAGAATCCCGTCCTCCTCCTGCTTGAACTCCTTGCCGTAGAAGTCCGAGAAGTACAGGTCCCGCCACAGGAAGAAATCCTCCGTCTTCAGCGACACCGTCACATAACCATCCACGTTCTTGGCGCCCTTGGCGTTCGCCTTGCGGACCAGGTTCTCTTCGTCCACGCGGTCCCGCTCGGCCAACACCCGGAAACACTGGTCGCGGAAGGCATTGGCATCGAACGACTCGCTCTGCCAACCCTTCAGATACTGGTTATCCTCGGGCCCGGTCTTCAGATACCGCACCCAGTTCTTGAGCACCCCCAGGTCCAGATGGTCCGCCGCGGCCGCCGCCTCCACCGTCACCGGATTCGGCCCCACCAGCACCCGCCGCGCCGCCGCCAGATACTGCGGCGACTGCATCGTCAGAATCTTGGCCATGCTCGTCGCCTGCTCGTGCAGAAACGCCTGAATCCGCGTCTCCAGCTCCTTCACCTTGGCCTCTTTGCGCTTGTAGTCGGCCACCTCGCCCGCCGGCGCCAGCGGCAGTTCCCCGCGTTTGGTGGAAGAAAACACGCCCTGCAGCGCATAAAAATCCCGCGTCGGAATCGGGTCGAACTTATGGTCATGGCACTGCGCGCACGCCGCCGTCAGCGCCAGAAACCCGCGCGTGGTCGCGTCCACCCGGTCATCCACCAGCTCCGGACTCAGCCCGTAAAAGCCCAAGCCCACCGCCAAGTCCGGGTGCTGCTCGTGTTTGGGCAGCAAATCGCCCGCAATCTGCGCCTTCACAAACAGGTCATACGGCATGTCCCGGTTCATCGCCGCAATCACCCAATTGCGATAGCGGAACGAGTTCGGGTAAGGGTCAAAGACGTCGTTGGACAGCTTATCGTCGGCATACCGGGCAATATCCAGCCAGTAACGGCCCCACCGCTCGCCGTAACGTGGCGAAGCCAGCAACTCATCCACCACCTTGGCAAACGCCCCGGCCGATCGATCGGCTAGGAACGCATCCACGGCGGCCGCCGTCGGTGGCAGACCCGTCAAATCAAAATAGGCCCGCCGGATCAGGTCGCGCTTCGACGCCGGCGGGTTCTGCGCCAGGCCCTTGGCCATCAGCCGCGCCCGCACCAGCGAGTCAATACTCGCCGCCGCCGGCTTAGCTAACGGCGCAAACGCCCAGTAGTTCCGCTGCTCGGCGGTAATCACCATCGGGGCGTTCGATTTCTGCGAAACGGCCGCCTCCGGCCAAGGCGCGCCCGCGCTGATCCAACTCGCCAGATCCGCAATCTCTGCCGCCGACAGCTTCGGTTGATTGAACGGCATCTGCAGCTTCGGGTCGGCATGGCGCACCGCCGTCAATAGCAGGCTCTCGTCCGGCTTACCCGGCACCACCGCCGGACCACGCTGTCCACCCTTTAAAAGCGCGGCGCGGGAGTTCACCGCCAGCCCGGACTGCGGCGTCAACGCATGGCAGGAGTAACAACGATTCGCCAAAACCGGACGAACTTTGGACTCAAAAAACTCCGCCGGATCAGCGGCGAATAACGGCAGAGCGAAAGCAGCGAGCAACAAGCGCATCGGCGAGACTCCTAAGCGGTTTGGCGAGCGGACGCTAATAATATACCTGTTTCCGCAGTGGAGAAAAAGGGGGAGGGAGCACTTGTTTCTTCAGCAACTTTATGAGATATTTCTCTCAGGAGAAATCTTTCATGGCGCGTGCGAAACAGGCCTTGGCGCAGGAGGGGACGCGGTCGGAAACCGCGCGGCAGGTGCTCACCGAAGCCGTGCTGCGCGCAGCCGCCATCCTCAACGTCACCCAGGCCGACTTAGCCCGCATCCTCGGTCTCTCCCCCGCCAGCGTCTCCCGCATGGCCGCCGGCCGCTATCTCCTCGACCCCGCCGCTAAGGAGTGGCAGCTGGCCGCCCTCTTCGTCCGCCTGTTCCGCAGCCTCGATTCCATCACCGGCGGCAGCGAAGAACACGCCCGCCGCTGGCTGCACAGCGCCAACTCCGGCCTCGCCGGTACCCCGGCCGCCATGCTGCACGAAATCGACTCCTTCGTCCGCGTCGTCCACTATCTCGATGCCTCCCGCGCTCGCATCTGAACCCCTCGCCGCCGCCCTGCTCCCCGGCCGGTGGAAAGCCTGGCGCGCCGTCGAAGGCCAGCACGTCGTCTCCACCCTCCGCCTCGCCGCCGGCGATCCCCGCCGCCAGGACCTGCTCGAACGCATCCTCGAAGAGAGCAAGCCCCCGCTGCCGGAGGGCGCCGGCGGCCTGCACTACCTCCTCAGCACCCCCTTCCGCTATCCCCCCGCCGGCGCCGGCTCCCGCTTCCGCGGCTGGGGCGACCCCGGCGTCCTCTACGGCGCCGCCCTCCGCCGCACCGCCTGCGCCGAGGTCGGCTACTGGCGCTGGCGCTTTGTCGCCGAGAGCGAGGGGCTCGGCCACCTCCCCGCCGCCGCCCAAACCCTCTTCCGCTTCGGCGCCGCCGGCCGCGGCGTCGATCTCGAGAAGCCCCCGCTCAGCGCCGACGCCGCCCGCTGGACCCACCCGGCCGACTACACCGCCACGCAGGAACTCGGCCGCCTCGCCCGCGCAGCCGGCGCCGAGTGGATCGCCTACCGCTCGGTCCGCGACCCCGCACTAGGCCGCTGCTACGCCGTCCTTACCGGCCGCACCATCCGCCCCCGCGACCCGCTCGAACGCGAAACCTGGTGGCTCACCGTCAGCCCCACCGGCGCCGTCTGGCAGCGCGAAGGCGGCGAGCGCTTCGTCTTCCGCTACGCCCCCGTCTAGCCCAGCAGCCGCGCCACCGCCTCCGGCGCCGTCATCCGCCCCTCCCGCAGCGCCGCCTCCAACTCCACCCGCCGCGCCGCCACCTCCCCTTCGGCGTGGAACCGCTGCCATAACCGCTCCCGCAGCAACTCGTCAAACCACGCCATCACCTGCCCCGGGCGCCGCCCCGGATCCGCCTGCGCCCGCACCACCTGCCACAACGCCGCCACCCCCTCCCCCGTCCGCGCCGAACAACTCAGCACCGGCGGCGCCGCCGCCGCAAACAGATGCAGCGCCGCCGCGTAGGCCCGCTGCGTCTGCCGCGCCCGCGCCGCATTCTCCCCGTCCGCCTTGTTCACCGCCACCACATCGGTCAACTCCAGAATGCCGCGCTTCATCCCCTGCACCTCATCCCCCGCCCCGGGCAACAGCAAAAGCAAAAAGCAGTCCGTCATTTGACGCACCGCCGTCTCGGACTGCCCCACCCCCACCGTCTCGACGAAAATCACCTCAAACCCCGCCGCCTCGCACAACAAAATACTCTCCCGCGTTCTCCGCGCCACGCCCCCCAAATGCCCCCGCGCCGGACTCGGCCGGATGAACGCATCCGGGCTCCGCCCCAGCCGCTCCATCCGCGTCTTGTCTCCCAAAATCGACCCGCCCGTCGCCGGCGACGAAGGGTCCACCGAAAGCACCGCCAACGGCCGCCCAATCTCCCCGCCCAGCGCCTCAATCAGCGTCGACTTCCCCGCCCCGGGCACCCCCGTGATCCCTAACCGCAGCGACCGCCCCGTATGCGGCAGCACCGCCGCCAACACCTCCCGCGCCAGCGGCTCATCAGCCGCCAACTCGGATTCGACCAGCGTCAGCGCACGCGCCAGCACCGCCCGGTCCCTCCCGAGAATCCCGTCGCGATATTGAGCCGCCGTCAGGCGCGGAAGCGGCGGCATACATGGTCCAATATTTGCCCGGCGGCCACCGGAATCACCGTCCCCGGACCAAAAATCGCCGCCACCCCCGCCTCGAACAGCGCCGCATGGTCCCCCGGCGGAATCACCCCGCCCACAATCGTCACAATGTCCGGCCGCCCCAGCCGCGCCATCTCCGCCATCACAGCCGGCACCAGCAGCTTGTGCGCCCCCGCCAGCGTCGATATCCCCACCACGTGCACATCGTTCTCCACCGCATGCCGCCCCACCTCGGCCGGCATCTGAAACAGCGGCCCCAGATCAACGTCAAAACCCAGATCCGCAAACGCCGACGCGATCACCTTCGCACCCCGGTCGTGCCCATCCTGCCCCAGCTTGGCAATCAAGATCCGCGGCTGCCGCCCCTCTTGCCGCGCAAACTCCGACACTCGCTCCCGCGCCACCGCAAACTCCCGGTCCTCCGCCGCCTCTTTCACATATACCCCCGTCAACGCCCGCGGCGTCGCCTGATAGCGCGTGAACTTCTCTTCGAGCGCCGCCGAAATCTCTCCCAGCGTACACCGCGCCCGCGCCGCCGTAATCGCCAACTCCAACAGATTCCCCTCCGCCCGCGTCAACGCCGCCAGCGCCTCGGCCACCGCCCCGGCGTCCCGCCTCGCCTTCAGCCGCGCCAAACGCGCCGTCTGCGTCGCCAGCACCTGCGCGTTATCTATCGATAGCACCGGCACCTCCGTCGGCGCCGGCGGCGGATACCTGTTCACCCCAACGATTACCTCGCGGCCGGAATCCAGCGCCGCCTGCCGCCGCGCCGCCGCCTCCTCAATCCGCGACTGCGGCAGCCCCGCCTCAATCGCCTTCGTCATGCCCCCCATCTCCTCCACCTCGGCAATCAACCCCCGCGCCTCCGCCAGCAACTCCTCGGTCAGCGCCTCCACCGCCCACGACCCGCCCAGCGGATCGATAATCCCCGGAATCCCCGTCTCCTTCTGCAGAATCAACTGCGTGTCCCGGGCGATCTTGGCGGAAAAATCGGTCGGCAGCGCCAGCGCCTCGTCAAGCGCGTTCGTGTGCAGCGACTGCGTATGCCCGGCCACGGCGGCAAAGGCTTCGAGCGTCGTCCGCGTCACGTTATTGAAAGGGTCCTGCGCCGCCAGGCTCCAGCCCGACGTCTGGCAATGCGCCCGCAGCAGGCTCGACTTCGGATTCCGTGGCGCAAACGCCTGCAGCAGGGCAAACCACAGCTCCCGCGCGGCGCGCAGCTTGGCCACCTCCCTGCACAGGTGCATCGAAATGCCCCAGAAAAACGAGAGGCGCGGTGCGAACTCGTCAATCGCCAAACCCGCCGCCAAACCCGCGCGGACATACTCGAGGCCGTTGGCCAGCGTGTAAGCCAACTCCTGCGCCGCCGTCGCCCCGGCCTCCTGCATGTGGTAGCCGGAGATCGAAATCGAATTGAACTTCGGCAGGTGCGCCGCGCAGTAGCGAAAGATATCGGCCACGATCCGCATCGACGGACCCGGTGGATAGATGTACGTGTTCCGCACCATGAACTCTTTCAGAATGTCGTTCTGAATCGTCCCGGCCAACTGCTCCGGCCCCACCCCCTGCTCCTCCGCCGACACGATGTAGAAGGCGAGAATCGGCAGCACCGCCCCGTTCATCGTCATCGAAACCGAAATCTCCCCCAGCGGAATCTGGTCGAACAGCAACTGCATATCCTCAACCGAATCAATGGCCACGCCCGCCTGCCCCACGTCGGCCTGCGCCCGCGGATGGTCCGAATCGTAGCCGCGATGCGTCGGCAGATCGAAAGCCACCGAAAGCCCCTTCTGCCCCGCCGCCAGATTCCGGCGGTAGAAAGCGTTCGACGCCTCCGCCGTTGAAAACCCCGCGTACTGCCGGATGGTCCACGGCTGCTGCACGTACATCGAAGCGTACGGACCCCGCCGGTAGGGCGGCTCCCCGGCCCGCGGCCCCGCCGCCCGCCCCTCCCCTGGCTCGAGGCCGGCGAGTTGATGCGTCAGGCTGTCAATAAAGTAAGAGCCCGCCGCCGGATCCTCCGGCAGTTGGCACTCCTCCGTAAGAATGTGTTCGATGTTAGCCGCCAGGTGCGGCGCCAAGGTCTCGTTGACCAACACCGTCGTGTCCGCCCGCCCCAAGCGCGCCGCCAGCGCCGCCAGCGTCAGCTGAATCTGATTCAGCCGGGGCGAAGGCACCGCCTTGAGATACAGCGGACGGTTCGCCACATAACGGGCCGCCCGGAACTTCGCCACCTCGGCATAAAACGCGAGGCCCACGGGCAGCGCAATCGCCGTGGCCGGCGAATCCCGGATGGCGGCCAGTTGGGCGTCCACCCCGGCCACCTCCGTCAGGTCCAGTTCAATCGGCCCCGCCGGCGCCGAAGCCGGAAAGGGAGGCAGCAAAGGGGCAGTCGTGGCAATCATCGGGCGGGGTCCTGAACGATTTCGAGAAGGTAGCCCAGCGGCGCTTCCGCCGGAGACTTCGGATGCACAAAAAACACGGTAGTGCCATGCGAGCCTGCCCGCGGCGCCGCATCAAGCAACTGATAGCCCTGCGCCTGCAGATACTCGAAGGCGGCGTGGATATCGGCCACTGCCAGCGCCAGATGCGCAAACGCCGGCCGCGGCTTATCCAGCTGCCGGGCCACCGGGCTCTCCGGCGACAACGGGCAAAGCAGTTGTACCAACGGCGGCCCGGCCGGCGGCCGCAGCAAAACCTCGCGCACCTGGTCCGTACCCAGGACGTCCTCGCGATGAACAATCGCAAAGCCCAACGCCTGATAGGCGTCAAGTTGCGCGTCGAGTTGGCCGGCGGGAACAGCCAGGGCGAAATGATGGATGCCGAGCAGTCCGGGAAGCGTGGGAAGCACTGTACCCATCGTCGCGCAAAATACTGGGTCCTGTGCCCCAAGACTGCGTGGCCAGCCACCGCCCGGAATATAGAAACCATTGATTTATCTGACCATCCGCCTTGGCGCGGCACTTGCAAGATAAAAGATAAGGAGAAGCGCACAGGCCGCGCAGGCACGGCACCAACGGGCGACTGACTCGCCCCTACGGCCGGGCCCAAGCGAGTCCGTTGTGCGCGGTTCC
>JAINDL010000027.1 GCA_019931245.1 Bryobacteraceae bacterium CoA2 C42
CGCTGAACAGGGCCATGGCAACCGTCGAGGCCCGGAATGCGAGTCACGTCGACACCGAATAGTTTGTAGGCCTCGTTGCGATGGTCAAACGTCAGCGAACCTGCGGTGCGCTTGGTTTTGCGTGCAGGCCGGTTTCCGGGCCGGGGCGGTGCTTGCTCCGGGTCCACGCAGGGCGCGAAGGTGGCGAGCAGAGATTCGATGTCGCGGTCGCAAGCGATGATTTGTTGGCGATAGCTTTCAAACATCTGGCGCGACTGCTTGAGCACGAACAGATGCTCGCGCCGCCAGTCGCCCACCAGCGCTTGGCTAATGGTCTCGGTATCGGCGCGCACGTTTGGCTCGCGCAACAGCGCCATTTTGGCGGGATCCCGTTCCCCGGCGATGATCGCATCCACGATGGCTAAGCCGGTGAGACCGGTGATGTCGCTCAGCACGTGATGAATCTGTAGATTCATTTGCGCGAGTGCCTTGTGCATATGCTGCAGGTGCTGGCTGGCCATGGCCACCAACTCGGCGCGTTAGCGCCAAACCGATCGGACAGCGCACACTGCCTGCTCGGGCCGGAAGGCGGCGCGCAACAGGCCCACCAAATGCAACGTTACCTCTATCAGGTTGTGAAAAGTACTTTCACCTTCGAGCTGTCGAACAGGCTCGGCACACAAAGGAAACCCCCGGCCGGAGCCGGGGGTCGGGGAGAGGATCGAGACGAAACTACTTGATCTCGACGGTTGCGCCTGCGTCGACCAGCTTCTTCTGAATGGTGGCAGCTTCTTCCTTGCTGACGCCTTCCTTGACGGCCTTGGGAGCGCCATCGACGAGGTCTTTGGCCTCCTTGAGGCCGAGGCCGGAAACCACCTCGCGGACCGCTTTGATGACGTTGATCTTATTGGCGCCGGCCGAGGTGAGGATGACGTTGAACTCGGTCTTCTCCTCCACGACGGGGGCAGCGGCGGCGGCACCACCGGCCGGGGCGGCGGCAACGGCGGCGGCGGCGGCCGAAACGCCGAGCTTCTCTTCGAGCAGCTTCACCAGCTGGGAAGCCTCAAGAAGGGTAAGGCCCTGGATCTGCTCTGCGATTGCATTGATGTCTGCCATGTTCGTAATGCTCCTAATTGAATTTCGGGAAGTGGATTGAGCTCACACCGGTAGAAGACAGCGGAGCGGAGTTTCGATTTACGCCGCGACGGCCGGAGAGGAGTGGGCGCGACAGAGATACTTTCGGGAGGATGGGGTCCGCCGACAGAAGCGAACGCCATCCGGAACTCAACTAAGCCTGAAACTTGTTTTCCTTGACACCCTGATCGATCACCACGGCGAGGTTGCGGCCGACGGCGTTGGTGACGGTGGCCACGCGCTGAGCGGGGGCCTGGATCAGGAACAGGAGCTTGGCGTAGATCTCTTCCTTGGCGGGGAGCGCGGCAAGCTCGGCAATCGACTTGACGTCGACCACGTTACCTTCAACGAGCCCAGCCTTAAAGCTGAAGGCCGGGACGGTCTTGGCGTAGCCGGTCAGGGCTTTGGCCAAGGCGACCACATCGCCCCTGGTGTAGGCGACAGCACTCATGCCGGCAAGGTTCTCAAACAGCGGTTCGCTCTTGAGACCCTCGCTGGCCTTCCGCGCCAGATTGTTCTTGATGACCTTATAGCTACCGCCCGCGCCCTTGATCGTCTTGCGGAGGTTGTAATCCTGCGCCACGGTCATCTTCTCGTAGCCGGTCAGGAAGATGTTCCCGGTCTGCTCGAACTCGCCACGCAGGAACGCCAGATCTTTGGTTTTATCTGCTTTCTTCTTCATCGCCTCTTCCTCTTACGCCTGCGCCTTCACGGCATTCATTTCGGTCACGTCGAGCGGCACCCCGGGGCTCATCGTGGAGCAGAGCGTGACGCTGCGCACATACTTGCCCTTGGCAGCCGCGGGCTTGGCCTTGATGACCGCCTGGATGAGGGTGGTCGCATTGTCGACCAACTTTTCGTCCGAGAAGCTCACCTTGCCAAGAGGCGCGTGAATCACGCCGGTCTTATCGACGCGGAACTCCACTTTGCCGGCCTTGGTCTCTTCGATTGCCTGCTTGACATCCGTGGTGACGGTGCCGGTCTTCGGGTTCGGCATCAGACCGCGAGGGCCGAGGACCTTACCTAGTTTACCGACCGACCGCATCATGTCCGGCGTGGCGATCACGGCGTCATAATCGAGCCACTGCTCGGTCATAATCTTGTTGACCAGCTCTTCGCCGCCGACGAAATCGGCACCGGCTTCTTGCGCTTCGCGCACCTTATCACCGGAGGCGATCACCAGAATGCGCTTCGTTTTGCCGAGGCCGTGGGGGAGAACAACCGTTCCGCGGACCATCTGGTCGGCGTGCTTCGGGTCAACCCCGAGACGCATATGCACCTCGAGGGTCTCGTCAAACTTGGAGAATTTTATCTTCTTGACGAGCGGGACAGCCTCCGCGAGGGAGTAGGCGCGAGCCTCTACCTGCTTCGCGGCGGCAACGTACTTCTTGCCTTGCTTGTTTGCCATATTGTGTTTGGTCCTAACGGCCGGGCCATCCTGCGGGAGCAGGTCCCGACCTCCCATGAAAGTTCAACTACTAAAAGAATATCAGCCGGGATTAGACGATGTCTACGCCCATGCTCTTGCAGGCGCCTTCGACCTGGGCAATGGCGGACTCGATGGTGAAGCTGTTGAGATCGGGCATCTTGATCTTGGCAATTTCAGCGATTTGCGCGCGGGTAATCTTACCGACCTTCACTTTGTTGGGAGTCGGAGAACCGCGTTCGAGCTTGATTGCCTTCTTGATCAACACGGCCACGGGAGGGGTCTTCGTGATGAAAGTGAAGGAGCGGTCAGAATAGATGGTGATCACGACCGGGATGATGAGTCCGGCCTGTTCGGGAGAGGAGGTGCGGGCGTTGTAGGCCTTCACGAACTCCATGATGTTGACGCCCTGGGGACCAAGGGCGGTACCGACCGGAGGCGCGGGGGTCGCCTTGCCGGCAGGAATCTGCAGTTTTACCTGCCCAGTAACTTTCTTTGCCATTTAAATGCTCTTTAGTAGGTTTATTGGATTTTTTCGACCTGTTCAAAGTCGAGTTCCACCGGGGTTGAACGCCCGAAGATGGTCACCATCACCCGCAGCGTATTCTTATCTGCGTTGATTTCATCCACCTTTCCGGAGAAGTTCGTAAATGGACCTTCGGTGATACGGACCGTTTCGTTCCGCTCAAAGGTGAGCTTGGGCTTGGGACGGTCACCCACGTTGGACTGCCGATAAAGGATCGAGTTGACCTCGTCCGCGGTCAGCGGTACGGGGTTATTGCCACCACCGACAAAGCCGGTGACGCGGGGAGTATCCTTAACCGCGTGCCAAAGTTCGTCATCCATCTCCATCTCCACAAGCACATAGCCGGGATAGAGAAGGCGTTTGCTGGTTACTTTTTTACCGTTGCGAAATTCGAAAACCTCTTCGGTGGGAATCAGAATCTGCCCCAACCGTTCATTGAAGCCAAAGGCGAGTGCGCGACCGCGCAATGACTCTGCTACTTTGTTTTCGAAGCCGGAGTAGGTGTGGATGATGTACCAATTCTTGGTGGTTGCCAAGTCCACTGGGGCACCGGAGGGAGCGGGGGACTCCGATGCGGACGGGGCGGGAGATTCCAATTCGAAGTCGTCTTCCGGCATCTATTTGCCCAAAACCTTGAATAACTGCGCGATACCCCGGCCGATCAGCGAATCGACCAAGGCAAAATAGGCGGCAAAGACGAACACGGAGGCGATGACGACGGCCGTCGTGGCCTTCACCTGCTCCCAGTTCGGCCAAGTGACGCGACGCATCTCCAACTTCAAATCTTCGACATATGTTTTGGCAATTACCGGCCAGGCGGCGATGCCCGACCCACCGCCGTTCTGTTCGGGAGTAACGCTCTTGGTACCCATAGTTAACTCGTTTGTGGCAGCCATACTTTCGAGGGAGTGGCAGGGGCAGAGGGATTCGAACCCCCAAAGGCGGTTTTGGAGACCGCTGGTTTACCGTTAGCCTATGCCCCTAAAAAAACTACTTTACCTCACGGTGCAGGGTGTGGCGACGAAGACGGGGCGAGTACTTCATGAGTTCGATGCGCTCGGTGGTCTTCTTCTTATTCTTTGTCGTCCAATAGTTAATGTCTTTGGTCTCGGTACACTGCAGTTTAATGATTTCGCGCATGGTGAAACACTCCCGATTTTCTGATTATACACGCGAAGGCCCCGGTCGCGGAACCGGGGCCTCGATGGCCGCCCTGCGGAGGCCTTTTCTTAAGCGATGATTTCGGTCACCGTGCCGGCGCCGACGGTGCGACCGCCTTCCCGAATCGCGAACCGCAAACCCTTGTCCATAGCGACCGGGGTGATCAGTTCGATCGTCAATTGTACGTTGTCGCCCGGCATCACCATCTCGGTACCTTCCGGCAACTTCGCCACACCGGTAACGTCCGTCGTGCGGAAGTAGAACTGCGGGCGGTATCCGTTGAAGAAGGGCGTATGACGGCCACCCTCTTCTTTGCTCAACACGTAGACTTCGCCCTTGAAGTTCTTGTGCGGCTTAATAGAACCCGGTTTGGCAATCACCTGTCCACGCTCGACGTCATCCTTGTCGATACCGCGGAGCAGGAGACCCACGTTGTCACCCGCCCGGCCTTCGTCGAGCAGCTTTTTGAACATTTCGACGCCAGTGATGACCGTCTTCCGCGTATCGCGGAAACCGACGATCTCCATTTCCTCGCCGACCTTGCAAATGCCCTGTTCGATACGGCCCGTGACGACCGTGCCGCGACCCTGGATCGAGAAGATGTCCTCGATGGGCATCAGCATCGGCTTGTCGACGACGCGTTCGGGCATCGGAACGTACTGGTCGACGGCTTCCATCAGCTTGTCGATCGCCGCTTCCCACTGCGGTTCGCCGTTCAGACCACCCAGTGCCGACACGCGGCAAACCGGCAGATCGTCCCCCGGGAACTGGTAGCTCTTCAGGAGTTCGCGCACTTCGAGTTCGACGAGTTCGAGAAGTTCGGCATCCTCCACCATGTCTACCTTGTTCAAGGCAACCACGATGTAGGGAACGCCTACTTGGCGGGCCAGCAGAATGTGCTCCCGGGTCTGGGGCATGGGACCATCGGTAGCCGCCACGACCAGAATGGCGCCATCCATCTGCGCGGCGCCGGTGATCATATTCTTGATGTAGTCGGCGTGGCCGGGGCAGTCCACGTGAGCGTAGTGCCGGTTCGGCGTCTCGTACTCGACGTGCGCCGCGTTAATCGTGATACCACGGGCCTTTTCTTCCGGGGCGTTGTCGATGGAATCGAAGCTGCGGAAGGAATTCTTCGGGTTGTGCTTGCTCAGCACCTTGGTGATCGCCGCCGTCAGGGTCGTCTTGCCGTGATCGATATGCCCGATCGTGCCGATATTTACGTGTGGCTTACTGCGATCAAATTTTTCTTTCGCCATGGATTTTTCCTAACGGGAGGGAGAAGAAGTGGAGCCGATGACCAGGATTGAACTGGTGACCTCGTCCTTACCAAGGACGCGCTCTACCATCTGAGCTACATCGGCTTAAATTGATGGTGGACAGGGAAGGATTTGAACCTTCGTAGCCCGATGGGCGGCAGATTTACAGTCTGCTGCGATTGACCGCTCCGCCACCTGTCCACATTGTTCCGGCTCACAAAACTGGAGCTGGCGGAGGGGATCGAACCCCCGACCCTCTGATTACAAATCAGATGCTCTACCAGCTGAGCTACGCCAGCGAACTTATCAGGCGCGCCTCGGATCGCTCCGGCAACGGCCAAACAGCTTGAGTATAGCAAAGATTTCGCCGTTGCCAAATCAGGAATGCAACTTTCTGTCATCCAGCGGCCGGCACGGGGTTGGCATTTTCCGGAACGACTTCGACGGCAACCGTAATGACCTGCTCACCGCCGCCGAGGGCCACCCCCTTGACCGGGGTGACGTCCGAGTAGTCCCGCCCCCAGGCGACGGTGACATGGTTGCCCGCCGGCATGACATCGTTGGTGGGATCAAAGTCAAACCACCCGCAGCCCGGGCAGAATATGGCGGCCCAGGCGTGGGAGGCCTCCGCGCCGATCGAGTTTGGTCCGCTGCGCAGATAGCCGCTTACGTAACGGGCGGCGAGGCCCAGAGAGCGCAGGCAGGCAATAAAAAAGTGTGCGAAATCCTGGCAGACGCCCTGTTTGGTCTTAAGCACTTCGCGGACGGGGGTAGTGACCGTCGTCGCCCGCTGGTCGTAGGTAAATGTGGTGAAGATCCGGTGCGAGAGGTCGAGAGCGGCCTCAAGCAGGGGGCGCCCGGGGGTAAAGCTCTTGGTGGCGAAGGCGGCGAACTCGGGGCCGAGCTGGATGAGCGGCGATTCGAAGGTGAACTCGCAGGCGGCCAGGGTATCCGGGTTATCGCGGCGGCGCAGTTGGTCGCACACCTCCTGCCAGGGGGGCGAGATGCCGGCCAGGAGGGGGGCGTCAGAGGCCACTTCGACGACGCTACGGGCGGTAATCGTCAACGTCTCGTGCGGTTCGCTGAGGCAGAAAAAAGTGACCGGGTTGCCGAAGTAATCGAGTCGTTCGTGGAGTTGGGCCGGCTGGGGCCGGATGAGGAGTTCGTGCTCGACGAGGCGCTGCCGGCTGGAGTGGCGCGGGGCCAGATGGACCTCGGTATGGCAGATCGACACCGGCTCGCTGTAGAGATACGTGGTCGTGTGGGTGGCGCGAAGGAGCATGGCGGCTAGGGGGCGGTGAGACGGTGGGAGGTGACGGCGTGGTTGAAGTAGGTCCGGGTGAGAATCTCGGATAACTGCCGGAAGTCGGCGGCCGCCTTGTGGAGGAACGCCTGTAGCGTTTCGGGCGCAGCGAGTTCATTGACTTCGGCCAGTTGCACGTTGGCCAGCAGGCGGAGCAGGAGGCGGGCTTCGGCGGGCCGGCGGATGCGGGACCGGCTCTCGGGCAGTTGTTCGATGTGCTCGGCGAGGCGGGCCACTTGAAAGACGAGCGAACGCGGGTTGGCCTCGTCGATCAGAAGCAGGTCGAGCACGAGGTCGGTCTGCATGGAGGTTTGGTAGCGGGCGCGGTAGGTGAGGGTGCTGTCGGCGATTTCGAGAACGGCTTCGAGCTCCCCACGGGTGACGGTAGGGTCGCTGGCGAGGCCGTGGCGCAGGAGTTCGATCATCTGCAGCGACCGTTCGAGGCGGCGGCCGATGTCGAGGAAGCGCCAGCCTTCGCCGCGGGTCATGCTTTCGAGGGTCAGGCCGGAGAAGGCGGCCAGGGTGATGACGGTCTGATTGAGCAGGTCGAGGGCCGCGCTGAGGCGGAGCGCCTCGGGCGTCGGTTCGGCCGCAAACTGCTGGTCGAGGCGGGTGAGAATGCGCCAGGCGTCGGTGGAGATGCGATCGCGCATCGGCCAGACGACGGAATGGATGAGATGAATACTGTGGCCGAGGCTGCCGCGCCGGGCGCCGTCGTAGAGCAGGGCGAGGAGTTCGGATTCGAGCGGCTCGCGGCTGCGTTTGATGTAGCCCTGGTGGGAGAGGATGCGCGAACCGGCCTGCAGCCCGCTCGCCTGCGTTGGATCGCTCTCCTGGGTGAGGCGGGGCAGCATGGAACGCGTGACCCGTACCATGGCTTCCACGCGTTCGACATAGCGGCCGAGCCAGAACAGGTTATCGGCCACGCGGCTGGGCAGATCGAACGTGGCGCGGCTCACCGGCAGGCGATGGGAGGCGGGCGGCAGCAGGGTCAACTGCTCTTCGGCTTTGCTCCCGAGCACCCAGGTGTCTTTGCTGCCGCCGCCGCGCTGGACACTGACAACGAGGTTGTCGAGCGAGGGGGTGACACGGGTCAGTCCGCCGGGCATGACTTTGTAGTCGCCGGCGTGGGCGACGGCGTAGACGCGCACGACAACGTGGCGGGGCGCCAGTGTGCCATCCTCCCAGACGGGTACGGTGGAGAGCGCGACCTGCTCCTGAGCGACCCATTTGCCCGGTTCGGCCCGCATTTTGGAGACCAGTTGGCGACGTTCGGCCTCGGTGAGACGGGCGCCGAAGATCGGCTGATCGCCGGGCCGGGGGAAGACCGGTTTGACGACGAGGTTATGCAACTGGCTGGCGACGTAGGAGAGCGGACCTTCCTGCCCACACCACCAGGTGGCGACGGTGGGCATCTTCAGTTCTTCGCCGAGCAATTGGCGGCACAGCGAGGGATAGAACGCCGAAGGCGCCGCCGATTCAACCAGACCGCTGCCGAGGGCGTTGGCGATGGCGACGTTGCCGCAGCGCACGGCCTGGACGAGGCCGGGAATGCCCAGCATCGATTCGGGCCGCAGTTCGAGCGGGTCGCAGAAGCCGGCGTCCTGGCGGCGGACGATGACATCGACGGGCAGCAGGCCGCCGAGGGTTTTCAGATAGACGTGGTTATCGCGAACGGTCAGGTCGCCGCCTTCAACAAGGGTGAAGCCGAGGTAGCGGGCGAGGAAGGCGTGTTCGAAATAGGTCTCGTTGTAGGGGCCGGGGGTGAGCAGGACGATGCGGGGGTTGTCGCGCTGGTTGGCTGCGAGCCCGGTGAGCGTTTCGCGGTAGGCCTGGAAGAAACCGGCCAGACGCTGCACATTCGAAGTTTTGAAGACATCGGGCAGGACGCGGGAGCAGACCAGTCGATTTTCGAGCGCGTAGCCGGCACCGGAGGGCGCCTGGGTGCGGTCGGCCAGAACCCACCAGTTGCCGTTGGGGGCGCGGGCGATGTCGGCGGAGTAGAGATGCAGAAAGGTGCCGCCGGGGACGGCGATCCCTTGGCAGGGGCGCAGGAAGCCGGGGTTGGGGTAGAGGAGTTCGGCGGGCAGTTGCCGGTCTTTTACCAGCCGCTGCGGGCCGTAGGCATCGGCCAGGATGCTGTTGAGCAGGCGGGCGCGTTGGGCGACGGCCGCCTCAATCGATCGCCATTCGCCCGGGTCCATAACCAGCGGCACGGGGTCGAGCGGCCAGGGGCGATCGGTGCTTTGGGGATCGCCATAGACGTTGTAGGTGATGCCGTGGTCGTGGATGAGCCGCTGCCCCTCCTTCCACCGTTCGCGAAAGCCTCCTTCGCCGAGGCTGAGGATGGACTCGGTCAACCCGCGCCAGTGCGGGCGAATCTGGCCGGAGGGCTGCAACACCTCGTCGTAAAAGCCCTCTTCGGGCTGGTAACGCCAGGGGGAGGCGAGAGGATTCGGCTTGTCCGGGGAGGAGCGGATCATGAAAACGCGGTGACGTTCTTTTCCATGGTCCCACATTGTTCCCGCCCTATTCTGCCTGCGCTATGCTGAAGGAACGTGCTGGTTACCATTGAAACCAAGGTAGAAAGGCCCAAGTGGCTGCGCGCTCCGGCCCCGGTGGGGGAGAACTACCGCGAGTTGAAGCAGTTGGTGACGGACCTGAAGCTGCACACCGTCTGCGAGTCGGCCGCTTGCCCGAACATTGGCGACTGCTGGAACCGGCGGACGGCGACGTTCATGATTCTGGGGAACGTCTGCACGCGGCGCTGCGGGTTTTGCGCCGTCCAGAAAGGCGCTCCGCTGGCGGTGGACATGGACGAGCCGCGCCGGGTGGCCGAGGCCGTGGCGCTGATGGGGTTGCAGTATGCCGTTGTGACCAGCGTGAACCGCGATGATCGCAAGGACGGCGGCGCGCTACTGTTCAAAATGACCATCGAGGCGATTCGGGAGCGGGTGCCGGGCTGCCGCGTCGAGGTGCTGGTGCCCGATTTTCAGGGCAAGCACGAGGCGATGGAGATCGTCATGGAGGCGGCGCCGGACGTTCTCAACCACAACACGGAGACCGTGCCGCGCCTATACCGGATGGTGCGCCTGGGCGCGCGCTACGAACGATCGCTCGACATGCTCGCCTATGCGAAAACGCTGCGTCCGGAGACGCCTACCAAGTCCGGCGTAATGCTTGGGCTCGGCGAGACGTCCGAAGAGGTGGTGCAGGTGATGAAGGATCTGCGGGCGCATCACGTGGACATTCTCACGCTGGGGCAGTATCTGCGGCCTTCGCCGAAGCATCTGCCGATCCTGCGTTACATCCCGATCGAAGAGTTTGCCGAGTACCGCCGATTGGGATACGAGATGGGCTATGCGCACGTCGAGGCCGGGCCGCTGGTGCGGAGCAGCTATCACGCCGACGAGGGCGTTTCGAGCGCTTTCAAGATGGCGGAGGCGAAGTCGTTGACGACGGCGTGATCGGAGTTGGCCAGGACGACAATCGTCAGGTTGGCTTCCGGATAGAGGACGAGCAGCGTCCGGGCGCCCTGCTGGGAACCGCTGTGGGAGATGGCGGGGCGCCCCGCGAGCGGCATGAGATTCCAGCCGAGGCCGTAGCCGGTGAGTTGGCCGTCGAGGAGGCGCTGGCGCTGCGTCATCATGCGCATGGTGGGGCGCTTGAGCAGCAGTCCGGTCTCGTAGGCGTTGGTAAAGGCGATGAGATCGAAGACCGTGGCGGCGAGGCCCCCACCGGGGATCTTGTTACTGGTGTCGGCGAGTCCGGTGTTGACGATGCGGCCGTCTTTGCTTTTGGCGTAGCCGCGGGAGCGATGGCGGATGATCTCGGTCTGGTCGTCGGCGCGGATGGAGCCCATGCCGGCTGGTTTGAAGATGTTCTCGCGCAGATACTGCAGAAAGGGGGCTCCGGCCGCGGCTTCAACGGCGGCGCCGATCAGGTTGTAGCCGTAGGTGGTGTAGAGGTACTTGGTGCGGGGTTGGTGGACGAGGGGATCCTGCGCGAAGATGGCGAGGGGGTCGAGCAGGTTGGAGTAGTGAACGGCGGAGTCCAGTTCCCTGCCCCGGTAGTGACGAACGCCGGCGAGATGGCCGAGCAGGTCGAGCACGGAAACGCCCCACTGTTTCTGCGGAAACGCGGGGACGTAGTTCTGCACCGGGGCGCTTAGATTGAGCTTGCCGCGTTCATGGAGTTGGAGGGCGGCCACGGCCGTAATCGGCTTAGAGAGGGAGGCCAGGCGGTAGACGGTATCCGGCCGGGCGGGAACGTCGTGTTCGAGGTCGGCCTTGCCGAAGCCGGCGGCGAGGCGGAGGATGCCTTTTTCGGCAATCGCCACGCTGACGCCAACGACCTGCTGCCGCTGGCGTTCGGCCTCGATTGCCTGTTCGACGCGCCGCGCCTTGTCCGCGGACCACTCTTGGGCGCGGAGCAGGGCGGCCAGGAAAAGAACGATGGTCCACCGCATAGCGTCTAAGTTTATCCGAACGCGAGGCTGCTACACTGCGTACTTCGGGGGGAAAGGGGGATTTGCCGGTGCTCAAATTTCTGCTCTGGTGCATTTTATTGATCCTTTGCTGGCCGGTGGCCCTTCTGGCGCTGCTGCTCTATCCGCTTCTCTGGCTGGTTTTGTTGCCGTTTCGCCTGGTGGGGGTGGTGGTTACGGGGGTGCTGGATCTGATCTGGTCGCTGTTCAGCCTTCCGGCGCGTCTGGTCCGGAAGCTTGCTTAGCGTCTACCTGTTGTTGAGTATGGCGGTGGGCGCCGCGGTAGGGCTGGTGTGGCCGGAGTTCGGCCGGAGCGTGGCGCCGATAGGGCGTATTTTTCTGAAGCTGATTCAGGTGGTGGTGGCGCCGGTGCTGTTCGGGGCGCTGGTGGCAGGCTGCGGGCGGGGAGCGGGGGTAGGCCGGTTGGGCGGGCGGGCCGTGGTGTTTTTCGAGGTCGCCACGTCGATCGCCCTCCTGCTCGGGTGGGGCGCCGCGTGGTGGTTTGAACCAGGGGTGGGCGTCGCGCTCCGAGCGACCCCGGTGGTGGCGGCGCCCGCGGCGAGCTTTGGCGAGGTGGTAGCGAACCTGTTTCCGGCGAGCATCATGGACGCCATGGCGAAGGGCAACGTGCTGCAGATTGTGCTGTTCAGTGTGTTGGTGGGGGTGGCGGCACAGGGGCAGGAGCGGTTTATCCGGTTCGCCGAGTCGGTAGCGGCGGTAGCGTATGCGTTTATCCGTTACGTGATGCTGCTGGCGCCGGCCGGCGTGGCGGCTTCGATGGCGGCGACGGTGGGGGCGGGCGGATTCGCGGTGATTCAGGGGTTGAGCTACTTCGCGCTGCTGGCCTGGGCGGCGCAGGGGCTATTTGCCGGGGTGATCGCGCTCGGACTTTGGGGGGCCGGCGTCTCGGTCCGGCGCTTCGCCATGGCGGTGCGGGAGCCTTTCTTACTGGCGCTGGGCACCACGTCGAGCGCCGCGGCGCTGCCCAAGTCGATCGAGGCCATGGAGGCGTTCGGGGTGCGGCGCGAGGTGGCCGGTCTGGCGCTGCCGCTGGGCTTGAGCTTCAATCTCTGCGGCAGCACGATTCATTTGGCGATGGCGACGTTGTTTGTCGCGCAGGCGGCGGGGGTGGCGTTGAGCCCCGGCGAGCAGGTGATGATTTTGGCCACGCTGAAGCTGACGAGCAAGGGGGTGGCCGGGATTCCGCGGGCGAATTTTGTCATCCTCTCGAGCCTGTTCACCGCGTTCGGCCTGCCGCTCGAGGGGCTGGCGATGCTGCTGGGCATTGACGCGGCGATCGATATGATCCGCACAGGGGTCAATGCGCTGGGCAACTGTGCGGCCACGGCGATCCTGGACCGCCGCGGCCGCGCCTGAGAAGATCGACTACTTGTCGAAGTGGCTGGTGACGGCGCCTTTGGCCGAAGATCCGACCAGAGCGATGTACTTGGCGTACACCCCGTTGGTGTACTTCCACGGCGGTTTGGTCCAGTTGGCGAAGCGAGCAGCGATGGTCTCGGGAGCAACCTCCAGATCGATCGTTGACGTCTCGAGATCGATGTGGATCATGTCGCCATCCTCGACCACGGCAATCGGACCCGCGTCGACGGCTTCGGGAGCGACGTGGCCGATCATGAAGCCACGGGTAGCGCCACTGAAGCGGCCATCCGTAAGCAGCACGACATCTTCACCGAGGCCCGCGCCCATGATGGCGCTGGTGACGCCGAGCATTTCGCGCATGCCGGGGCCGCCCTTGGGCCCTTCATAGCGAATCACCACGACGTCACCGGGCTGAATCTGCCCGGTCTGCACGGCGGTCATGGCGTCTTCTTCCCGGTTGAAACAGCGGGCCGGCCCGCGATGGCTCTTCTTGGCGATGCCGGTGACCTTCAGCACGGATCCCTCCGGCGCCAGGGAGCCTTTGAGGATCAGCAGGCCGCCGGTTTTCTTGATGGGCGCATCGAGTGGTTTGATCACCTGCTGGCCGGGCGTTTCGACCACGGCGAGCAGCTCTTCGTTGATCGTCTTGCCGGTGACGGTGAGGCAGTTGCCATCGGCATACCCGCCATCGACGAGGCGCTTGGCGATCAGCGGAATGCCGCCGGCGGTGTCGACGTCGGCGGCGAAGTACTTGCCGGCCGGCTTGATGTCGAGGTAGAGCGGGGTACGCTGGCTGATGGTCTGGAAGTCGTCGATATCGAGCGAGACGCCGGCGTCTTTGGCCATGGCGAGCAGGTGGAGGACCGCGTTGGTGGAGCCGCCGCTGGCGGCCACCGAGGCGATGGCGTTTTCAAACGAGGTGCGGGTGCAGATGTCGCGGGGTTTGATGTCCTTGCGGACGGCGTCCATGATGACGCGGCCGCAGTAGCGCGAGACGTCGTCCTTGCGGGGGTCCACCTGCGGGATGCTGGCGGTGAACATCGGAGCCAGGCCGATGACCTCCATGACCGTCGCCATCGTGTTGGCCGTGAACTGGCCGCCGCAGGCGCCGGCGCCGGGGCAGGCGTGGTCTTCAATGGCGAGCAGTTCGGCGTCGGTGATCTTGCCGGCGGCGTTGGCGCCGACGGCCTCAAAAACGTCCTGGATGGAGAGAAGCTTGTCGCCCAGTTTGCCGGGCATAATGGACCCGCCGTAGAGGATCAGGCTGGGGATGTTCAACCGCAGCAGCCCCATGGCCGCGCCGGGGATGGTCTTATCGCAGGCGACCAGGGTAACGAGGCCGTCGAACATGTACCCGCGCGCGGTGAGTTCGATCGAGTCGGCGATCAGGTCGCGGCTGACGAGCGATGCCTTCATGCCTTCGGTACCCATGGTCACGCCGTCGCTGATGGCGATGGTGTTGAACTCCATGGGGGTGCCGCCGGCGGCGCGGACGCCCTCTTTTACCTTTTCGGCCAGCGCGCGCAGGTTGTAGTTGCACGGCATGGTTTCAATCCAGGTGTTGGCGATGCCGATGATCGGCTTGCGCAGGTCTTCGTCGGTGAAACCGATGGCTTTGAGCATGGAACGCGCGGGCGCGCGATCGCGGCCTTGGGTGATGGTATAGCTGCGGAGTGACATAAAGCACTTCTATTCTAACTACTTCATGCGATACAATTCCGGCCATGAAGCGAACCCTCCTCCTCCTGGCCCTGTGCGCCACTCTGCTGCCGGCCCAACCGAAGAAAATCCTGGTGATGGGAGATGCCGAAGTCGCCCGGGAGTTACAAAGCGTCTCGGATAAAGTCCGCGTGGTCAACGTGACGCGGGATACCCTGGCCGGCGAGATTGCCGACGCCGATGCGGTAGTGGGCGAGGTGCGGCCGCAGGACATTCGGGCGGCCAAGAAGTTGAAGTGGGTGCAGACGATGAGCGCCGGCGTCGAGCGGGTGCTGCATCTGTCGGGCGGAGCGGACCTGCGCGACTCGAACATCATTCTGACCAACAACCAGATTGTGCAAGGCCCCGAGATCGCCGACCACGCGCTGGCCATGCTGCTGGCGCTCTCGCGCGGCATCTACAAATTCGTCGGCGACCGCACGACCGAGACCTGGCAGCCGCGGCCCTATCCGGGCATCGAGTTGAACGGGCGCACGGCCGTGGTCATCGGCTGCGGCGGCATCGGCCAGCAGATTGCGCTGCGGAGCTGGGCGTTCGGAATGACGGTGATTTGCGTCGACCCGGAGGATCTTCCCTTCTCCCCGTTCATCAAGCGGACGGTGAAGCCGGATCAGTTGGACGAGGTGGTGCCGGAGGCCGATGTCCTCTTCATCTCGGCCCCGCACACCGAAAAGAGCCACAAGATGATGGGCGCGCGGCAGTTTGAGCTGATGAAGAAGGACAGCTTCTTCATCGCCGTCAGCCGCGGCGGGATTTATGAAATGGGCGGCCTCGTCAAGGCGCTCGACAGCAAGCGGATCGCCGGGGCGGGGGTGGACGTGACCGATCCGGAGCCGCTGCCGCAGGGCCACGCGCTGTGGAAGTTCCCGAACGCCATCATCACGCCGCATATCGCCGGGCGCAGCGACAAAGACCGGGCGCGCATGATCGGGACCATCAAGGAGAATGTGAAGCGGTTTGTCGACGGGCGTCCGATGCTGAATGTAGTGGACAAGCAGAAGGGCTATTGACGAATCTATAGGGATGGTCTGTCCACCTCGCGTAGCCGTGCTGGGCGCCGGCAACATGGGTGCCGCACTTCTGGGCGGCATGTTAAAGGCTGAAGTGGTAGAGGCGGCACGTTGCGTGGCGACTACGCGGACCGAGGGTTCGGCCGCGGCCCTCGCCAAGCGATTCGGCATCCTGGCGACGGCCGGCGGCAACCGCGAGGCGGCCGCGGCGGCCGATATCGTCATCCTGGCCGTAAAACCCGTCAACGTTCCCAAAGTGATCCATGAGATTCGCGAGGTGCTGCGGCAGGAACAGATTCTGATTTCGCTGGCGGCCATGCTGCCGCTGGGTGTGCTCGAAGCCGAAGCCGGCGTGCCAATGGCGGTTTTTCGCGCGATGCCGAACATCCCGGTGATCCTCGAAGAGGGCGCCATCGGCCTGAGCCACAACGCCGTGGCGACACGGGCGCAGCGGGAGATTGTCGAAAGCATTTTCCGGGCCGTGGGCGTGGTTGCCTGGGTCGACGACGAACAGATGGACGCCGTGACGGCGCTCTCCGGCTCCGGCCCCGCCTATGTCTATATCTTCATCGAGGCGATGATTGCGGCGGGCCTGAAAATGGGCCTCTCGCGCGATATTTCGACGCGCCTGGCCGAGCAGACCGTGCTCGGCGCGGCCAAGCACGTACGCGACTCCGGCCTGCATCCGGCCATCCTGCGCGATCAGGTGATCACCCCCGGGGGCGTTACCATCGCTGCCATCCACGAACTCGAACGGCACGGCCTGCGCAGCATGCTGATCTCGGCCATCGAAGCCGCCACGCAGCACAGCCGGAAGAAAACGCGGGCCATGCTCGATTCGCTCGCCACTCCAAACTCATGACCCACCACATTCTCTCCATTCACGCCCATCCGGACGACGCCGAAATCCTCGCCGGCGGCACCCTGGCGCTGCTGGCGCAGGCCGGCCACCGCGTGACCATTGTCTCGATGACCCCGGGCGACTGCGGCTCCATGGAGTACGGGCCGGAAGAGATCGCCGCCATCCGCCGCCGGGAGGCCGCCGCGGCCGGCGCACTCATCGGCGCCGCCTATGAATGCGCCGAGTTTCGTGATCTCTCCATCTTCAACGACGATCCCAGCCGCCGCCGCGTCACCGAGCTGATCCGGCGGCAGCAGCCGACCCTCATCCTCACCTCCTCCCCCACCGACTACCACTGCGATCACGAAGCCACCAGCACACTCGTACGCGATGCCTGCTTCGCCGTCTCCTGTCCCAACTACCGCTGCGGCGAGGCCGCCCCGCTGCCCGGCATTCCGCACCTGTACTACATGGACTCAATCGAGGGACGTGACCGCGATGGCCGTCCCGTGCAAGCCGACTTCGCCGTCGACATCGGGCCCGAATTTGCCCGGAAGCGTGAGATGCTGGCCGCGCACGCCAGCCAGCGCGAGTGGCTGCAGCGGCAGCACGGCATGGACGATTATCTGCACTCGATGGAGGAGTGGACGCGGGCACGGGGGCAATCGGTGGCCGTGCGTTACGCCGAAGGCTTCCGCCAGTACAAGCACCATCCCTATCCGACGACGCCGCTGCTGCAGGAACTGGTGGGAGACCGGCTGCGGCGATGAGATTGTGGATAGCCGCGCTCACCTGCTATACCGCGCTGGCGCAGGAACCGCAGAAGAAAACGATCGTGGTGACAGGCGCCTATGAGGCCATCCCCCTCGAAGAGGCCGACCGGAACGTGAAGGCGATTCCGGCCCGGGAGTTGGCCCCGCTGGCTGGATCGATCAGCGATCTGATGAATCTCGACGCCTCGGTGGACCTGCGCGAACGCGCACCCGGGGCCGTCAACAGCGGCCTGTCGATTCGCGGCGGCAGCTTCGGCCAATCGCTGATTCTCTGGAACGGCCTCCGGCTCAACAGCGCGCACACGGCCAATCTCAGCATGGACCTGCCGATTCCGCTCGAGTCGATGGCGCAGGTGGAGATCCTCAAAGGCTCCGGGTCCACGCTCTACGGCTCGGACGCCACGGCCGGGGTGGTCAACGTGATCTCCCGGCCGCCGGCGTTCAGCGAGGTGCGCTTCCGCAGCGGCTTCGGCAATTGGGGCACGCAGCAGCAGCACGCCTCGGTTGCCTACGTCGGCAAGGGCCTCGCCCAACACTGGACCATGGCGCGCGACTTCTCCCGCGGCTTCATGGCCAACCGCGACTATCGCAACCTGTCTCTCGCCTCGCAGACGCAGTTCCGGCAGACCGAAATCACGCTGGCGCTGAACGACCGCCCCTACGGCGCCGAGCAGTTCTATGGCAACTTCAACTCCTGGGAGCGGACCAAGGGCTGGTTTGCCGGGCTGCGCCAGGGTCTCGGAAAGAAGACCGATGTGCAGTTTGCCTACCGCCGCAACACCGATCTGTTCGTCCTCTACCGCGACCGTCCCCAAGTGTTCACGAACCGGCATGCCGTCGAAACCTGGCAGGCCAGTCTCCGCCGCGTCGAGAACCTGCCGCGGAACGCGCGGTTGCACTATGGCGCTGAGTTTCTGGGCGACCGGATTGAGTCGAATAATCTCGGCCGCCACGCCCGCGCCCGCTCGGCCGTCTATGCGGCTTACGACATCCGCGCCCTGCGCCGTTTTTCGCTCACCCTGGGCCTGCGCGACGAGATCTATCGCAACTTCCAACACCAGTGGAACCCTTCGGCGGGCGCCGGTTTCTGGCTGAACTCGTGGGCCAAGCTGCGGGCCTCCGCCAGCCGGGCGTTCCGCCTGCCCACTTACACCGATCTCTACTACCGCGACCCGGCCAACATCGGCAACCCACTCCTGCGCCCGGAACGGGCCTGGACCTACGAAGGAGGCCTCGACCTTTCGCTGCCGGGCGAAGCCAAGGCCTCCGTCACCGTCTTTCAACGCCGCGAGCGGGACGGCATCGACTTCGTCCGCCGCTCCCCGGCCGACATCTGGCGCGCGACCAACTTCCAGGCGCTCAACTTCACCGGCGTCGAAGCGCAGTGGCGGACCGTGGCCGCGCGCCGCCACCGGATTGAGCTGTCCTACACGGGATTGAACGGAGCCCAGACGGTCTTGATGGGTCTGCAATCGAAGTATGTCTTTAACTATCCCCGCCACGCGGGCGTAGCCAGCTGGCAGGCGGCCTGGAGCAATGGCCTGCTGGCGAGAACCCGGCTCGGCGCTATCGAACGCTTCAGCCGGTCGCCCTACGCAGTCTGGGACGTGTTCCTTTCCTGGCAGAAAGGCCGCGTACGCCCGTACCTGCAGCTGGCCAATCTCACGTCCACCCGATACGAGGAGTTGATCGGGGTCCGCATGCCCGGCCGCAGTGCGATGGGGGGCCTCGAACTTGTTCTCTACCGGCCGCGATAAACTATACGAGAGATCCGCCTTGCTTCGACATCTTTGCATCTTCGTCCTGCTGGGGACCCATGGGGTGGCCCGCGCCGCCGAATCGGGTCAACTCGATGCGAACGTGTCGCTGTTTACCGTGATGTGCGCCCTGCACGCGGCGGGCTATGACGCCGAGATCGATTCGCCGAACAACCACCCGCTGCGCGCCGCCGCCGTGCGGAACCTCGCCAGCCGCAACCTGACGACGGCCGGAGAGCTCCGCGAGTGGCTTGAAAACCGCAAGCTCGGGCCCAAACGCCTCGATCTGAACCGCTTCATCTCCTTTGCCCTGTCCGTCGACGGCCCACCGAAGTTCAACTACAAATTCGCCTCGCACGAGATGCCGCCCGATGTGGTGCCGCTGGCCGGTTTTGAACGGCTCATCAGCCGCTTCTACGCCGAAGCCCAGGTGGAGGAGCTGTACAAGCAGGCGCAGCCCGCCATCGAGCGCACTCTCGCCAGCTATCAGCCGGCCGTTGTGCAGACCCTCAGTCAGGTCAACGGCTACCTGCGCAACCCGACCAGCGGCTACGCCGGCCGTCGCTTCTCGATCATCGTCGAACTGCTCGGCCCCCCGAACCAGATTCAGACCCGCGCCTACCGCGACGACTATTACCTCATCCTTACCCCCTCGCCCGAACTGCAGACGGACTATATCCGCTATGCCTACCTGCAGTACCTGCTCGACCCGCTGAGCTTCAAATTCGCCGCCAAACTCGACAAGAAGAAGCCCCTTATCGATCTGGCCCAGGCCGCCCCGGCGCTCGAAGAACACTATAAAACCGACTTCTCGCTGCTCACGACCGCCAGCCTCATCCGCGCCATCGAAGCCCGCATCGACCGCCGCAAGAGCCCCGACCAGGCCCTCCGCGAAGGATTCATCCTCACACCCTACTTCAGCGAGGCGCTCGCCAAATACGAAGCCCAGGAGGCTTCCCTGCGCCTCTACTACCCCGAGATGATCGACGCCATCGACATCAAAAAGGAAGATAAGCGCCTCACCACCGTCGACTTTTTGAAGGACCGGCCGGTGAAGACCATCACCGTCGTCGCCCAGGAGGAGAAGGTGGAGTTGACCGGGGTCTTCAAGACGCTCGACGACGCCGAAACCCTCTACCGCGCCGCCAAACTCGAACCTTCCCGTGACCTGTTCCTCCGCGCCCTGCAGGAGACCGCCGACCAACCGCTCCACGCCAAGGCTTATTATGGTTTGGGCCGTGTCGCCGCGCGCCAGGCCAACCTTGAGTTGGCCGAAAAGATGTTCACCAAAGTCCTGGATCTCTCCCCCGACCCGCAAACCAAGGCCTGGACCCACGTCTATCTGGGCAACCTGGCCGAGCGGGCCCAGGAGCCTCAGCAGGCCCAGGCGCAGTTCGCAGCCGCCCTGGCCATTCCCGGCGCAACCGCTGCGGCCCGCCAGGCCGCTCAGCAGGCGCTCAACAAGTTAGTTAACACCCCGAAGGAGAAGCAATAATCATGTCCCGTTTTGTCCGCCTCGCCTGCAGCGTGGGCCTGTTGGCCGCAGTCGCGCTGGCCCAGCCCAAGCCGAAGTCCCAGAAAGAAGTCGATGCCATCATGGCCATGCAGAACGCCCAGGATGCCGATTCCCGCATCAAGGCCGCGCAGGCGCTCATCACCAAGTTCGCCGACACGGAGTTCAAGCCCTTCGCGCTCTACGTGATCGCCTCCTCCTACCAGCAGAAAGGGGATGCCGAAAATGCGATCGTCTGGGCCGAAAAGACGCTGGAAGTCGACAAAACCAACTTCATGTGTATGAACATGATCGCCACCGGACTCGCCCAGAAGACCCGCGAATTCGACCTCGATAAAGAGGACAAACTCGGCCGCGCCGTCAAAATGGCCAACGCCGCCATGGAAGCGGTCAAGACCGCCACCAAGCCCAACCCGCAGATTCCCGACGACCAGTGGGAGATGATCAAGAAGGAGTACACGGCCGAAGCGCATCAGGCCCTGGGTCTCGTCGCCATGGCGCGCAAGAAGTATCCGGATGCCATCGCGGCCTTCAAGACCGCCGCCGAGACGACCCCGCAGCCGGATCCGGCAACCCTCGTCCGCCTGGCGAGCGCCTATAACCTGGCCAACCAGCCGGACAACGCTATCGCCGCCGCCGACCGCGCCATGGCCGTGCCGGACGTCAACCCCGCCATCAAGCAGGTTGCCGCCGCCGAAAAAGAACGCGCTGCCAAAGCAAAGGCTGGTAAGTAGAACGGAATGGGTGCGGCCTGGGAGCCTCTGGCCGTTAAGATCGGCCATTCGTTCGCGCGTCCGGAACTCCTCGTTCGCGCCCTTACGCACAAGTCCCGCATCGCCGGAAACTCCCGGTCGGATCCCACTCGGGATAACGAACAGCTGGAGTTTCTCGGCGATGCGGTCCTGGGTTTTCTCGTCAGCGAGGCTCTCCTGGCCCGTTTCCCGGACTACCCGGAAGGCAAGTTGTCAAAGCTCAAGGCGTGGCTCGTCTCCGCCGCTCACCTGCTGGCCATCGCCGAAGCGCTCGCACTCGGCGACTATCTCCAACTTGGGCGCGGCGAAGAGATGAGCGGCGGGCGCGCAAAAAGGGCTCTGCTGGTGAACGCGGTGGAGGCCATCCTGGCCGCTCTGTACCTTGACGGGGGCATGCCGGCCGCCCGCGCGTTCGTGGAGACCCACCTGCTCCCCGCCGCCCCCCTGCTCGCCGCCGGCGCGCCGCCCGCGGTGGTCGATTATAAGACCCTCCTGCAGGAAAAGGCGCAGGCGCGCAAGATCGCCCCCCCCAAGTACGTCACCGTCGCCGAGCGCGGACCGGAGCACGCCAAGCGGTTTACCATCGAAGTCCGCGTGGGCAAGGCCTGGCAGGCCGCGGCCGAAGGAGTCTCCAAAAAGGAAGCCAGCCAGCGCGCCGCCGAACTGCTGCTGGCGCAGTGGAACGCCTAAAACCGGGCAGTTTCCGGCCGATAACGCCCATAGCTATGTTTGTCATTATTGGTGCGCTTATCGTTATTGGCTCCGTGATCGGAGGCTACCTGCTTTCCCACGGAAAAATGCAGATTCTGTTTCAGCCCTTCGAGCTGCTGATCATTCTCGGGGCGGCCATCGGGACGCTGCTGATTGCCAATCCTCTCTCGGTGGTCATCGGGGTGGTCAAGGGGATGCTCGGCACCCTGAAGGGTAGCCACTACACCAAAGCCTTCTATACCGAACAGTTGAAGATGTTGAACGAGCTGTTCACCTATGCCCGCAAAAACGGTCTGGTGAAGCTGGAGGCCGACGTCGAGGAGCCGGATAAGAGCCCTCTGTTTGCCAACTACAAGAGCCTGGTAAGCAACCATCACGCCCTCCACTTCATCTGCGATACCCTCCGTATGGCGATCAGCGGGGGTGTGGGGCACTTTGAAATCGATCAGATGATGGAGCTCGACATGGAGGTCCATCACCACGAAGCCGAAGAACCGGTGCATGCTCTGAATACAATGTCGGATGCCTTACCCGGCCTGGGGATTGTGGCCGCGGTGCTCGGTATCGTCATTACGATGAACTCGCTCGGCGGCCCCCCCGAGGAGGTCGGCCACCATGTGGCCGCCGCGCTCGTCGGCACCTTCCTTGGCATTTTGATGTGTTACGGCTTCTTCGGACCGCTGGCCGCGAACATGGGGAAAATCACCCTGGCGGAGAAGGAGTATTACAACTTCCTCCGCGTCGGTTTGATTAACTTCATCAAAGGCTCGGCCCCGATCCTGGCCGCCGAGTTCGCTCGCCGGTCCATCCCGGCCCACGTGCGCCCTTCGTTCAAGGAAATGGAAAAGGCCGTCAAGGGAGGCGCGTAAACATGTCCCAGGAACAGCCCATCTATGTCATTAAAAAGATTATCAAAAAGGGCGGACACCATGGCGGAGCCTGGAAGGTCGCTTACGCCGACTTTGTCACCGCGATGATGGCGTTCTTCATGGTCCTCTGGCTGTTAAGCTCGTCCGAGGAGGTTCAAAAGGCCGTCGGTGGCTACTTCTCTGATCCCGACGGAAGCGGTAAACAGATCGGCACCCAGGAGGCTGGAGCGGGGGGCGAGTCGATCAACCTGGCGGCCCGCGACATGGAAAAACTTAAGGATAAGCTCGAAGCGGCCATGAGCGAGACGCCCCAGTTCCAGAAAATCAAGGAACAGGTAAAGATGATTGTGAAAGGCGATGGACTTCGCGTCGAACTGCTCGAGACCGATATTGGAACCTTCTTTGAGTCCGGCAGCCCGGCCCCTACCGAGCGGGCTACCGTGATCCTGGGCACCTTGGCCCAGGAGCTTGGCAAGTTACCAAACCGCATCGTGATTGAGGGGCATACCGACTCGAAACCCTTCCAGGGCGATTACTCGAACTGGGAGCTTTCGGCCGACCGCGCCAATACGGCTCGCCGCGTCATGCAGATGTACGGTGTTCGCGCCAACCAAGTCGCGCAGATTCGAGGCTTTTCCGACCAGACCCTGCGGCTGGCCGACAAGCCGGAAGACCCTTCCAATCGCCGCATCTCCATTATCATCCAATACCTCAACCCGCCCAAGGTACCGGCGACGCCGCCCACTGACAAAAAAGACGGCCACGGCAAGCCCTCCTCCCCGTCCGATCCAGCCGCCAAGCCGGATGCGCATGGCGCTGCCCCTGCCGATCACGCCAAAGCCGATCACGCCAAAGCCGATCACGCCCCTGCCGATCACGCCAAACAACCCGCCGCCAAGCCCGCCGCCGGGCATTAAGCAGCCACCCTCCAACCGGCGGTTGATCCCCTTGCCGATCAGCCGCCTGCTCCTGCGCTCCCTCTACCGGTGCGGCTCCAACCGCGCCGCCGCCTCATTCAACACGACAATGTCCACCCGTCGGTTCTGTTCCCTGCCCTGCTCGGTCTCATTATCGGCAATAGGCATCGTATCGGCATAACCCATCACGGCCATCCGCCCCCGTGCAATGTGATACCGCTCATCGAGCAGCGCCATGACCGAGATGGCCCGCGCCGCCGATAAATCCCAGTTACTACGAAACCGGGCCGTTTGAATAGGCACAGCATCCGTATGGCCTTCGAGCCGGATCGGATTCCCCAGATCGCTCAGCGTGTCGGCTACCCGCTCAATCGCCGGCAGCGCCGTCTCATACACCCCATCGTCTCCCACCGGAAAAAACGCCGCCTGCCGCAGGCTCACCACCAATCCCCGGTCCGTCAGTTGCATCTGAATCGACCCGCTCTTGATCTCCTGCTTCAGCTCGTTGACGAGCTTCTCGAGCGCCGTCTGAAGATTCGCCTGACTGCCGCCCGGGCCACGCCACTGTGCATTACCCACGCCCTTGTGATCCACCGAGCCGCCCAGAATCCCGACAATCTTCGCTACCAGTTCGTCCTTTTCGAGCGCCCGCTTAACGGAATCCGAGATCATCTCCTGCCGCCCTTTATCGGCCTGCGAACTGGCGAACATCACCACAAAGAACGCAAACAGCAGCGTGATAAAATCCGCGTAGGAAACAAGCCAACGCTCGTGGTTCTCGGGCTCGGGAACGCGCCGGCGTCCGCTCCTCATTTCTTCCCCCGGCGGTTCGGCCAGCTCGTATCGAGATACATTTCCAGTTTGTCCTTTATCAGTTTGGGATTCAGACCATCGACAATCGCCAACACCCCTTCGAGCATCATCTCGCGGGACTCGGTTTCGAGACGCGCCCGGGCTTTTATCTTGTTCCCAGCGGGCAGAAACAGCAGGTTGGCAAACGCCACCCCATACACCGTCGCCACGAAAGAAACCGCAATGCCGTGCCCCACCCGGTCTATGTCGGCCAGGTTTTTCATCACCTGAATCAGACCCATCACAGCGCCAATGATTCCCACCGTCGGGGAGTAACTCCCCGCACTCTCCCAAATCTTGGCCTCGTGCTCGACCCGCAGCTCCTGAATCGTAATCTCCAGCTCCATCACCCGCCGGATCTCGGCCCCTTCCACCCCGTCCACCGCCAGGTTCAACGCCTTCCGTAAAAACGGGTCCGCGATGTTGTCAAACTCGTCCTCAAGGGAAACCATCCCCGTCCGCCGCGCCCGGTGCGCCAGCGAATAAATCAACTCCACCAGCTCCTGCTTCGAGGTCGGTGACTCAAACAACACATCCCGCAGCCGCCAAATCCCACCCCGCAGCGCCGCCAACGGATAATGCACCATCACCGCCCCCAGCGTCCCTCCCAGAACAATCAGCAGCGCGGTCACCTGCGAGATATCGTGCAGCGAACCACCCTCCAGAATGAGCCCGCCCACAATCGCCGCCACGGCGACCACCAGACCTCCCAGAGTCGCCAAATCCAGCCGCAGCTTCGAGGTACCGGCCGCTTTATTCGCCATGACCGGGCGTCCCCGCGTCCATCGTCCCATTCACCCGCCGCTGAAACGCCACCACTCGAGCAACAACATCGTCCGGGGTCTCCCGCACCACCACCCGGTGACCGTTCGTCAAACGAATAATCGTGTCGGGCAAGGATTCAATCTGCTCGATTAAATCAGAGTTGAGCACCAACGGGGAACCGTTGATGCGGGTCAGGGCTATCATGGGAGTTGGGCCTCATGCCACATTTCGCCCCAACGATGCGTTTCTTGAACCTATTTGAGAAGCTTAAGAATCGCCTGCAGCTCGCTCCGCACGGCGCTCCAGTTCTCCGGCGGAATCCCGTCGTCAATCGCAAATAGCGCCGCCTGCTGCCTCGCCTTGACGAGCGACTTGGGCGCCGCCACCGGCTTGGCACGCTGCTCGAGAGCCTTCCGGGCCCCCTCAATCGTGAATCGCTTATCGTAAAGAAGCCGCTTGATTTCTAAGATCAGCTCCACCTCTTTCCGCGGATACAGGCGCTGATTCGTACCGCTCTTTTTCGGCCGCAGCTGCGCGAACTCCGACTCCCAGTACCGCAAAACATACGGCTTTACGCCCGCTAACTTACTGACATCGCCAATCCGAAAGTACAGTTTGTTGGGGATCTCCGAACTCTCCAGCAGGCTATCGCCCGCAGGAGCCGACACTGTCTGCTTGCGCGCAGGCATCCTGAGCATAGTATGCACCCGGCGACGCCTTCCGCGCTACTCTCCCTTTCCCTACGCTGCTCCCCCCACCGGACCCGCGAGTTACCATAGAGTTTTCATGCAACTGCTCGCCGGGATCCACCCAGTCACCGAAGCCCTCCGCGCCGGCCAACCCATCGAACGCATCCTCATCGCCAAAGGCGCCGGCGGACCCAAGCTCCAGCTCATCATCGACCTGGCCAAGAGAGCCAAAGTCCCCCTCCGCTACGAACCCCGCGAGGCCCTCGACCGCGCCAGCAAAGCGGCCACGCACCAGGGCATCGTCGCTTTCACCACCGGCCAGCGCTACGCCCAGTTCGCCGAAATCCCCGCCCAGGCCCAACTCCTCGTTCTGCTCGACGGCGTCGAAGACCCCCACAACCTCGGCGCCATCATCCGCTCCTCCCACGCCGCCGGCGCCGACGCCGTCCTCCTGCCGGACCGCCGCGCCGCCCCCGTCACCGAGGTCGCCGCCAAGGCCGCCGCCGGCGCCCTCGCCCACCTCCCCATCGTCCGCATCGGCAACGTCGCCCAGACCCTCGAAAAACTCAAGCAGCAGGGCTTCTGGATCTACGGCCTCACCGAACACGGCGCCGAAACCTACGACCAGGTCGTCCTCCATCTGCCCACCGTCCTCGTCGTCGGCGCCGAAGGAGCCGGCCTCCACGACCTCGTCGCCAAACACTGCGACTTCCTCGTCAAAATCCCCATGTACGGCAAAATCGGCTCTCTCAACGTCAGCGTCGCCACCGGCATCGCCCTGTTTGAGTGGCGCCGCCGCGCGGCAACGTCGCGCTAGAGCGATACCATAGAGTTTATGCGGCCCTTTCTTGCGCTTCTGCTCGCCCTTGTTGGCGTCCTCTCCCCACTGCTCGATGCCGCGGTCCCCGTCCGCGCCCGCAAGGCCATGGTCGTCTCCCGCGAGGCTAACGCGACCGACGCCGGGCTCGCCGTCCTCGCCGCCGGCGGCAACGCCGTCGATGCCGCCATCGCCGTCGGACTCGCCCTCGCCGTCACCCACCCCTCGGCCGGCAACCTCGGCGGCGGTGGCTTCCTGCTCGTCCGCATGGCCGATGGCCGCACCAGCTTCATTGACTTCCGCGAGCGCGCCCCCGAAAAAGCCACCCGCGACATGTACCTCGACAAGGACGGCCGCCCCACCCGCGACTCGCTCGTCGGCTGGCGCGCCGCCGGCATTCCCGGCACCGTCCGCGGCTTCGAACTCGCCCACCGCCGCTACGGCAAGGCCCAATGGGCCGACCTCGTCTCCCCGGCCGTCAAACTCGCCCAGCAGGGCTTCCCCATCAGCTACGGCCTCGCCAACTCGCTCAAAAACTCGAAACTCCTCGCCCAGTTCGCCGACTCCCGGCGCATCTTCCAACGCGACGGCAAGTTCTATGAACCCGGTGAACGCCTCCTCCAACCCGAACTCGGCGGCGTGCTCGAACGCCTCCAAAAGATCGGCCCCCGCGACTTCTACGAAGGCGAAACCGCCCGCCAACTCGTCGCCGGCGTTGGCCAAATGGGCGGCCTGTTCACCCTGAACGATCTCAAGAACTACCAGGCCACCGAACGCGCCCCCCTCACCGGCGCCTACCGCGGCTATCAGATCCTTACCGCCCCACCGCCCAGTTCCGGCGGCATCGGCATCCTCCAGATGCTCGGCGTGCTCGAAAAAACCGCCTACGCCTCCTCCGGCGCCGGCTCCGCCCAGGCGATCCATTACACCGCCGAAGCCATGCGCCGCTTCTACGCCGACCGCGCCGAGTATCTCGGCGATCCCGACTTCGTCACCGTCCCCACCAAAAAACTCCTCGACCCCCGCTACCTCACCAAACTCCGCGAGTCCATCAACCCCGACGCCGCCACCAACTCCGATCAGGTCAAACCGGGCAATCTCACCCCCTACGAATCCGCCGAAACCACTCACTACTCCATCGTCGACGCCGATGGCAACGCCGTCGCCGTCACCTACACCCTCAACGGCGGCTACGGCTCCGGCGCCACCGCCCCGGGCCTCGGCATCCTCCTCAACAACGAAATGGACGACTTCTCCGTCAAACCCGGCGCCCCCAACCTGTACGGCGCCATCGGCGGGGAAGCCAACGCCATTCAGCCCGGCAAGCGCCCGCTGAGTTCCATGACCCCCACCATCATCCTCAAGGACGGCAAACTGGCCCTCGTGGTCGGTACCCCGGGCGGTACCCGCATCCTGACGAGTGTACTGCAGGTCCTGCAGAACGTCATCGACTTCCAGATGCCCATTCAGGATGCCGTCAACTTTCCCCGTTACCACCACCAATGGCGCCCGGACAAGCTGTTGCTTGAAGCTGGCTTCTCGCCCGACACACGCCGCCTTCTCGAGCAAAAGGGCCATCACCTCGAATCCGCGGCCAGCATCTGTGAGGTCTCCGCCATTCAAGTGGAGTCTACCGGCTGGCTCGCCGGCGCGGCCGACCCGCGCGTGGAAGGCAAGGCCGCCGGCTACTAGCACGGAACCCAAATGAACCACGCCGTCTCCACCCACTTTCTCGTCAACCAGCGGTTGACCAACGTCTGGCTTGACCGGATTTACGAAGCCGGCATTCCGGCCGTCGAAATCTTCTGCGCCAAGCAGCATCTCGACTGGCACAACAGGGCCCAGATCAACGAACTGGCCCACTGGTTCTCCGACGCCCCGCTCAAGCTGCACTCGCTCCATTCGCCGATGTTCAACGATGAAGTCTGGGGACGCACCGGCCCCACCTCCATCATCAATATCGCCGACCGCAGCAAGCCCCGCCGCATCGCCGCCGTCGATGAGGTCAAACGCGCCCTCGAAATCGCCGACCAGATTCCCTGCCGCTATCTCGTCCAGCACCTCGGCGCCCCAGTGGACGACTTTGACGAAGGCAAGCTGGAAGCCGCCTTCAGTTCGCTCGAGGAGATCAGCCTGTTTGCGCGCCACCGCGGCGTCGAAGTCCTGCTGGAAAACATCCCGAACGGCCTGAGTTCGGCCGAAAAGCTGAACTACTTTCTCGGGATTACCCACCTCAACCTCGGCTACTGTCTCGATGTCGGCCACGCTCATCTCATGGACGGGGTAGCCCCGACCTTCGAGCTGATGAAAGACCGCATCCGGTCCACCCACGTCCACGACAACAACGGCAAGGACGATCATCATCTGTTCCCTACCCTCAGCCCCGCCGGCACCGTCAACTGGGCGGAAACCATGGCCCTGCTCCGCTCCCGCGAGCATCAGTATCCTCTCCTGCTCGAACTCAAGGCCAACCCGGACTTCCCGCAACCGCTCGAAGCCATCGAGCGTATCTTTGAAAATCTGGAGAAAGTGTAAATGTCCACCGCTCACGTCCGGATCGCGGACATCGCCCGGTACGACGGTCAAACCGTGACGCTCGCCGGTTGGCTCTATAACCTGCGCAAGAGCGGCAAGATCTGCTTTCCCATCCTGCGCGACGGCTCCGGCATGATCCAATGCGTCGCCGTCAAGGCCAACCTGCCCGAGGAGACCTTTGAATCCCTCAAGAACCTGACCCAGGAGTCCTCGGTGAAGATCACCGGCAAGGTGCGCGCCGAACCCCGGGCCGCCGGTGGTTACGAACTCGATGTCGAGTCGTGCGAAATCCTCCAGCGCGTTTCCGAGGAGACACCCTACCCCATCACGCCCAAAGAGCACGGCATCGACTTTCTGATGGATCATCGCCACCTCTGGCTCCGCTCCCGCCGCCAGTTCGCCATCGGCAAGGTGCGCCACGAGGTCATCAAGGCCACCCGCGACTACTTTGACAACAACGGCTTCACCCTTGTCGACTGCCCCATCTTCACCCCCGCCGCCTGCGAAGGCACCACCACCCTGTTCGAGGTCGACTACTTTGAAGACGAGAAGGTGTATCTCACCCAGTCCGGGCAGCTCTACAACGAAGCCAACGCCATGGCCTTCGGCAAAGTCTACTGCTTCGGCCCCACCTTCCGCGCCGAAAAGTCCAAGACCCGGCGCCATCTCACCGAGTTCTGGATGGTCGAACCCGAGATGGCCTACGCCACCCTCGACGACGTGAAAACGCTCGCCGAAGGCCTCATCTGCTTCATCACCGAGCGGGTGCTCGCCAACCGCCGGGCCGAACTCGCCGTGCTTGAACGCGACGTCTCGAAGCTCGAAGCCATCACCGGCCCCTTCCCCCGCATCAGCTACGACGAGGCCGTCGAAATCCTCCGCCGCAAGGGCAGCGCCATCGAATGGGGCAGCGACTTCGGCGGCACCGACGAAACCCTGCTCGCCGAAGAGTTCGCCCAGCCTGTGCTCGTCGAAAAGTACCCGGCGCAGGTGAAGGCGTTCTATTTCCAGCCCGATGCCGAACGGCCCGAACTCGCCCTCGGCGTCGATATGATTGCCCCGGAAGGTTATGGCGAAATCATCGGCGGCGGCCAGCGCATCCACGATTACAGCCTCCTTCTCCAGCGCATTGAAGAGCACCACCTGCCCAAAGAGGCCTTCGAGTGGTACCTCGATCTCCGCCGCTTCGGCAGCGTCCCCCACGCCGGCTTCGGCATGGGCATCGAGCGGTGCGTGGCCTGGATGTGCGGCCTCGAACATATCCGCGAAACCATCGCCTATCCGCGCATGCTCTACCGCACGAGGCCTTAGTTGCACGCCAAGTCCACCATTGCCATCATCGGAGCGCCGGTCGATCTCGGCGCCGGCCGCCGCGGCGTCGACATGGGCCCGTCCGCCATCCGCGTCGCCGGCCTCGGCCGTCGCCTGGCCGCCCTCGGCTACACCGTCGAAGACCGCGGCAATGTCCCCGTCGAACAGGCCGAAGCCATCCCGGCCGGCCCGGCCGACTCCCATCATCTGCCCGAAATCACCGCCGTCTGTGCCCGCGTGGCCGCGGAGGTAACCGCGGCGCTCGACCAGCAGAAGCTGCCCGTCATCCTCGGCGGCGACCACTCCATCGCGGCCGGTTCGGTCAGCGGCGTGGCCCAACACTACCAGCAACGAAACGAAGCCATTGGCGTCATCTGGATGGACGCCCACGCCGACATGAACACCCCGGCCACGACGCCCAGCGGCAACGTCCACGGCATGCCGCTGGCGTGCCTCATCGGCGACGGCCCCGCCGAACTGGTCAATCTGTGTGGCTTCTCGCCCAAAGTCGACCCGCGCAACGTCGCCCTCATCGGCCTCCGCGACGTCGACCCCCTCGAAGCCCGCCACGTCAAGGCCACCGGCGTCCGCGCCTTCACCATGCGCGACATCGATGAACGCGGCATGCCCGCCATCATGCAGGAAGCCATCGCCCTCGCCAGCGCCGGCACCGCCGGCATCCATCTCAGCTTCGACATGGACTCCATCGACCCCGCCGAAGCCCCCGGCGTCGGCACCCCCGTCCGCGGCGGGCTCAGCTATCGCGAAATGCACCTCGCCATGGAGATCCTCGCCGACTCCGGCAAACTCGTCAGCCTCGAAGTGGTCGAGGTCAACCCCGTGCTCGACGTCGCCAACCGCACCGCCGACCTCGCCGTCGAAGTCCTCACCTCGGCTCTAGGAAAAAAGATTCTGTGAAAATGCGTGTTGCAGTTCTTGAGGGCGGCCGCAGCGGCGAACACGAAATCTCGCTCCGCTCGGCCCGGTCCGTCTCCGCGGCGCTCGCCGCCAACGGCCACGAGGTCATCCCCTACCTCATCTCGCGCGAAGGCCAGTGGAGCCCCGCGCCCATCCTCCCCGCCCCCGGCTCGAACCCCGGCATCGACGTCGTCTTCCCGGTCCTCCACGGCACCTTCGGTGAAGACGGCACCGTGCAGGGGCTGCTCGAACTCGCCGACCTCCCCTACGTCGGCCCCGGCGTCATGGCCTCGGCCGTGGCCATGGATAAGGAGCTGCTCAAGCGCGTCTGCGCCGAACGCGGCCTGCCCGTTACCGAGTACGTCACTCAGTACCGCGGCGCGCTCGACCCCTACGCCGTGGAAGCGGCCTTCGCCTACCCGGTCTTCGTCAAACCCGCCAACCTCGGCAGCTCCGTCGGCATCTCGAAGGCGCACGACCACGCCGAACTGGTCGCCGCCCTCGAATTCGCCGCCCACTACGATTGGAAGATTCTCATCGAGCGCACCATCGTCGGCCGCGAACTCGAATGCGCCGTCCTCGGCAACTACGAAAACGCCCGCGCCTCGGCGCCCTGCGAAATTCTCCCCTCCCGCGAGTTCTACGACTACGAAGACAAGTACCTGCTCGACGCGGCCAAAACCGAACTCCCCGCCGCACTCGACCCCGTCACCACCGCCGAACTCCAGCGCCTCGCCGTCGCCGCCTACCGCGCCTGCAACTGCGAAGGCATGAGCCGCGTCGACTTCCTCATGGAGGCCTCCACCGGCCGCCTCTACCTCAACGAGATCAACACCATCCCCGGCTTCACCTCCATCAGCATGTACCCGAAAATGTGGGAGCATAGCGGCGTGCCGCTGAACGCGCTGGTCGAAGAGCTCATCCAACTCGCGCTCGCCCGCCACGAGCGCAAAAAGGCCACCCGGTTTACGCGATGAAACCCCGCCCCCTCCTGGCCCTCCTCTTCGCCAGCCTGCTGCCGGCCCAGGAACCGGACGCCCTCGAGGCGTCCGTCAGGAAGATTCTCGACGTCTACACCATCGCCCGCGAAAACCACGCCGATCCGGTCGACTCCACCCGGCTCTTTTACGAAGGCATCATCCCGGGGCTGCTCCGCCGCCTCGATCCCCATTCGGTCTTCCTCGATCCGGGCCAGTTCGACCAGCTCAAGCGCATGCAGCGTAGCGAGTCGAAGGGCTTCGGCAGCGTCGTCAGTATTCTGCCCGGCCGCGTCCAGGTGCTGCAGGCCATCCCCGGCGCCCCGCTCGCCAAGGCCGGCATCTCGGCCGGCGATGAGATCCTGGCCATCAACAATATCGCCCTCGGCCCCCTCACCACCGAACAGCTCACCCAGGTGCTCAGCCAGGCCCGCCAGGCCCCCGCCACCGTCTACGTCCGCAAGCCCGGCAACGCCCGCCCCATCCAGTTCACCCTGATCCCCGAAGAGATGCAGTCCAGCTCCGTCGAACGGGCCTTTCTCCTCGCGCCCGGCTACGGCTACCTCCGCGTCTCCAGCTTCGACGACAAGACCGCCAAAGATATCCAGGCCGGCATCGAAAAGCTCGGCGGCCACCGCCTCGCCGGCCTCGTGCTCGACCTCCGCAACAACCCCGGCGGCGTGGTCGCCAGCGCCATCGACACCGCCTCGCTCTTCCTCAACCCCGGCCAGACCATCCTCAGCGCCCGCGGCCGCCGCATGAACGGCGAAGAGAAGGTGCCCGCCACCGCCAAACCCTACCGTTTCCGCCTGGCCGTGCTCGTTAACGCCAAAAGCGCCAGCGCCTCGGAGATCGTCGCCGGCGCCCTCCAGGACCACGACCGCGCCACCATCCTCGGCGAACCCACCTTCGGCAAGGGTCTCGTCCAGAACGTCCTGCCCATCTCCCAATCCACCGGCCTGGCGCTGACCATGGCGCTCTACTACACCCCCAGCGGCCGCAGCATTCAAAAGCCGCTCGTCGACATGCAGCTCGAGCACGTCACCTCCGCCCCCCGCCAGGAGTACAAAACCGACGCCGGCCGCATCGTCCGCGGCGGCGGCGGCATCGACCCCGATCAATCCGTCACCCCGCCCCCCTACAAGCGCCTTGAAATGGTCCTCGACGCCTCCGGCGCCTACGCCGCCTTCGGCACCGAGTATCTCCGCGCCGAACGGCCCGCCATCGCCCCCGGCTGGCGGCTGCCCAAGCCGCTGCTTGACCGCTTCCGCTCCTGGCTCAGCCAGAACAACATCCAGCCCGGCATCGCCGAGTGGTTCGCCAGCTCCGACTGGATCGAACACCGCCTCCGCCAGGAGATCATCAACCTCAGCCTCGGCGTCGAGGAGGGCGACAAGGTGGAGGCCGAGCGCGAACCCTGGATCGTCGCCGCCCTCGCTACCCTCACCTCCGCACCCGCGCCATAAATAAACAGCCCCGGAGGGATCACTCCCCCGGGGCCGTTTTCGGCTTGCGGGATTAGCCTACGGAAATTCGTTACAGTGCGGCGTCGAGCATGGCCGCAATTTCAGCCTTCGAAACGGCGCCCACTTTCTGGGCCACCACCTGGCCACCCTTGAACAGGATCAGCGCCGGAATGCCCCGGATGCCGTAGCGCATCGTCGCGCCCCCGTTCTGGTCCACGTTTAGCTTGCCCACCTTCACGCGCCCATCATAATCGGACGCCAAGGCATCAATCGTCGGCGCCAACATGCGGCACGGGCCGCACCATTCGGCCCAAAAATCCACCAGCACGGGCTGCTCGGATTGCAACACCTCGTTGTCCCAGGCGCCGTCGGTGAAGGTAAGTGTGTTTTGTCCTGCCATTGCTATTCTCCAGAATTATGGATGTCCCGGCCCGCAAAAAAGATTCAGCCTTCGAGCAGTTGCCGGTAGAGCCGCTGATAGTCACCGGCCGAGCGGTCCCACGAAAAGTCTTTCGCCATCCCGCGCCGCATCCGCTCCTGCCAACCGTCCCGGTCGTACCAGCGCTCAATGGCATACCGCACGCCCTTCAAAAGCGCCTCGGGGTGATACTCCCAAAACTTAAATCCGGTCTCTCCGTCGATGGTATCATCGAGGCCCCCCGTCGCGCGAACCACCGGCGGCGTGCCGTACTTCAAGCTGTAGATCTGATTCAGCCCGCACGGCTCATACCGGCTCGGCATGAGAAAAATATCCGCACCCGCCTCAATCCGGTGCGCCATTTCGTTCGAAAACCCAATCCAGTTGGCGAACTTGTCCGGCCGCCAGTTCGTCAGGTTCCGGAACATCTGCTCCCAGTGCGGATTGCCCGACCCCAGTACCACCAGCGACATCGGCTCATCCGCCAGCGCCCCGGCAATCTGCTCAATCAGGTCGAACCCTTTCTGTTCGGCAAACCGCGACACAATCCCCAACAGCGGCCGCTCCATCGCCTCCGGCGGCAGCCCAAAATACTCCACCAGATACCGCTTGCACTCCCGCTTCCCCCGCAGATCCTCCGGCGTGTAGTTCGCCGGCAGATAGTGGTCCGTCGCCGGGTCCCACTCCCGGTAGTCGACCCCGTTCAAAATCCCGGTCAGGCTCCCCGCGCGCTCCCGCAGCAGCCCCTCCAGGCCAAACCCGTACTCGGCCGTCTGAATTTCCTGCGCATAACGCGGGCTCACCGTCGTCAGCCAATCGCTCATCACCAGCCCTCCCTTCAGCAGGTTCACATCGCCGAAGTATTCGAGCGCCCCGGGATGGAACAGCTTCTGGTCCAGGCCCAACTCTCCCATCGCCGCCGCGCCGAACCGCCCCTGGTAGCCAAGATTATGGATCGTCAGCAGCGTCTTCACCTGCTGCAGCCGCGCCTCGCCCGCAAACCAGGATCGCTGATAAACCGGCAGCAGCGCCCCCTGCCAGTCATGAACGTGAAACACGTCCGGAGTCTCGATCTCCCGGGCCATCTCCAGCGCCGCCAGGCACAGAATCGCGTAGCGGATATGGTTGTCGCCCCAATCCTTGCCGCCCCCCGAATACACCCCCTCGCGGTCATAAAACCATGGCGCGTCCACGAAACGGTACGCCACACCCTCGCGGTCACAGCCGTCAATGTTCACCCGGTGCCGGAAGCCGTTCAGCCAGACGGGCAGATCCTCGCGCACGCGGCGGAAATCCGCTCCGCCCACGCCCCGGTACCGCGGCATCAACACCGTCACCGTCTCGCCCGCCCTCGCGAGCGCCGCCGGCAGCGAACCCATCACATCCGCCAGGCCCCCCGTCTTCACAAACGGCGCCACCTCACTAGCCACCATCAAGATCTTCGCCATCGCTTGCTCCCTACAGCTCCGCTTTCCGCACGTCGGCCAGGCGCCGCCGCCGGCTCTCGGCAAACTCCGCCACCTCTTCCGCGTGGTTGGCGAGCAACTGCTCGGCCTGCACCTCGTCAATCGCCCGCGCCATATCCGCCACGTCCAACCCCTCCCGCACCCCGTTCTCAATGCAGTGCTCCATCTTGTTCGCCGTCGCCCGGTCGACAATGTTCTGCACGAGCGCCCCGCTCGCCAGGTCCTTCAGCAAAAATCCCTCCAGCGTGCCATCCTCCCACTCGACGTCGTACAACCGGTGCGCCGTCGAAAACAGCTCCCGCGCCGCCGCCGCGCTGATGGTCTCCCGCGTCAGCCCCTCGGCCAGAAACACCCCGTCCAGATGAATCGCGAAGATCCGCTCACAGCCGCTCTCGTCCGGCCGCGTGATGCGGATCTTCCGGTCCACGCGCCCGGGCCGCGTCACGGCCAGGTCCAGCGCATCGGGCCGGTTCGTCGCCAGAATCAGAAACGCGCCGCTCTCGTCCATGCCATCCATCTCGGCCAGCAGCGCCGGCACCAGCGTAAAGCTCGCATCACCCTGCGGACGCCGCTTGAACAGCGCGTCGGCTTCGTCAAAGAACAGCACGGCCGGGTAGCCCTTGTCCTCCTTCCAGCGCCGCGCCCGGTCAAACAGCGCCTTCACGCCCTTCTCCGAGTTGCCGACATACTGATCGAGCAGCTGATGGCCTTTCACATACTGAAAGCCCCCGTCGTCGGCCTTACGCCGGTACAGCGCCGCCAGCAGCTTCACGACGGCCTTCCCCAGCAGCGTCTTGCCGCATCCCGGCGGCCCGTACAGCAGCACCCCGCGCGACCGCCGCCGCTTGAACAGCATGAACAGCTCCGGGTACAGCACCGGCCACTGAATCGCCCGCACCAGCTCCCGCTTAGCCTCCTCCTGCCCCCCAATCTCGCTCCAGACCTCCTCGAGCGAAGCCTCAATCTCGCCCGCGGCAATGTCAAACGCCAACAGCTCCACCGACTGTTTGCCCGTGTGCCGGTGCCGCCACCGCCGCCAGATCCGCCCCCCAAACCGCACCCGGTACGACTCGGCCGATTCCGGATCCTTGGTCAGCTCCCCGTGCTCGCCATCGGCCAACTCATCCACATCGCACACCGGCCGCCCGTCCCGCAGCGCCCAGGCGTTCCGCAGGTTCCACGGCTCCACCAGCGTCTCGCCCTCGAGCGCCGGAAACTCAAACTGCGGCGCACGCTGCACCCCCGTGATCTCCCACTGATGGCTCCGCCAGGTAAACGTGCACGCCCGCGAACCGTACACCATAATTCCCGGCCGCTCGTCCTCCTCCACCGGTACCGGAATCGGCCCGAAGTGGTGCGAGCCCACCCCGCTCCGCCCCCACCGCGCCGTAAAGTACTGCGCCACCCCGTCCACGTGCAGCAGGGCAAACGCCGCCGTCCGCCCCTCCTCGTCCACCCCCACCGCGTGCAGCACAAACACCGCGTCCCGGTTCTTCTCCGACCGCATCTCGAAATGGTCAAAGCAGAACTCGACCAAACTCTCGCCCCGGCCAATCGCCGCCGACCGTCCCCCCGCCAATGTCGCGCCGCAGCTTCCCATCGTTATGCCCTCAGGTACCAGCCGCGCCGGTGCAGCCCCCACGCGATCAGGAAATTCACCAATACATAGGCCACCGCATACAGCAGCGAAGAATTCATCGGCGATGCCAGCGGCGCAAACAAGCTCTCATAAAGCGGCACGCGCCATCCCAGCGCATGCAGGGAAATATCAATCAGCTCGGAAGCCATGTACACCGCAATCGCGTTCCGCCCCAGAATCACAAACGGCGCAAATGGCCGCTGCACCTTGTACTCATCCACCAGCCACACCATCATCGCCAGCATCACAAAGTCGAGCCCCGCCATCAGCAGCGTGAACGAACTCGTCCACAACTGCTTGTTCACCGGCAGCCAGTGGTCCAGCACCAGCGCCGCCGCCAGCAGCAGGTTGCCCATCACCAACAGCCAAGTGCACCGGCGCGCCAGGTCTTCCTTCCGCGCCAGCACCTGCCCGGCCAGCACCCCCAGCAAACACGTCGCAATCGCCGGAATCGTGCTGACAATCCCCTCCGGATCCCACGTCTTCGTGTTGGCGTAGTTATGCACCCCCAGCACCATCCGGTCCACCGTGTGGGCGAAGTTGCCTTCCACATCGAACCGCCCCCCGCCGCCCACCGCCATCAGGACCCAGTAACCCGCCAGCAGCCCGGCGGTCCACAGCACCTGGCCCCGCACCCCGGTCCACCGCGTAATCGCCACCGTCGCCACGTAACAGATCGCAATCCGCTGCAGCACACCCAGAATCCGCGCCGTCGAAAAATCGAAGTGCGGATACAGATACACGAGCAAACCCAACCCGAACAGCACCGCCCCCCGCCGCAGCGTCTTCCCCATCGTCGGCCGCCGCGCCAGCGTAATCGCTACGCCTACTATCCACACGAACGAGGGAAACACCACATCGGTCGGCGTCCAACCGTGCCATTCGGCGTGCCGTAGCGGCGGATAAACATGCGCTCCGGTGCCGGGGGTATTCACCAGCACCATGAACGCCATGATCAATCCGCGGAACGCGTCGAGAGAGAGCAGCCTGTTCTGCAAACTCCCATTGTAGAATCAGCTTTGCCCGCGCCGGGGCTAGACCTGATTCACCTTCTCCCAAGTCATCGGCTGGCCCGAGGTGCAGGCCATCAATCCCATCACGGCCGACAGAGTACTCTCCCCGCCCCACAACCCGGCGTTCTCCACCTGCCCGGCTCGTACCCCGGCCACAAACTGGTTTACCCCGTCCTGCGTAATGTCGTACTTGGTTTCGGTCTCTTCGACCGGCTTACCCGGACGGTAGATCTTCACCCCTTTGCGCGACACGTTCACCACGCCCTTCTCGCACACAAAGGTCTCTGAGACGTCCGTCCATCCCGGGTTGCCGAACTGATTGGCCGTGAAGCTGAAAATGGTGCCGTCTTCGTACTGATAGCTCAGCGAGACATTGTCGTAGATGTCGCCGATCTGCGTCCGCTGCATCCGCGAACCCACGCCCGAAACCCGCACCGGATGCGTCCCCATGAACCAGTTCACGACGTCGATGTTATGGCAGTCCTGTTCAATCAGCATGTCGCCGGACAGTTCGCGGTAGAAGAACCAGTTCCGGATCCGCTCTTCTTTCGGATCGTGGCCCTTCTTGATCGGCGGCCCGCCGCCCATCCACGCCGCCCGCACCTGGCTGATGCGCCCCAACTCGCCCGACTTCACGAGCGCGTACCCCTTGCGGTACTCCGTGCCGTAGCGCTGCTGATAGTCCATCGAAATGCGCTTGGTCGGATCCGCGCTGCGCGCCGCCTTCAAAAACCGCAACACCCCGGGAGCGTCCACGCCCGCCGGCTTCTCGCAAAAGATGTGCTTCTTGGCCTTCACGGCCCGCTCAAAGTGCTCCGGGTGCAGGAAGGCCGGGGTGGCGATCAACACCGCGTCAATCCCCTTATCGGCCAGCATCTCGTCGTAGCTGTTGTACCGCTTGGCGCCCGAGTACTTCTGCGCCGCCGCCTGAAAGCGGTCCTCGTAGATATCGTTGAAGCCGGCCACGCGCGCGTTCTCGTTCTTGGCGAAAATGCCGCTGACGTACATGCCCCGGTTCCCGCAGCCGATCAGGCCGAGAGTCATCGCCGAATTGGCCTGCGAGCCACGCACCGCCTGCGGGCTGACGATCGTGAAAGCGGCCGCGGCTTTCACAAAATTGCGCCTGGTTTCTGAGTTCATACGAGAGATTATGTCACGACTCCCGCCCCGCTCTGGGATACTGATGAGTAACCGTTACCAACCATGATTCGTTCCCGTTTCTCCTTACCGCCCCGTCTCGCGCCGCTCGCCTTCTCCGTTCTGCTCACCGCCACCGCCCTGTTCGGCGACGCCATCACCATGAAGAACGGCGACCGCCTCACCGGCACGGTCATTCGCGTCGAAGGCGACTCCCTCACCCTCAAATCCGAACTCGCCGGCGAAGTCAAAATCCCCTTCGCCGCCATCACCAGCATCGACTCCGGCGCGCCCTTAAGCCTCGTCCTCAAAGACGGCCAAACCATCGTCGGCTCTCTCAAGGCCGACAACGATCGCTACACCGTCACCACCGCTGCCGCCGGCACCGTCGAAACCACCAAGGAAAAAATCGCCACCATCCGTTCCGAGCAGGAGCAGGCCCGCTACCTCGCCGCCCTCGACCGGCTCACCAACCCCGGCTTGCTCGACCTCTGGACCGGCTTCTTCGACGCCGGCTACGCCGCCACCCGCGGCAACGCCGAAACCAACACCCTCAACCTCGGCGCCAACCTCACCCGCTCCACCTCCCGCGACAAAATCTCCCTCTCCTTCACCAGCATCAACACCAACGCCCGCCTTCAGGGCAAAACCCAACAAACCGCCAACGCCATCCGCGGCGGCGGCCGCTACGACCTCAACCTCAGCAAGAAATCCTTCGTCTTCGCCCTCTCCGATCTCGAATTCGACGAGTTCCAGCGCCTCGACCTCCGCTTCGTCCTCGGCGGCGGCGGCGGCTACCGCGTCGTCAAAAGCAAAACCACCGTCTTCGACCTCTTCTCCGGCGCCAACCTCAACAAGGAATTCTTCTCCACCGGCCTCCGCCGCACCTCCACCGAACTCATCCTCGGCAACGAACTCAATCGCAAGCTCGCCTCGAACATGGTGCTCACCGAACGCCTCGTCTTCTATCCCAACGTCTCCAACACCGGCAACTACCGCCTGAACTTCGACACCGCCCTGTCGACCAACATCAACAAGTGGATGGCCTGGAACGTCGGCTTCAGCAACCGCTACCTGAGCAACCCCGTCCCCGGCGCCAAAACCAACGACCTGTTGTTCACCACCGGCATCCGGCTGACCTTCGCAAAGCCCACCGACTAACTGCAGTGGCTCCCGGCCAGCATCTGCCGCACCGGTTCATCCTCACCGAGGCGCTCATAGCGCCGCATCAACGGGCCGCGCGTTTCAAACGGAATGTGGCGGCCCTGAAAGTCAATCCACGTGTTATGCCGCAGGTCGGCCCGCACCGCGATCCACCGCCCGCGCCGAGCCTCGTAACACCGCGCCGCGCTCGCCACCAGCCGCACCCCGTCCCGCTCCAGCGTCAACCGCTCCCACCGCTCGTCCCGCTGCCACTCGACGCCCCCGCCCAGCCGCTCCAGCGTACCCGCCGTCACCGTCAACTCAACCTCCCGCACCTTCAGCTTCGCGCCATAAAACCGCGCCGCCGTGTCCCCCGTCACCTGGAAGTCCACCTCCTGCTCCGTCAGCCAGTCCACGGCGCGCAGCAGCGCCTCCGCCGCCCGCCGCGGCAGCACCGCCCCCCTCGCTTTTCCCCCTTGCGCCATCCCCTCAGCATATCGCCGATTCCCCCGGCCTGATATAAAATCGGCTTCCAATGACCACCCGCCGGGATATGCTCCTGCTCCTGGGCGGCGCCGCGGCCTGGGCCCAGCGCCCCGCCCGACCCCAGCCCCCCAAGCCGAACTTCATCGTCATTTTCGCCGACGACCTCGGCTACGGCGACCTCGCCTGCTACGGTTCGGCCCGCAACGCCACCCCCCACCTCGATCGCATGGCCGCCGAAGGCGCCCTGTTCACCGACTTCTACGTCCCCATGCCCTTCTGCGCCCCCTCCCGGTCGGCGCTCCTCACCGGGCGCTACCCCTTCCGCACCACCATCACCGGTAACCCCGCCCCCGACTCGGGAATCAACGAACTCGCCCTGCCGCCCGCGGAGGTAACGATCGCCGAAGTGTTGAAGCCGCTCGGCTACGCCACCTCCATCCTCGGCAAATGGCATCTGGGCCACCAGGCCACTACCCTGCCGCGTTCGCAGGGCTTCGACGAGTACTACGGCATCCCCTACTCGAACGACATGCGCCCCGTCCAGCTCGTCGAAAACGAAACCGTGGTCGAATACCCCGTAGCCCAGTCTGAACTCACGCGCAAGTACACCGAGCGCGCCCTCGCCTTCCTCGACCGGAACAAAGCCCGGCCCTTCTTCCTCTACCTGCCCCACGCCATGCCCCACAAGCCCCTGGCCGCCTCGCAGGATTTCTACACCAAAGGCGATCCCGCCAACCTCTACGCCGCCGTCATCGCCGAACTCGACTGGTCCGTCGGCCAGATCCTCGCCAAGCTTAAGGCGCTCGGCCTCGACGACAATACGCTCGTCCTGTTCACCTCCGACAACGGCGCCACCTTCGGCGGCAGCACCGGCGGCCTGCGCGGCATGAAAGGCTCGCCTTTTGAAGGCGGCGTCCGCGTCCCGCTCCTCGCCCGCTGGCCCGGTCGCATTCCCGCCGGCCTGCGCACCGGCGAAATCGCCGGCGTCATCGACATCCTCCCCACCCTCGCCGCCCTCGCCGGCGCTCCGCTGCCCGCCGGCCGCACCATCGATGGCAAGAACATCTTCGGCCTCATGACCACGCCCCGCGCCCCCTCCCCGCACGAAGCGCTCTTTGTCATGAGCGGCGCCAAACTCTCTGCCATCCGCATGGGCCCCTGGAAACTCCACGTCCGCCCGCCCGGCCCCGGCCTCGCCGGCGGCATCCCCGACCCAGACCGCTACATCGACCCGCGCGGCCCCGACGGCGTCACCATCCTCGCCCCCTACGAGCAGGCCCGGCCCACCATGCACCCCGGCGTCACCACCGGCGACCCCGCCCGCGAAAACATGCTCTTCCACCTCGCCACCGACCCCGCTGAACAGCACGACGTCGCCGCCGCGCACCCGGACCTCGTCGCGAAGATGCGTGACCGATTCACCCGCATGGAAAACCAGGTCGGCCCCCCGCGCCTCGACCGCGGCTGGGGCGGCGTCAAGGTCCTCAAGGGCGGCGAACTCCGCTACGACCGCCTCGCCAAAACGCCATAACGCCTCCCGGCGCTGCATCGTAAGTATCCCCCGGCTAAGCCGGGGGCCTTATTTCGAGAGCCGCTCAAAGCGGCTTTGCGCGTTCGCTAACGCGACCTCCGCGAATGTATTCGCGGATCACCGCCTCGTCCCGACCTACGGCGACACGAAGTAACCGCGCGCCCAGAAGTGTTGCCCTACGAAGTTGCGCTTCCGCTCTCCGTAGACTCGCGCGACATGAATCGCGCTCTTCCCCTGGATGTACCCCACAACCTGCGACACCGATTCCTTCGGCGGTATCGC
>JAINDL010000059.1 GCA_019931245.1 Bryobacteraceae bacterium CoA2 C42
AGGGGAACTCCCCTTCGCCCACCCCGAACGCCCCGACCTAAAGGCCGTCCCCATCCAGGCCCCCATCGAAAATCAGGTCCAGCAGATGAAGGACTTCAACCTCCGCTACGCCGTCCTCATCAACCCCCGCTACTTCGGCTGGGACAACTCCTACATCGCCCACTCCCTCCACCAATACCCCAACCTCTTTGTCGCCCACGGTCTCCTCAACCCCCTCGATCCCCAAGCCCCCCAAAAACTCCGCTACTGGATCAAGGAACAAGGCTTCCAGGGCATGCGCTTCAGCCCCATCTACCACCCCAAAGCCACCTGGCTCAACTCCCCGGAACATTACCCCCTCTGGCGCGAAGCCGAAAAACTCCAGGCCGTCTTCAACTACTACATCCTCCCCCACCAGATGCCCATGCTCGAAGACATGTGCGCCCGCTTCCCCGGCGTCAAAGTCGTCATCGATCACGCCGGCAAACCAGACCTCAAACTCGCCGATCCCTGGCCCGAGTTCCGCAAAATGTTCCGCCTTAAGAAATTCCCCCAGGTCTGGATCTCGAACTCCGAACCCTACGAGATGACCGAACTGAAAAAGTATCCCTACGAAGATACCTGGCCCTTCTACAAAGCCATCTACGAAGAGTTCGGCGCCCGCCAGATCATCTGGGGCACCGGCTATCCCCGCCCCCGCTGGGAACTGCCCATGGATAAAGAACTCGAATTCGTCGACAAATACTGCTCCTTCTACTCGAACGAGGACCGCCGCCTCATTCTCGGCGAAAACGCACTGCGCATCTGGAGGTTCCCAAAATGAAAATTCCTGGATTACTCGTCCTCACGGCCGCTACCGCTCTCGCCCAACCGGCCCTCGAAATCAACAAAACCACCTCGCCCCCCGCCTGGGCCCTCCTCGAACGCGAACTGCTCAAGCAAAGCTCCCTCGCCTGCGACCGCTTCGCCAACAAGTATCTCGACGCCCGCGGCTACCTCCTCCACACCCCCCGCTGGGGAACCCTCGACGGCCCCGACGACGCCATCGAAACCTTCTACAACTGGACCCTCCTCCACGCCCTCGGCGGCTCTGACTCCGTCCTCGCCCACTACAAAAAAGCGCTCGAAGGCCATCTCCTCCAGTACAAGGAGATGCGCACCGTCAAAACCAAACTGGCCGCCAACGGCGCCTACCACAAAGAGTTCATCACCCAGTCCGACTGGTTCCACACCGGCGAAGGCATCCGCGCCTTCATGTTCCTCGGCCTGTCCGATCCCACCGATCCCACCCTCCGCCTCCGCATGAAACGCTTCGCCGGCCTCTACATGAACGAGGATCCCGAAGCCCCCAACTACGACCCCGTCCACAAAGTCATCAAGAGCATCTGGACCGGCAGCAAAGGCCCCATGCTCCACAAAGCCACCTCCTATGACTGGGTCGGCGACCCCGTCCCCGGCACCTTCCACCTCCTCCACGGCAAACAAGGCCGCGGCGGCATGGTCGACCTCATGAGCGTCTACGACAAAATGCTCGCCCACTGCGACGAGTATCTCGATAGCGTCGGCGACCACCCCCTCAACCTCGCCTCCACCGGTCTCGCCCTCAACGCCTACATGCTCACCGGGGAAAAGAAATACAAAGACTGGGTCCTCGAATACGTCGGCGCCTGGAAGCAGCGTACCGACGCGAACGGCGGCAATATCCCCACCAACATCGGCCTCAATGGCCAGCCCGGCGGCGAGTACGGCGGGAAGTGGTACAAAGGCACCTACGGCTGGAACTTCACCGTCTACGATGGCGAAATCGACCAGATGGCCCACCGCAACACCTTCGACGCCGGCTCCTGGCCCGGCTTCGGCAACGCCTATCTCGTCAGCAAAGGCGACCCCGGCTTCGTCGCCACCCTCCGCAAACAGATGGAGAATCTCTACGCCCAAAAGAAGGTAATCAACGGCAAAACCATGCTCCCCAATGGCTACGGCGACCCCCGCGGCCATAAGTTCACCGGCGGCAAGGAAGAGTGGTATAACTACACCCCCAACTTATTCACGAACCGCCTTCTTGAAATCTACCTCTGGTCCCTCGATCCCAAAGACCGCCAGAACCTCCCCGCCGATCCCTGGCTCTCCTTCCTCGATGGCAAAGACGCCGCCTACCCCGAACGCGCCCTCCGCCAGGAACTCGAAACCGTCCGCCACAAAATGGCCGAAATCCAAAGCGACGATACCTCGGCCGATACCCGCCTCGCCGACTACCTCATGGGCTTCAACCCCGCCGCCACCGACGCCCTCTCGAAGCTCACCCTCGGCTCCTATCTCACCGGCAACATCTGGACTCTCCACGCCCGCGTTCGCTACTTCGACCCCGTCCGCCGCCGCAGCGGCCTCCCCGACGACGTCGCCGCCCTCGTCGAAGGCTTCACCGCCGACACCGTCTCCGTCCGCCTCGTCAACGTCAGCAGCGTCGAAGCCCGCGAAGTCAGCGTCCAGGCCGGCGCCTACGGCGAACACCAGATCCTCTCGGCCTCCGTCGGCGGCAAGACCATCAACGTCAACGGCCCCGCCGTCAAAGTCCGCCTCGCGCCCGGGGCAGGGGATCGCCTCGAACTCCGCGTCAAACGCTACGCAAACGAGCCGACCCTCCGCCAGCCCTGGGATAACTAAACAAGAAAAGCAATAACAATTCTAAGGAAATCGCATGACTGAAAAACGTTGGTGGGTTGTCTGCTGGTTGAGCCTCGGCATGGTCATCGCCTATATCGACCGCGTCAATCTCACTTCGGCAATGCCCGAACTCGGCAAAATGCTCGCCCTCGATGAAGAGCAGCGCGGCATGGCCCTGTCGGCCTTCTTCTGGACCTACACCATCGGCCAGATCCCCGCCGGCATGTTAGTCGACCGCTACGGCGTCCGCCTCCTCTACACCGCCGGCATCGTCCTCTGGAGCCTCGCCTCCATGGCCACCGTCGCCGTCGGTGGCCTCAGCGCCCTCATCGCCACCCGCCTCATCGTCGGCCTCGGCGAAAGCGTCGTCACCTCCTCCTCCCTCCGCTACATCCGCGCCCACTTCGCCGAAAAAGAGCGCGGCTTCGCCGTCGGCGTCTACATGACCGGCACCAAGATCGGTCCCGCCGTCGGCCTCCCCCTCGCCGGCTTCCTCGTCGTCCAGTACGGCTGGCAGGCCATGTTCCTCATGATGGGCATCGGCAGCCTTCTCTGGCTTGGCCCCTGGCTCGGTTGGGTCAAAAGCTCCGACCCCGCCGCCCTCCCGGCCCTCCCCGCCTCCGCCGGTGGCGCCGACAGCGTCTCCCTCGCCGACGCCCTCAAAAGCCGCGTCATGTGGGGCATCATCATCGGCACTTACTGCTACATGTACTTTGTCTATTACTGCATGACCTGGATGCCCCAATACTTCCAGAAAACCCACGGTATGTCCATCAAAGACTCCAACTGGTTCGGCGGCGTCTCCTTCGGCGGCATGGCCGCCGTCGCCGCCATCGGCGGCTGGGTTGCCGACCGCATGATCGCCCGCGGCGCCGAACCCATCTTCGTCCGCCGCCTGTTCACCGTCGCCGGCTTCCTCCTCGCCGCCATGCAGACCCTTAGCGTCTTCACCGACTCGAAAGAGCTCATGATCGGCCTCACCGTCGCCTCCCTCTGCGGCCTCGGCCTCGCCACCGCCAACTACTGGGCCCTCACCCAAACCCTCATGCCCGGCGCCGTCCCCGTCGCCGTCCAAAACACCGCCGCCAACCTCGCCGGCATCGTCGCCCCCTGGCTCACCGGCTGGATGGTCAAGCAGACCGGCAGCTTCGACGCCCCCATCAAAGCCGTCG
>JAINDL010000052.1 GCA_019931245.1 Bryobacteraceae bacterium CoA2 C42
CAAAGCCACCACCACCGCCGCCGCCACGGTAGCCACCGCCACCGCCGCCGCCGAAGCCACGCTCTTCCCGAGGCCGAGCCTCTTCCACTTTCATGGGACGACCGCCGAGTTCATAGCCGTTGAGGGCCTGCACCGCGTTGTCGCCTTCTTCGTCGTTAGGCATTTCGACAAAGCCAATGCCGCGCATCTGACCGGTGTCCCGGTCACGCAACAAATGGACACGGTCCACGGCGCCGTACTGACCAAACAGCTGCAACAACTCATCATCACGGACGTCGTAGGGCAGATTGCCCACAAAGATATTTTTCATCGATCGAGTTCTCCTTACTCAGCAAATCCAATACCCGCGCAAGAAAGAACCCGACCAATACTGAATCCAAGACTGACTCGGCGCGAACCGGTTGCCCCTTCAGAATACCCGAATCTATTTAAAAAAGAAACTTGATTCCAAACTGCAAATGCCGGGGAGGCTGGGCCGAGAGAATACGTCCGTAGGTTCCGGAGCCAAGAACGGCGTCCGGTAAGTCGAAATTGGCGCGGTTGGCGACGTTAAATGCCTCGGCGCGGAACTGGAGGGTAACGCGTTCGGAGAGCCGGGTATTTTTTGTCATAGAAACGTCCAAATTAGCGAGTCCGGGGCCGGAGAGTATGTTGCGGCCGCTATTGCCGAACGCCCCAAAGGGCTGGAGAGCGAAGGCCGAGGTATCGAACCAGCGGTCCGGGGTGGGATTGGCTAAGTGGCCGGAGGCGAGGCGGAGGGGCCGGTCGTTGGCGCCGAAGCCGAAGCTGGTGCGGCCGGTGTTGGAGCGGTCGAGGTCGGACAGGAGGGTGACGGAGAAGGGCCGGCCGGACTGGAAGCTCCAGACGCCGTTGGTTTGCCAGCCGCCGAGCCACTTATGGCCGCGGGCGAAGGGGAGATCGTAAACATAGGCCAGGGAGAGGCGCTGGCGGACATCGAAGCCGGAGCGGGCGCGTTCGAGGCGCCAGTTGTTCGAATCCATGGGGAAGTTGGGATCGGCGGCGGTGGAGAAGAAGTTGGAGGCGTCGTCGATGGCTTTGGCGTAGGCGTAACTGGCGAGGAGACTGAGGCCGCGGGAGACGCGTTGTTCGAAGCGGGCCTGGAGGGAGTGGTAGCTGGAGTTACTGCGGGATTCGATGGCGGTGATATCGCCGTAGAAGGGGTTGGGGCGAAGGTTTTGGGGGTTGGTGCTGGGACCGGGCTGGTTCAGGTCGCGGCCGGAGTGGAGCTTGGTTCCTTTGTTGCCGGCGTAACCGATTTCGAGGACGCGGCCGGCGCCGAGTTGGCGTTGGAGATTAAAGCTGAAGTTTTGGACATAGGCGGTGCGGAGGTTGCGCTGGAAGGTAACGGCCGAGGGGGGCAGGGCGAGGGGGAAGTTGGCGGGGAAGGGATCGTGGAGGAGTAAGTTGTACTGCTGGAAAGTAAAAAATGTCCCGACGTTGAAGTAGGGCGCGTTGAAATAGATGCCTTCGCCGGGGGCGAGGGGGGCCTGGTCGTAGTAGAGACCGTAGCCCGCGCGGAGGACGGTTTTGTCGTTGAGGGACCAGGCGAGCCCGAGGCGGGGGGCGAAGTTATTCTTATCGGCGAGGAAGGCGCCGCGGGGGACGCCGTTGGCGCCGAGTTGGTTGAGCTGGCCGTTGGCAAAGTTAAAGATAGCGGCGCGGTCTTTGGCGTCGACGGGGGGAGTGGAGAACTCGTAGCGGACGCCGTAGGAGAGGGTGAGTTGGCGGGAGAGTTTCCAGGTGTCCTGGAGGAAGAAAGAAGTCGAGCGGGCGCGGAGGCGCTGGTCGTTGATGCCGGTGGCGCGGCTCGAGACGGAGACGAGGCCCTGCATCATTTCGGCGAGGGCGTTGCCGGTGAAGCCGACGAAGGAGAGGAGGCCGCGGGAGAGGACGTTGCGGAAGGCGTTTTGCTGCTGGACGCGGTAATCGAAGCCGGCCTGAAGGGTGTGGCGGTGGCGGGTCCAGGTGAGCTGGTCGAGGAGCTGGTAGGTGTTGGTGATGCCGCGCTGGGGGTTGTTGTATTCGTCGCCGAGGGAGCCGAAGCCGGCGATGGAGATGTAGCTGAGGCCGGCGTTGACGGGGTTGGCGGGGGTGGGGAGGCCGATGCGGGAGTTGAGATTGGCGGCCTGCTGTTCGGGGGTGACGCCGAGGGCGACGCGGTTGAAGCCGAGGCGGAGTTCATTGAGCAGATGGGGGCGGAAGGCGTGGACTTCCGAGAGCATGAGGTTTTGGGCGCGGCGGGCGTTGGCGGTGCCGAAGCCGGGGACGGGAGAGAAGGAGGCTCCGGCGAAGGGTTCGAGGAGGTCGCGGTCGGAGAAGGAGTAGCGGGCGGAGAGGTCGGAGTTGCGGGCGAGGCGGTGGTCGAATTTGAGATCGAAGGAGTGGTTGTTGTCGCGGGCGACGGGGGCGGTGGTGAGGTTTTGGCCGGGGTCGGGGCGGTTGGGGAGGGGGTAGAGGCTGGCGATGCCGAGGGCGATGGGGTGGAGGCGCTGGGCGGGGATGGTGTTGCCGGGGAACGGCATTTGGGTGAAGAGGTCGATGGGGGGGGTGCGGGGGTCGGAGCGGGAGAAGTCGCCGCGGCGTTCGAGGGCGGTGGGGACGCGGGTGGAGCGGGAGATGCCTTCGCGGGAGAGGCGGGATTCGAAGTCGGCGAACAGGAAGGTACGATCTTTGACGAGGGCGCTGCCGAGGGCGGCGCCGAACTGGTTCCGCAGATAGCGGGGGTCGGGGCCGGCGGGGGCAAAGAAGTTGCGGGCGTCCATGGCCTGGTTGCGGAAGAAGTGATAGAGGGAGCCGTGGGGGGTGTTGGTGCCGGACTTGAGGACGACGTTGACCTGGGCGCCGGCGTTGCGGGCGAAGGAGGCGTCGTAGTTGCCGGTGAGGACTTCGAATTCGCGGATGGCGTCGACGGAGGGGGTGACGCCGACGCCGTTGAGTTTGGGGTCGCCGTTGTAGACGCCGTCGAGGGTGTAGGCGTTGGCGGAGTCGCGGGCGCCGTTGGCGTTGAAGGTGAAGTCGCCGCGGACGGCGCCGGAGGAGCCCTGGGCGGGGAGGGTGACGCCTGGGACGAGGAGGGCGAGGGAGGAGAAGTTGCGGCCGTTTAAGGGGAGATCGAGGATCTGGCGGTTTTGGAGGGTGGCGCCGAGGGAGGGGGAGGTGGTTTTGAGGCCTTCGTCGGGGGCGAAGACTTCGATGGTTTCGGTGCGGTCGCCGGGCTGGAGGAGGAGGTCGACGGTTTGTTCCTGGTTGAGGTGGAGGGTGAGGTTGGTGGTGGAGCGGCGGAAGCCGGGGGAGTCGATGGTGATTTTGTAGTCGCCGGGGGGGAGGAGGGCGAAGGAGAAAGCGCCGGCGGCGTCGGTTTGGGCGTTCCAGGCGCGGCCGGTGGGGGTGTGGGTGAGGGTGAGATTGGCGTTGCGGACGATGGCTTTGGAGCCGTCGCGGACGGTGACGGAGAGGAGGCCGCGGAGGGTTTGGGCTTGGAGAGTCTGGTTGGGGAGGAGGGGGAGCAAGAAAAAGAGCAGGATCGCGAGGCGAATCATCGTTATAGGATACTGGATCGCCATGCTTCGTCTCTTCTCTTTCTTCATTTTGGGATGTTTGTGGGGTGCGGACTGGCCTCAGCATTTGGGACCTAATCGGAACGGGGTATCGGCGGAGGGGGATTTTGCGCCGGCGGGGAAGGTGGTTTGGAGCCGGGAGGTGGGGTCGGGATTCGCGGCGCCGGTGGTGAGTGAGGGGAAGGTGTATCTGTACCATCGGGTGGGGGATGAGGAGATCTGCGAGGCGATGGACGCCGAGACGGGGAAGACGCGTTGGCGGACGACGGTGCCGACGAATTACCGGGATGATTTTGGGTTTGACGAGGGGCCGCGGGCGGCGCCGGTGGTGAGCGGGGGGCGGGTGTTTGTGCACGGGGCGCACGGGGTGTTGACGGCGCTGGACGCGGGGACGGGGAAGGCGTTGTGGCAGGTGTCGACGATGAAGGTCTTCGGGGTGGAGAAGCAGTTTTTCGGGCAGGCGTCGGCGCCGCTGGTGATGGGGGAGCGGGTGATGTTGCAGGTGGGGGGGACGGCGGGGATCGCGGCGTTTGCGGTGGGAACGGGGAAGGTGTTGTGGACGGCGACGGGGGACGAGGCGGGATATGCGAGTCCGGTGGCTTATCAGGGGGAGGAGGGGGTGTTTTTTACGCGGACGGGGTTGGTGGTGGTGAACGTGGCGACGGGGAAAGTGCGGGGGCAGATGCGGTGGCGGGCGCGGTCGAACACGACGGTGAACGCGGCGACGCCGGTGGTGGTGGGGGATCAGGTGTTTTTGACTTCGAGTTACGAGGTGGGGGCGGCGGTGGTGGATTTGACGAAGACGCCGCTCAAGCCGGTGTGGAGCGGGGATGAGTCGTTGAGCGCACATTATGCGACGCCGGTGTATCGAGATGGCTTTTTGTATGGGTATCACGGGCGGCAGGAGATGGGTCCGGAGCTGCGGTGCATTGAGATGAAGACGGGGAATGTGAAGTGGGCGACGGGGCGGTTTGGGGCGGGGAGTATTTTGCTGGTGGGGGGGAAGCTGGTGGTGATGCGGGAGAAGGGGGAGTTGTTGATCGCGGAGGCAACGCCGAAGGGGTATAAGAAGCTGGCGGAGTTTAAGATTTTGGATGGGGTGGTGCGGGCGTATCCGGCGCTGGCAAACGGGACGTTGTTTGTGCGGAATGAGAGGAGGCTGGTGGCGGTACGGTAAGTTGGCCCCAGAGGAGGGCGCGGTCTTCTGTCGCAAGGGCGGCGGCGAGGGGGGTGCGCGGTTCGGCGAAGCTGCGGAGGAGGACGGGGGCTCCGGGGACGGCGGCGTGGGCGATGGCTTGGTGGAGGCGGGCGGCGTAGGCGGGGGGAGCGCCGTCGAGGATGTTCGAGAGCGTGAGGCCATCGAAGGAGTGGCGGGGGGCGGCGAGGAGGAAGTCGGCGGCGTCGGCGTGATGCCAGGCGATGGGGAGGAGGGGATCCGGCGAGGGGACGGGGACGCCGGCGAAGAGGCAGTGGAGATAGGGGTTGTGGCGATTGGGGTGGCGGGCGAAGCCGCGTTCGAGGCGCTGGCGGAGGACGGCGCCGAAGTTGGCGGGGAGTTGGGCGAGGAGAGGGGAGCGGTAGAAGAGACGGAGAACGCGGGGCCCGAGGAGGGTGTCGAGGGCGAAGCGGAAGCGGGCGGTATCGAGATGCTGGCGCCAGTAGGGGAGTTGGGCGGCGGGGTCGGCGAGGTGGAGGAAGGTTTCAAGGTGGGTGGTGGACCAGCCGGCGAGGGGGGCGAGGCGGCGGAGGAGGGCGAGTCCGCGGTCGGCGGCGCCGGGGCGCTGGGGGCCGCGGGATTGGGCGTAGGCGAGTTGGGTGGGGTTGAGGTCGACGGCGGTGACGTGGCAGCCGTGGGCGGAGAGGGTGCGGGCGGTGCAGCCGGCCGAGGCGATGGCGAAGATGCGGGCGCCGGGGGGGAAGTGGCGGCATTCGAGGGTGGGGTCTTCCCACATGTGGCCGAAGAGGAGTTGGGGCGGGCCGGAGCCGTGGAAGCGGCCGCGGCGCCAGGGGTTCATCGGGCGATTCTCCAGGCGAGGGCGAGGAGGACGGCGTTTTGGGTGAGCATGGCAACGGGGTCGGCGATGAGGTGGCGGGCGAAGAGGAGGCCTCCGGCGTTCATGGCAAGGAGCAGGGCGGTTTGGGCGTAGGCGGCGGGGCGGGGGTGGCGGCCGGTGAGGATCCAGGCGGCGAGGGCAGATTCGGCGATGCCGATGGCGGGGAGGAGCCAGGGGCCGCCGAAGGGGACTTCGGCGACGATGCCGGCGTGGTGGGAGGGAGCAAGCAGCTTGAGCCAGAGCCCTTGATAGAGCCAGACGGCGGCGAGGGCGAGGCGGGAGATCAGGAGATTGTAATCAGGACGCATGTGAGGACTCCGACGAGGTAAAGCCAGAAGGCGCTGACGGCGATGTGGACGAAGGTTTCAAAGGGCTTGCCGCGCCAGAGGGCGGGGCTGTAGACGAAGAATTGAATGACGGCGCGGGCGAACCAGAAGAGCCAGAGGCCGCTGGCGAGGAGGCGGGCGAGGGGCGAGGGTTCGAGGAGGGCAGCCGGGAAGAAGAGGAAGAGGACGCCCATTTGGGCAACGATGAAGGCGATGAAGAAGGTATGGACGTAGAAGATCTGGCGGTTGAGGAGACTAAGGCGGGCGAGTTCTTCGCTCCAGGCGAAGCGTTTGGGTAGGGCGAAGTGGAGCAGGCTGATGGCGAGGAGGCTGGCGCCGGCGATTTGGAGAAGCAGGGTCAACATGGCTTTTCGAGGATGAAGAGGGTGGTGAAGGGGGTGAGGCGGTGTTCTCGTTTTAGGGTCAGGCCGGGCCAGGACTCCTGCCAGGATTGGCGGCTGAAGAAGTGGAAGGCGCCGGGGCCGTAGACGAGGAGGTTCGGCAGGTCGCGGAGGTGTTCGAGAACGAGGAGGCGGCCGCCGGGCCGGAGGCAGCGGGCAGCTTCGGCGAACAGGGCGCGGCGGCCGGCGGGGAGGCGGATTTCGTGGGCGGAGAACAGGAGGAGGACGGCGTCGAGGGAGGCGTCGGGGTGGGGCCAGTGGCGGTAGTTGAGGGGGGAGGCGCCGGGGGTGCGGGCGCGGGCGATGGAGGGTTCGGTGATTTCGGCGGGGTTGTAGAAGTCGGCGGTTTGCCAGTGGGTGGCGGGGAGGTGGGCGCGGAGGAGGGGGGTGAATTCGTCGAGGCCGGCGTGGAGGTTGAGGGCGTTCCGGCAGGGCAGGGGGAGGGCGGCGGGGAGCCAGGGGAGTTGGTAGAGATCGCTATGGTCGTAGACCCAGTAGGAGGCGGCGAGGGAGGCGAAGGTGAGGTAGGCGGTGGCGGCGGCGAGGGCTTGGAGCCAGGGGCCGCCGAGGAACAGGGCGGTGGGGATGACGGTGGTGGCGGTGGCGTAAAAGGGCCAGTTAAAGCGGACGATCTGGAGGACGCCTTGCAGGGGGGGTCTCATAGGGGCAGGACAGTTCCCTTCTCCCAACGGTAGGCGGTGTCGTGGACATAGAAGGCGTTGGCGAGGCGGGCTTCGGGATAGGGGTCGAGGAAGGCGGCGCGGTGGACGTCGACGGCGACGGGGCGGAGGTCCCAATGGGTGCGGACGCCGCGGATCTGGACGAGGGAGTGGGTTTGGGCCTCGTAATCAAAGGTATAGGGCATGGGGCCGGCGAAGCGGCGGGCGGTGGGGAGGTCGGGAAAGGGGGAGGAGGGGGGAAGTTCGGGGCGGTCAAGGTGGGCGGTGACGGCGAGATCGGCGCCGGGGGCGGTGAAGGCGACGTCGAGGGTAGAGGGGGAGGCGGCGAGGCGGGACTGGCAGGGGAGGTAGTTGTAGCGGGTCAGGAGGTTGCCGGCGTGGACCATGAAGCGGCGGTTGGCGTAGCTGCGGAGGACGCGGAGGCCGCGGAGGGATTGGCCGTGGCGGACGAAGATGCGGTAGCCGGCGAGGAAGAAGTTGGCGCCGCAGAGGGCGGGTAGAAAGGCGGGACGGAGGGCGGCGGTGTCGACGAGGGCGATGGCGAGGAAGGCGCAGCCGTTCCAGAGGTCGAGGCGGAGACCGGGCGGGAGGAGGGGGGCGAGGCGGGGAGCGGGTAGGGCGTAGGTGAGGACGAGGGAGTGCCGGAAGGTGGCGCGGACGGCAAAGGGATGGCGCTGTAGATAGTGGAGCATGGAGGCCCTGTTGGAATGAGCGTATCAGCATTTTTGAACATGTTCAAGATTTTTTTCCGGGTGGATTTCGGATAAGATTGGGGCGCTATGCGACTCTGTTTGGGATTGGTATGTGCGCTTGCTTTGCGAGCGGAGGCTTTGCCGGTGATTGGGAGCGTGGAGCGGCAACCGCTGGCGGCGCAGGTGGAGCGGGTGGTGCAGGCGCTGGAGCTGGCCGGGGAGCCGTTTGCCGAGCGGGGGGCGCTGGCGGGGGCTTCGGTGGAGAAGATCCAGGAGATTTTGGATAAGCACTGTCTGGTGGGGTTGGAGATTAATCCCGAGGCGCGGGTGAAGGTGCAGCAGGGGCCGGCGAAGGCGGAGTTACTCGAGCAGGGTTGGCGGAGCTTTCTTGTGAAGGTGCATAACCAGGCGGGGTTGACGGCGGCGGTGGGGGTGGATTCGCCGAACGCGGGGCCGATGCAGAATCAGAACGCGAATACGGGAAATCGGCGGTGGATGGAGATTCAGAGTTATACGCGGCAGCCGCTGAAGGTGCATTTGTCGGGGTTGGCGGTGGAGTACCGGGTGATTCAGATTTATGCGCGGGAGGCGGGGCAGCGGGAGGCGAAACTGGTTTTCGATGTGGGGCAGGGGACGCAGGATTTGGGGTTCCGGAGCGAGGTGGATGTGCTGTTCCGGATTACGCCGGCGGCGAAGTTGACGCTGCGGGTGAAGGATGCCGACGGGCGGCCGACGACGGCTTCGTTCTTGGTCAAGGACGATCGGGGACGGGTGTATCCGTCGCAGGCCAAGCGGAAGGCGCCGGATTTCTTCTTCCATCCGCAGGTGTACCGGGCGGACGGGGAGAGTTTAGTGCTGCCGCCGGGGAGTTACACGGTGGAGGTGAGCCGGGGGCCGGAGTATAAGAAGATTACGCGGAAGGTGACGATGGATCGGGTGGACCGGACGGAGGCGTTTCAGTTGGAGCGGTGGGTGGACCCGGCGAAGCTGGGTTGGATTTCCGGGGACCACCATATTCACGCGGCGGGTTGTTCGCATTATGAGCGGCCGACCGAGGGGGTGTATCCGCAGGACATGATGCGGCATGTGCTGGGGGAGGACTTGAAGATTGGCAGCGTGCTGACGTGGGGGCCGGGGTGGTATTTCCAGAAGACGTTTTTCGAGGGGAAGGATCATGCTTTGTCGACGGAGGAGAACCGGATTCGGTATGACGTGGAGATTTCGGGGCATCCGTCGAGCCATACGGGTCATTTGGTGTTGCTGGGGGTGAAGGAGCAGGACTATCCGGGGACGGCGCGTTTAGAGGATTGGCCGACGTGGGGGCTGCCGATTTTGCAGTGGGCGAAGAAGCAGGGGGCGGTGACGGGGTTTGCGCATTCGGGTTGGGGGCTCGAGATGCCGAAGGATGAGCTGCTGTCGTACGACCATCCGCGGTTTGACGGGATTGGGGCGAATGAGTATATCGTGAGCGTGACGCACGGGGCGGTGGATTTTCTGTCGACGGTAGATACGCCGTGGCCGTGGGAGTTGAATATCTGGTACCACACGTTGAACGCGGGGTACCGGACGCGGATTAGCGGGGAGACGGATTTCCCGTGTATCTATGACAGTAAGGTGGGATTGGGGCGGAGTTATGTGCGGCAGGCGAAGCCGGACTATGGGGATTGGATTCAGGGGATTAAAGAGGGCCGGAACTATGTGTCGGATGGGCGGAGCCATTTGATTGATTTCCGGGTGAGCAATGTGGAGATGGGGAAGGGGGATGTGAAGCTGAGCGCGCCGGCGCGGGTGACGGCGACGGTGCAGGTGGCGGCGCTGTTGAACGAGACGCCGGCGGCGAAGCGGAAGGCGAATGTGAAGCCGTACTGGGACGTGGAGCAGGCGCGGGTGGGGACGAGTCGGAAGGTGCCGGTGGAGTTGGTGGTGAACGGGGTGGCGATGGAGAAGACGGAGGTGGAGGCGGATGGGGTGATGCGGGAGGTGAAGTTTACGACGCGGATTGAGCGGAGTTCGTGGGTGGCGGTGCGGGTGCTGCCGAGTTCGCATACGAATCCGATTTGGGTGACGGTGGGGGAGAGTCCGGTGCGGGAGAGGAAGAGTATTGAGTGGTGTTTGAAGGCGGTGGATTTGTGTGAGCAGCAGAAGACGGGTAGGGTGAAGCTGAATGAGCGGGGGGAGATGGCGCGGGCGTATGAGTATGCTCGGCAGGAGTATCGGAAGCGGTTGCAGTAGGGGTAGGGCTTTGGCTTCCGGCTGCGAGGTAAGCTGATTTCGTATCCCTCAGATTGACCGAATCGTGAAGCCCGATCTGGTCGCTCCCGGCAACTGGGCCTCCACCACCCGCTTCCCGGGCGCCACGCTCAACTTGAGCGCTCCATCCAAGACCTTAGATCAAGTTCTACGGGATATCCCCGGCGAAAAGATCGCACGCACATCAACCTTATAGTTTCTCCAAAGGAGAAGGTTTGAGATAAAGGATTTCCACAGCCGTCGCCGAGGCGGATTGTGGAAAACGAGTCCTTGCCATTGTCTGCCAGTTCTGGCAGCGTGTTTGAGGACAGGCATCCCGCCGCCACGAACAAATCAACCAGACATTCGACGTCTATTTTTAGACCTGTCGGGCGGCGGGTTGGCAATTCCTCCGGACGAATCCTCAGATGCCGCCTGGTCGTGATACACCAGGCTCTCGTGTAAGGCCTTCGCAGGCAGAACTGCGACCCTATCACCGGCAAGAGAGCCGGAGTTAACCGGTTATGCACCGCTGTTAACGTGGTTCGGTCGCCCACCAGTGGTAGTTTGGACTTCTTACAGGAGACACATATTGTTACGGCGCCACATCATCCCAGGATCGATTTTCGGATTTCGCGCGTTCTCGAGTACCCGAGTTCAACCGTTCTTCGAGAGGTTGAAGCCGGCAGGCAGAGATGCCGGATTCCGGCTGAATGATCACTGGGTCTGGTGTGGCTCGGCCATTCGGGGTGAGGACGGCAACTATCACCTTTTCGCTTCGCGCTGGCCGAAGCGATATCCATTCTTCGAGGGCTACGTCTTTCTGTCTGAAATCGTTCGGGCTACTTCGCCCAGGCCCAGCGGACCGTTTCGCTTCGCGGAAGTCGTTCTCCCCCCGCGCGGAGAGCAATTCTGGGACGGCCGCATGACACACAATCCCACCATCCACAAGATCGGGGATAAGTACGTTCTCTACTACATCGGAAGTACATACCCCGGCAAGCCGCCCGACCCGGGTGATCTGATAGCAAATCCGAAACTTGTTGACCAGCCTTATGGCCGGATTCGTATCGGCTTGGCGACTGCTTCCAGCGTCCGTGGACCTTGGAAGCGTCTCGACCGGCCGATTCTCGAGCCCAGGCCCGGCAAGTGGGACTCCACAATCGTCACCAATCCTGCCGCCTGCGTCCTTCCCGGGGGGGAGGTCATGTTGGCCTACCGCTCCAACACGCCGCAGGGGCTTCGCCTCGGCATCACCAAGGCGAAGTCTTTCGACGGGCGGTATCAGCGCGTCAGCGACCAGCCGGTCTTCACCTTCACCGACGGGAGCCATGTCGAAGATCCCTACTTGTGGTGGGAAAACGGGCAGTTCGAGATGCTTGCCAAGGACATGAGCGGCGGCATCACCGGCGAAAAGCACGCCGGTGTCCATGCCATGTCGCGCGACGGAATCAACTGGAGCCCCGCGCTGGAGCCGAAGGCCTACTCCAGGAACCTGCTCTGGCGCGATGGCAAGACTCAGACATTGGGTTGCCTAGAGCGGCCGCAACTCCTTATCGAGGGCGGACATCCGACCTACCTGTATTGCGCGGCCGCCGATGGACCCGGCGGCTTCCGCGCCGCCAGGAACACCTGGTCTCAAGCCATTGATCTCAAACCCTAGAGCCATGGAGGGCTGAATGAAGAACCACATTGTTGCTTTTCTGCTGATCGCCTCCGCAGGAATATCGGTTGCGCAGTCGAATCGAGGGACGATCACCGGGATCGTGAGCGATCCCACAGGCGCCGCGGTGCGGGGCGCAAAGGTTTCGGCACTGAATGTGGAAACCGGAATCCCGTACAGGACGGAAAGCACCGAAACCGGGAACTACGTCGTCCCCCAACTTCCGGTCGGCACCTATGACCTCACCGTCGAGTCGTCCGGATTCCGCCGCTTCGTGCAGCGCGGAATCGCCGTGGGCATCGCCCAGACTCTGAAGCTCCCCGTGCGCCTCGAACTCGGCGCGGTGGATCAGGAGGTTACGGTGAGCGCCACCGCCAGCCAGTTGGAGGCCTCCACCTCGGAGGTGGGCGCAGCCGTCAGCCGGGAAAAGGTCATTGACCTGCCGCTTGCCGTCTCCGGCGGAATCCGCAACCCCGCTCAATTCATCTTCCTGACTCCAGGAGTGAGCGGAAGCATCGGCAACACCAACATCAACGGCTCTCAATCCAGGGCCAAGGAAACCTTGCTTGACGGCTCCTCGCTCGCCAGCCCCGAGAGCGGCGGCACCGGCGGCCCATACCCCAACGTCGAAGCCTTGTCGGAGTTTAAACTCATTCGCAGCAACTACACGGCGGAATACGGTCGGGCCGGGATGGGATTTGAAATCTTCACCACCAAGTCCGGCACCAATGAGTTTCATGGCTCGCTGTTTGAGTATTTCCGGAACAACGTGCTGGATGCCAGGGGCTTCTTCGCCCGAACCCGGCCTGGAAACCGCCAGAATGAGTTCGGAGTGGCAATTGGCGGTCCCGTTTGGATCCCCAAACTCTACAACGGCCGCAACCGCTCCTTTTTCCACTTTGTCTACAGCGGATTCAGATTCTCCCAGGATGTCGCCAACCAGGTCGTCAGTATGCCGAACGCCGACTTTCGCCGTGGGGATTTCGGCGGCCTCGTTGACCGCAACGGCGCTCCGATGATGATCTATGACCCCGCCACCACTGCCAGCAGCGCCGGCGGCTTCACGCGCACCCCCTTTGCCGGAAACCGCATACCACAGTCGCGCTTCTCTGGCGTCAGTTCCAGAATCCTGCCCAATCTCCCGAATACCTTCGGCGCCGGCGTCCTGAACAACTTCCTTACCTTCGGCGGCAACGTCATTCAGCAGGACCAGTTCACCGGCAAAGCCGACCATATCTTCAATGAAGCCCATCGTCTCAGTGTTTTTGTTGCCTCGACGGAAGCCCCGGCAACAAACCCGCTGCGACTTCCCGCTCCGTTCACGAACGCCCGCACAACCTATAACCAGCCGCGCATCGGACGCGTAACCCACGACTGGGTTCTTTCGCCGACCAAACTCAATCAGTTCTTCGTTGGCGCTACTCGGACTAACGGCGGAGGCGTCATCATCGGGGCCAATGAAGGCTGGCCCGAAAAGATTGGCCTCACCGGAGTCAATCGCGGGCCCGGGAATGTCTTTCCCGTCGTGACCTTCAACGACGGCTTCGAATCCTGGGGCGAGGCCGGCGGAGGCCGCTCGCGAGGCGGCCAGATCAACAACACCTTGCAGATCGCCGACAACTTCACATGGATCCGTGGCCGTCACTCCTTGAAGTTCGGCGTCGATTTCAGATGGATGCAGACTAACGGCGCTGAATGGCTTTGGGACCAGGGCCGCTTCAACTTCAGTTCCTTCACGACGGCCATGCCCACAGCGGCTGGCCGGGCCAATTCAGGGAGTAGCTTCGCCAGCTTCCTGCTGGGCGAGATCGACAACAGCTTCCGCCGAGTACAGGAGATCTACCCCAGCAACCGCTACGACTATTTCGGCACCTACATTCAGGACGACTGGAAGGTCAACAATAAGCTGACGCTTAACATCGGCCTGAGGTATGAGATCCACAGACCCCGTATCGCTCATCGCGATGACCTCGGCGGTTTTATGCCGGAATTGTCCAACCCGGCGGCTGGCGGACTGCTTGGCGCCGTTGGATTCGTCGGCACTGGCCCCAACAAGATTGGCAGACGCAGCTTCGCCGATACCGACTACAAGAACTTCGGTCCCAGGTTTGGCCTAGCATATCAACTCAATCAGAAGACCGTCGTGCGTGGCGGCTATGGGTTGTTCTTTGCACCCGGCAACGCCGTCACCGGTCTTCGGCTGTCCACCGGTTTCAGCTTCGGCCTCAGCGCTCAGCCCACTTACGCATCCACCGATCAGAGTGTGACGCCCGCCTTTAACTGGGATCGTGGGTTTCCAACCAACTTCCAACAGCCTCCCTTCTTCCGGCCCGAGGTCGCCAACGGCGCAAACGTCAACATGATCGGCAGGAACGACGGGCGCACCCCTTACATCCAGAATTGGACGTTCAGCATTCAGCGGGAACTGCCGCAGGACATTCTGCTAGAAGTCTCCTACACCGGCAATAAGGGAACCCGGCTCGGCAACAACCTGATCACGTTCAACGAACTCGACCCGCGCTTCCTCAGCCTGGGCACACTGCTCACCCGGCCGGTGAACTCGCCCGAGGCGATAGCTGCCGGCATCAGGCCCCCATTCCCCGGCTTCAGCGGCTCCGTCGCTCAGGCACTGCGCCCTTACCCGCAATTCCAGAATGTGGACAATGACTCCAACCCCAACGGTAACTCCACCTACCATGCGCTCCAGATCTGGGCCCAAAAGCGCATGAGCAAGGGGCTGACTTTCACCGCGGCCTATACCTTCTCCCGCTCCATCTCCGACGGCGATACGCAGGCAGGCGGCGGCCCATCGGGGCAGACATACTATAATCGCCGTCTGGAGAAATCCATCAGCACCTTTGACGTGCCGCACATCCTCAACTTCAGCTACATCTACGAACTCCCATTCGGCAAAGGCAAAGCCTTTCTCAACGGCGGAGGACTCGCCGGCGCCCTCGCCGGCGGTTGGGCCATCACCGGCATCCACCAATACCAGACAGGGACCCCCATTACGCTGACGGCCAACAACACCCTGCCGCTGTTCAACGGGGTGCTTCGCCCTGACGCTGTGCTCGGGACCGAGAAGAGTCGCGAGTTCAGCGACCCGGCCACTGACGTCTATATCAATCCCGCCGCATTCCGCATCCCGCAGCCTTTCCAGTTCGGCACCGCCGCCCGTGCCTACTCCGACCTGCGAACATTCAACGTCTACAATGAGTCGGTCGGACTGATCAAGCGAACTCCGATCGCGGAGAAATTGACCCTCGTTTTTCGCGCCGAGTTCTTCAACGTCTTCAATCGAACCGTGTTTGCTGCCCCGGCGTCGAACATCAGCAACGCCAACTTCGGCCGCGTGGCCGGTCAGTCAAACGCGCCGCGGCAGGGACAACTCGCCTTGCGCCTGGAGTTTTGACATGAGGCTCCTTCTTCTGGGGGCGGCCCTCCTCCTCGGCGTGCCTGCCTCAAGCCAGACGTCTCGGCAACCAAGGCCGCCCGTCTTTCTCCTTCACCAGATCGGAACGGATCACTCCGAGGCCGTCGCGGTGCTCGATGTCGATGGCGATGGTCGTCTCGACGTCACCAGCGGTGCCTTCTGGTACCGGGCTCCTGAGTGGCACAAAATCGGTTACCGCGACGTGCGCGTTCTCGGCGAGCTCGTCGACAACTGTGCTGAGTTCTCCTTCGACGTCAACGGAGACGGGCTGCTTGACATCATCACCGCCGCCTTCTCCCCGGACGGCATCTTCTACTACGAAAACCCCGGCCGCGCCCGGACGCCTTGGAAGAAGGTGCTCATCGCCGAATCCCGCAGAACTGAGTCACTCCTCCTCGAGGATCTTGATGGCGATGGCAAACCGGATATCGTGCCATGCCACATGGATAAGCAGCCCGGCTGGTGGCTTCGGTACAAAGATGGCGGCTTCGAGAAGCTTGCGTTGGGTCCAATGAGCACCGGTTCTGGCTGTGGTGTCGGGGATGTCGACGGTGATGGACTCAAGGATATTCTCGGAGTCTACGGCTGGCACCGCCAGGTGAGCGCCGCGCAATCCCGCTGGGAGTATCACCCCGATTGGGACCTGTTCGAAGCGGGCATCGCCATGGCGGCCTTCGACGTCAACGGCGATGGCCTCAAGGACGTCATTCACTCCAAAGGACACAACTATGGCCTCTTCTGGATGGAACAGAGGAAGGACGCCGCCGGCCGCAGGACCTGGGTCAACCACGTCATTGACGACTCCTTCTCCTGCGTCCACACCATGAAGCTGGTCGACCTTGATGGCGACGGCCGGCCGGAGATTCTCGCCGGAAAGCGCTATCGTCCGCACAACGAGAAGGATCCCGGCGCCTTCGAGCCCCTCGCCATCTTCTACTACACCATCGAACCGGGCCGCCAACCCAAATTCACACGGCATCCTGTCGCCTATAACTCCATCGCCGGAGCCGGGATGCAGTTCGTTGTCATCGACCTCGACGGCGACTCCGACCTCGACATTGTCGTCGGCGGCAAAACCGGACAATATTGGTTTGAGAACCTGACCGTGGACAGAGCTTCCCCCGAATCGCGAGACCTCTTGTTCAATCGATACCCTGCAAGGAAATAGGATCGGCATGAGCTATTCCAGACGTCTCTTCCTGAATGCCGCCGCAGCTTCTGCGGTATCCGGAAAACAGCTGGCCGCCAACCGCCAGTTAGGCTATGGCGTGATTGGTCTCGGCGGAAACGGCTTCGCCCACATGAAGTTCGCTTTCGATCGCGGACTCCGTGTCACCGCGCTCTGCGATGTCTACGGGCCGCACCTCGACAAGGCTCTTGCCGCCGCAAAAGCCGCAGGCCACGACCCCAAAGTCTACCGCGACTTCCGCGGACTGCTCGCTTCCCCTGCCGTCGATATCGTGGGCATCCATACGCCGGATCACTGGCATGCCTTCATGGCCGTGGAGGCATGCAAGGCCCGCAAGGATATCTACCTCGAAAAACCGATCGCTCGTACCGTCGATGAGGCATGGACAATTCTCGCGGCGGCACGCAAGTACGAACGGGTTGTTCAGGTCGGCCTCCAGCAGCGCTCGGGCGATATCTTCAAAAAGGCCGCCGAAATCGTGCAGTCCGGACAATTGGGAAAGATCTCCTTTGTCCGTGCTTGGAATTACTCTAACGTCGAACGGTCCGACCTCGGCCATCCTCCGGACACCCCCCCACCCGCGGACCTCGACTACGACTTGTGGGTCGGACCCGCTCGCTGGCGACCGTTCAATTCCGTCAGGCTCCAAAGTAATTTCCGCTGGTTCTGGGATTTCGGCGGAGGTATGATGTCTGACTGGGGTGTCCACTGGCTCGATATTGTTCACATGGCCATGGGCGAATCAATGCCCCGGAGTGTCTCCGCCGAAGGCGGGCGCTATGTGATCCGTGACATGACCGAGACGCCGGACACCATGACGGCTGTCTATGACTACAATGCTTTCCTCGCCCAATACGAATTTCGCCTGCGAAATGCGCAGTCCATGATCCATGACGATCCTGGAATGATGTTCCACGGCCAGACCGGAACGCTCCACGTCACGCGCAAACGCCTGCGGCTTATCCCTGAGAAGGACTCGGGGCTGCCAGCTTTCGAAATGGAGGGTCGAAACCACCACAATCTCACGCACTGGGATAATTTCATCCAGTGCGTACACGACCGTAAACGCCCCGTCAGCGACGTCGAATCCGGTTGCCTAGCCACCTCCGCCGCCCATCTCGGCAACGTCTCTCTCCGGAGCGGGTTGAAAGTCCATTGGGATGACCGGCAACTGACTGTCCACGAGCCGGCTGCCAGGATGTTACTCTCAGCCGAATACCGACCGCCATGGAAACTCTCCGTCTGACAAGCCAGATGAAATCGGGACTTCTTCTTTCCCTCGCAGCTTTATTCGCTATCGCCGCCTGGCATGCTCAAAACACTCCCGAAGGCCCAGGCTCGGACTGGAACAAGGAGTGCTTCATTCTCCATGCCCCGTTTCTTGAACGTTCACCGGTGATCGATGGCGACCTCGACGACTGGAAGCTCCGCGCCTTTTCCGACGGACTCTGGGATATCTTCCGCGTCGCGCGTTCTCCCTGGTACGATCCCGGACGCAACCGCCTGACCAATCATGGCAGCGAACCGGCTCTCGAAGATGACCTGCGCGCGCGTTACTACATCGCCTGGGACAGGAAGTATCTCTACTTCGGCGCCGAGGTCATCGACAACGTGAACGATACCAGCGACCCGGCCCACGAGCCCCGCCGCTGGTACTACAAGGACTCCATCTGTTGGTTCATTGAGGCGCCCCGCGACGGTAAGACCGAACGCTTCGGATAGGGAGACAATGCCTTCTGCTTCGTCGCCGACAGCCGCAAGCCGCCATACGGGGCGTGGTGGCGGCACGGCACGGCAGACCGATTGGGCATTGAGGAGCCGCTGCCGGGTGGCGCGGTCGACTACGCGATCCGGCGGAAGCCGTCATCGGCAAGTTCCGGCGACTTCACCCTCGGAGCCCGCGTCGAGATAGCCGCCACCCTTGGCGTCAGTGATCCAGCCTGGCGCCCGCCACAAATCGGCGACGAATACGGCCTCCAAATCGTTCACTGCGATCCTGATGGCGGAGGTTACGGGGGGCATCTCCTCCTCTGCGGCACTGGGGACAATGACGCAAGCTGGGGCGTCATGCGGCTCACTGGATCCGCCCGCCCTCCCGAGCGCAGGTCTCGCAGAAAAGGTCTTCTTGGGCGCGCCGGTTCTACTGCCGACGCGCAACGGCTTCCTTGAGATTGTGGTGGGTTACGTACTCGATATGGACGGGGACCTGCGATTTGAACTTTGCCAGGAAGACAGCTTGAAACGAATCGGGGATTCCTCCCTGCGGCTGCCCAACATGGCGTACGAGTTCAGCCGAGGCCTTGGGTTGCGTCACCACCTCCACCGCCGCCAAGATGCCGCTGCTGCTGTACGCCGAGCAGATGATGATCCGCCTTCCGGCCTGTAGCCCCGGAATGTAGGTGACCAGCACGTGCTCAGAGAGGATTTCCCCAGAGCGCTGGTCTCGGATCAAAGGGTATTCCGCCGGCTCGCCCGGACGAGGCTTCAGGTTTCGCAGACCACCCGGCTCACTGGCGAAGTCCCGCTCAGCCAGAATGTCACGCAGTTGCTCCTGACTCTTGCCGCTCCCCGCGAAAACCAGATGGCTGTCGCGAATGTCCTCCCACGAGAGGGTCCGCCCAGGCTTGAAGCGAAGTTCCCGCACGCGATTGGCGAGCAGCCGAGCGAGAAGGAACATGCTGCTCGTATCGCCCACACCGGAGTATCCCCAAACCGGCGCGAAGAACTCGGCCTTTAGAGAAGACTTCAGCCTCGCCACATCGGAGGATTCAGCAGCCGTTGCCCAATCGTTCAAATCTGGCCTTCGGACAATCCAATCCCCTACCCGGAAGAACAACGGGCTTCCGTGGGAAAGCAGGATCGGCTTCGATGGTTTCAGCAGTGGAGCCCAGAGGCTCTCCAGCTCTGGCGTCCACTGGCTTTCTGCCTGTATAGCTTCCCGGCGGCTCAATGGATTCCAGCCAATAAAAATCGCCGTTAGGAACACCATCAGGGGCAAAATGCCGATTACCGCCGAAAGTGCAAGCATCTTCCATCGGCGCAACTCCGACTTCAGAACCCACTTCGATGCACTGCCCTTCCGGTCTTCAAAAGCAAGCTGGAATCCCCCCTTCGGAAACTCGACAAGGATCGAGTCCTCGACTCCCTCGGACCGGTAGTAATCCTGCAGCTTCTGTCGGAGCTTGCCCGCGTTAACGCGAACCGAGGCGTCGGTCCGAGGATCATATGTCGCCGGCTTGCCCAACCCGTCCACACCCACCACGTACTCCTTTAGCCGCTGCGCCTCACCATTCAACGAGGCCTCGGCCAGATAGGACAACAGACGGCACAACACGTCCGAGCCATGGAGGCACTGGCTATTCAAAATACGCTCGATCTGAGCGCGAACTTCGACAGGAGCGGGTTCTTGTTTCATCGTCTCCAAGGGACCATCACATCGTATCCAGACGCCTGTATCCGTCTGAAAATCAACACCGATAACCATCAAGTTACCACGACGAACCTCGGTTACGCCCCTCTTCGTGCTACGCTCCTGCTCTAGCCCGCTTTTCTCACAAACCTATCGTTTGAGCGCCCGTTTGGCCCCCGGCGGGGGTGGTCCGGGCCGGTTTTGACCCTTTTCCCCGGTTCGCCCCTTGTCAACTCGAAGCTTCGGCGGTTCCAGACAACTTCGTCGGCATGGCGGGGCGCTCTGGGCCCACTGCGGACATGCTCCGCCCCAACCGCGCAGACACTGCCACCCTGGGTCGAACCACCGGACCCCGTCTTTCCGCCCTCCGCCGCCTCTCAGCAGCGCAGTTGGTCCGCGACTTGCAAGAACAAACTCTGCAGCGGAAAGCTCCCCGCCATCTGCACCCACACCCGACGCGCCGTCACCCGCACCTGCGCCCCAATCTTCAACAAGCGCAGCCGGATCGTCGTCGCCTGCGCCCGCTCCAACTCCGTCCCCGCCAACCCCAAACGCCGCAACGCACTCACCAGCACATACGCCACGCCCGACAAGTACAACCGCATTTGGTTGGCCCGCATCGTCTCCGTACTCACCCGGTCCGCGAACAGCGACATCTGCTCCTTGATCCGGTTCTCCATCTCACCCCGCGCGCAATACAACTTCTCGTACAACGCCCGCCGGCTCCATCGCCTCCCCCGCAAGGACGTCACCACAAACCGAGGATTCTCCTTGTCTCCCAACACCTCCGCCTTGGCTACCACCCGCCGCGCCTGGCTCCAAGTTCCGCTCACGGTCTCATACACAAACTCGGCGAAGATCCGGGCCGGCTTGCCGGTGGCCGATTGCCGGCCCCGTGCCTTGGTCACGTAGGGAGCCACCAAGCCCTCCAATCGCGAGTTCCCGCCAAACCCAAAACGAAGTCCACACGGTTGCTCTCACACCAGCTCATCAACGCATCGCGGCAGAAGCCGGAGTCTCCGCGCAGAATCACCTGCACCTTCGGCCAGGCTTGCCGGATCTGCGCCACGATGCGTTGGATCTCCTCGACACTGCCTGCGGCGGCGTCCTGATTGGCGGGCCGCAGGCGGGCACAGAGTAAGTGCTCGCCGCAGAAGATATAGAGCGGCAGGTAGCAATAGCCGTCATAGTAGCCATGAAAGAACCGCTGTTCCTGGTGACCGTGCAACGGCAGATCGGTGGCATCGAGATCGAGGACGATCTGCCGGGGTGGTTGGGGGAAGGCTTCAAGGAACAGGTCGAGCAGAAGGCGATCGATGGCGTCCGGGTCGCTGTCGATCTTTTTGTAGCGAGTGGGTTCGGGGGTGCTTAACTCGAGGCGATTCAAGGTGCTCTTGCCGGCCAGGGGCTGGTGGGGGTGCCGTTTGCCGGCGAGCAGGCCGAGCAGGGGATCGTGGCGCCATTGGTCATGATCGTTGAGATCTTC
>JAINDL010000157.1 GCA_019931245.1 Bryobacteraceae bacterium CoA2 C42
CCGAGGGTGACTTCCCAGAGGCCGTTTTCGCCTTTGGTCATGGGGGCGCCCTTGGCGTTGTCGGGGATGTCGCCGCCGACGAGGCGCACATCGGTAGCGTTGGGGGCCAGGAGGCGGAAAGTGATTTTGCGGTCCGCGCTGATTATGGGAGAGACAGGGGGAGGCGGCTGGGGTGGACGCTGTTGCGCGGCGAGAGAGGTGAGGAGGAGAAGAGCGATCGCGACCGGATCTTCGGGAAAAATGTGGTGGATCAGATCAAAGCCATGGGTATCAACCAGGTGCTGTCGGCACCGCGTTGTCCCCGGTAACGAGCTTCCTTGGACCGGGTCATCGGCACCATTCGCCGCGAGTGCCTGGACCTCGTGATCGTGTTCCGCGAACATCCCAAAGGCCGTGGCTCCCGCCCGATCACACCTCACGATGAGGTTTATAAGAACGACCGTATGCCAGTATGAGTTGGTTTTACTGAACACCAAGCCGAGGGTAGTGTGGTCCGACCCCTTGTTTCGCCCCCGCGTGCGTTTGGGCCCCCAAGTGCAAAGACCGATGCGAGACTTGCGCAAGGCCGTAAGAGCTCTCGAGGAGAAACCAGATGAAACCAAGTACGAAAGACGAAATCAAAGGCACTTTTCACGAGCTGAAAGGCAAAGTGAAGGAGAAGGCCGGACAGGTGACGGACAACCCCAAACTAGCGAAAGAAGGTCAAGCCGAAAAACTCGCCGGCAAGGTTCAGAAGAAGGTCGGGCAAATTAAAAAGGTGCTGGAGGATTAGAACACCGGACCTGGCCCAAATCGCATTGCCTTGCCTGACGGTGCACGGGTGTGCCTTGGGCCCAGTCCCCTTTAGCCAAATCCCTTTGGAGCCATCCCAAGGACAACCAGGAGGCGCGTGTGAACAAGGTGTTAGGACTCATTCTGATCGTACTTGGTCTGATTGGTCTCGCGTGGGGCGGTTTTACCTACAAGACCAGAGAAAAGGTCGTGGACATAGGACCAATCCACGCGACGCGGGAAAAGACCCACGAGGTTCCGCTTCCTCCCATCGCAGGCGCGATAGCGGTAGTGGGAGGCGTGGTGCTGTTGCTCGCAGGAAGGAAGGGATAACCCGGGCGCAGGGCGCACCGGAAGGAGAGAATTCATCGTGCTAATACTGATCATCATTCTGATTCTCCTGTTGGGGGGAGGCGGTGGATATTATGGGCATTCGCGGTGGGGTCCCAGCGGCGGCGCCGGTGCAGGATTAGGAACTATTTTGTTGATCCTGCTGATTGCTTACATGTTAGGCCTGTTCCGTTGAGCCTTGATTGGGGGAGGATGGCATCGGGTGGCAAACGGTAGTCCTTGGCAAGAGGCCCGCGCGAGGCAAGCGGGGAGCGGTTGTTCGCCGAGAAGCGTGAGGCCGTTGCCGGGCTGTACCTGAGCCTACCGGGAGAGGCGCTGAACGGCACTGAGCCCGGCCCGCGGCTGTAGCGCGACCGGGCTCAGTGATCAAGCCTTTAGCAGCAACGGCGACAGCGCCAAGGGGTGGTTGGAATCGTTGCGACCGATCAACGAAGCGACTGCGCAGGACTGCGCTTGGTCGAACGGTTCGGGCGGGAGTTCCAGGGCAGGCGGCGGCAGAGAGGGTTGTATCAAAGCGTCCGGCAACTGCGCTAGCCCTTCCTCTCGAGTGCGCCAGGGGAGGGCGTTTCCGTTCGAGCAGAAGCGGCGGGACACGCCCCAAGGACTTCCCTCGGTTCTCGGCTAGCGGGTGGCGATTTCCACCAATTCGACGCGGCGGTTCTTGGCCCGGCCTTCCTCGGTTTTGTTGGTCGCCACGGGTGCATAGGGCCCGGCGCCAAAAGCGATGAGCCTTGCGCCAGCGATGCCGTTCTGTTTTTCGAGCGCACTCACGACAGCCTGCGCCCGGGCCTGCGACAGCTTCACATTGCCGGCAAGATCGGCCACCATGTCGGTGTGCCCGACGACGTATACCTTGAGCGCGGCATCGGCCTTGAGCAACTTGGCGATTTCGGCGAGCGCTGGCGCGGATTCGGGTTTCAGATCCGCCTTGCCGGTGTCAAAGAAAATGCCATAGAGGGCTACCCGGCCGGTCTCAGCCAAGCCGGTCGCCATAGCCTTGGCGTCGATGGTTACATCCTGCTGCATGGCTTTCTTTTCAATGATGTCGAAGAAGATCGGCAGCCCGCTCGGCCGGTTGCCCGTTTGGACGTAAATCCAGGTTTCGCTCCCCCCCTTGCTGAGGTGGAGAGTAGTGTTTTCGCCGTCATCGAAGACCACTTGCCCGCCCGCGGCGCGCGCCGCACTTTGGTAGTTACGCAAGACCTGCAGCTGGCTGGGCATCGGGGCATTCTCAGTGAGGTTGTACCGAATGGAGACACGGCGTCCTTCAACCGCCTGTTCTTTCTGCTGGCCGCGTTCGGTGACCCTGAACTTAAAGGAGTCAAATGAAGACTCCTCATAGTTCGCGACGTAGTAGTTAGGCATGCGAGAGATACCCGGATACTCCTTTGACCCGGGAACGTCCGCCTGACCGAAGGCAGGCGATGCCATTAGCAGCCCGACCAATCCATAATAAACTCGTTTCATTTAGAGGACTCCTCTATAAGGGCTTAGACAGCGGGATTTCCCTGCCAAACCCGCAGACGTTGTGGTGCCGGTTATTCTTCAGTGAGGGGATGCCTATGGTTCCCAGACGGAACGGTCTCGGCATGGAGTTGGCGAGCGGCGATCATGGGATTCCTGTCAGCATTGGTATGGTCGCCTGCCGCAGGTGGCACTGAAATATTCGATCCAACCCGGCGCCGGTCGAGTCCTGGATTCCGGTGCATCCAGAGGTTATCCGCCCTGGCTGGCCGAATCCGCGCTCGAGAGTTCGAGGGAAGAGTCGAGGGTTTTACCTGCCGCCACGGGAGGCGGATTCCGCTCCTGCTATATGACCCTTCGCCCCTGGAGCAGCCGAACTATCATCACAGCCAGCGCGATGACCAGGAGGACATGGATTAGTCCACCCATCGTATATGAGGTCACTAAACCCAGCGCCCACAAGATTAGCAGGATTAAGAAAATGGTCCAGAGCATTGCTTGTCTCCTTGAGGGAATCTTCCCAACAGTGTGGTTGCAAGGTGGGGTCCAAACCGCCCTCGACACGCACCGATTGGTTGGGATGGCGATGGCGGTGCGTATTCGGCGCTGCCGACTTCAGCCACAGCCTCACCAGTGCGTCCAGACACGCAGTTGATTGTGGCTCAGTGCGCCAGCGCCCCCCCCGTTTAGGCCCAAGTGGAGGAATGAGAGACCGGAAGAGTTGGCACGGTTCGTGCAGGCAGGAAGGTAGTCGTCCTTGGCGATTCGAACTCGGTCGACGGGAAGAGGTGAAGAATGAAAGTACCCATGATTGCGAAATTTGCGTTCGCGGCCAAATTCGCGCTCGTGCCCTTGGTGGCAAAAGACAGCGAGCCGGTCGCGCGGCTTGCGGAAGCAGCGGCTGTGTTTTCGGAGGTCATGAACGCGCCGGACAAGGGGATACCGCAGGATCTGCTTGAGCATGCTCACTGCATCGTCATCGTTCCGGAACTTAAGACGGCAGCGTTTGTGGTTGGCGGCAAGTATGGCAAAGGCTACCTGTCGTGCCGGAACAAGAGTGGTTCGGGCTGGTCGGCTCCAGGTACGGTGCGCATTGAGGGTGGCAGCGTGGGCTTCCAGGTCGGCGGCTCAACTACCGACCTGATCCTGTTGGTGATGAGTGAGCGGGGAGCAGACAAACTGCTCGCCAGCAAGTTTACGTTAGGAGCGGAAGGATCCGTGGCGGCGGGTCCAGTCGGACGCACGGCTACAGCGCAAACCGATGTTCAGATGCATGCCGATATTCTGTCGTGGTCAAGAACGCAGGGATTATTCGCCGGCATTGCGCTAGAAGGCGCGACGCTGCGGCAGGACCTGGATGACAACGCGACGCTTTACGGCAAGAAGTTGGAGAACAAAGAGATTGTTACCAGCGGAGTGCGCGCGCCCAAGGCCGCCGCGAAGCTGATGGCGCTGCTGAATCGGTATTCCTTCCGAGAACGTAAGAAGTAAGACGCAACCAGAGTAAGACCAGGCGAATGGGGGCCGCGCCTCGCCGTTGCCCCATGCGCATGGGGGGGGACGTGGACATGCGATGGCATCCTTTGGGATGGCGGTCAGGCGATTATTGAGACCGATGCCCTGCAGGTGGGAGGGCTGGCGTTTGGTATGCGGATGGCCGGAGCACGGAGGATGGCGCCAAGCGGGGGCCGCCGGGGCCAACCGCATCGGGGAGTGTCCGGCATCAACTACTTTTTCCGGCGGTCGCCACTTCTTGCTTTAGCCGCTCGATGTAATGATCGGGAATGCGTGCCATTAGAAGATCTTCGCGGGACTTTCCGACCCCCAGTTGCCCCCTCCTTCGGCGCTAACCAAGAATGACCATTATGTAGTGCGCGACATAGTGGTCAACTTCTCGTGTGCGCCGAAGCCCCTCCGCGTTGGGTTGTACCAATGCCTAAAGTTGGGGGGATTCCGCTCCACCCCGAACACGATTCCGCTCTGTAGGCGAACACTTTCCGGGCGATTCCGGCATCGTGTTCGACATGAGCCCGGAATCGAGATTGGGGCGAGCCGCGCGGGACATCACCCGGTAAGCGACCCTCTCAAGAAGGGAGAATTCGTTTGCCAGCCAGGAGGACGTCCAAGCGAAAGAAAAGAGAGGTCCTCCGACTTTGTCACGAATTGAACCTCGGCCAACGCCAGATGGCCCGTAGCTGTTCGATCCTGGTCAGTACCGTCCATGTGGATCTGAAACGAGCCGCAGCCGCCGGCGTCGGCTGGCCGATCCCCGCCGAATGGAACGACACCCAGTTACGAACGGCCCTCTGCCTGCCAACCGCTACCCCCGCGCGGCTGTGCGTGCAAGGACACCCGCGATTGCGAGATCTTCGAAAGCTGTCGCAAGAAACAAAACGTCGTCATGCGCCAACAGCACACGGCAGGCGAGAACGCCTTCATCCCGCGGCATTCGCTACTTCCGCATCGTCGAGTCCTATCGCAAGAACGGTAAACCGGCCATCGGCGTCCTCGCTCACCTCGGGCGAGTCGATGACATCCTGCAACTGCACCAGAACCAGCACACCGTCACCTTGGCTTAACTGTCTATTGGCCGGTTTCGAAGTGCTCTTCAATGGCGGGTTTTGCGGGGCCCCCCGAGGAAGGGCGATGCCGTCAATTCTCCAAGCTGTCTTCGTGTTCCCCGTATGATGCCACGATTTCCGCGAAGGAAACCAGCGCTTGAATCTCCTTTAGGAGAGCGGCGGAGAGAGAAACGAGTAGCGGGCCCAATAGGATGCCCAGCGGGCCAAAGGCGTAGGTGCCGCCACCTGCGGCGAGCGCGATAAGCATGGGGTGGTGCTTGTCGCGGGTGCCCACCACAAAAGGCCGCAGCAGGTTGTCGACGGAACCGACGACCAAAGAGCCCCAGAGGCCTAACCCGAGTGCCTTCCCGTACGCACCTCCGAGAGCAAAGCCAACCACCACGGGCAGCCAGACTATCGGAGCCCCGACTATTGGAATGATCGAGGCCAACCCTCCGACCGCACCCCAGAGCCAGGGAGTCCGGAGGCCGACAAACCAAAAGCCCAGACCGAGAAGCAGCCCTTGCGCTACGGCGGCCGCAAACAGGCCAATTACATTCGCCAGGACAGAGTCGTGAATGGTTCGAACGAGGCTCGCGGAGGAGTGAGCATCGATTGGAGTCAGAACGGATAGTTGGCCGATCCACTGCCTTCCATATCGAAGCAGGAAATGCAGGAAGATTGTAACGAGCAGCGCCGTGATTAGGAGGTTGGTCACGCCGCCCACCGCCGCGCCGATATTGGTGAGTAGATAGCCGCTGGCATCCTTCATACGATCGATAAGTTCCGCGCGGATCGCATCTTTGTTGAACAACACGTTAGTCGACAGATAGTTAACAGGCAGATAGGCAGCCATTGCGTCGATGGCCCGATCTGCAGTGTGGGACACCAGAGCAGGCCAACCGCCTTCTTCCAAAGAGCGCTGGCTAAGCGCGCTGTAAGCAGCCGTCAATTCGTTTGTGATGGTCAAGCCCACAACAAGCAGGATGGATCCCACGATGAGCACAGTCCCGAGAGTGGTGATCAACGTGGCCAGCCCCGGCCGGCCGATCCTGAGGCTGAGCCATTCTTGGACAGGATAGATCACGATAGAGAGCACCGCTGCGAGGATGAACGAGTGAAGAAACGGCCGAGCCACCTGCCACAAGAAGGGCAGAAGTACAATCAGCGCGGCGGCCAGAAAGACGAGGGATCCTTGATGCCGGATCACCGCTTCTCCTCCAATGTCTGCTTGATGCCGAGCAAGGCCTTCTCCTGGGCGGAGAGGGTTTTGCTTACCACTATCTTCCTCCGCACTGAGCCCAGGAACCCGGTGAGTCCTTCCTGGGTAGAACCCTTCAAGGTGATGAGATAGAAGCCCGGCTGGCCAGCGCGACTGCTGCCGGAGACGCAAACAGTGAGATCGAGCGCGAGCTGAAAGTAGTGGCTTGCATATAGCTGTTTCATCGCGACTACGTGTGCGGTGCCATGCGGACCGACCGTCCGGTAGCTCATCCCATGATTGAGGCGGAGCGTCGGCTTCAAACCGAAATCGACCCGCTCCCAATAGAACAGCGACTCGAGGTTCGCCACGATTGCGTTCGGGTAGGCCAGCAGATAGTGGTTCAGTTCGGGAAGGTAGACGGGTAGCGCCTCGGCCCGGCCCAGCAGAGATCGCAGCTCGGCGTCGACATCAAAGGGCCGGCGCGAATCCCGGTAGATTCCCAGAACTCTATTGCCCTCGTTCTGATATCGCTGCAGGATATCGAGCGCCATGTTTCGTACCCGGGCGTTCACCTGCGCGGCGGCGCCGGGCCGCGACCAATCGAGCGCAGTTTGAATCTCCCGCATGGCGGCAGACGGTAACTGAACGGTACAGCTACCGGGCTTGCAGTTTTTCAGGTCCCTGATGTCTCCGGGTTCCAGAGTGAAGCCGGCGAGGTCCGAGAGCAAGGGCGGGTCACTAAACCGGCCAACGCCCAGGTAGCCGGGGAGCCGCCGCAGCCGGACCATGTCGAAAGCGAACTTGATGTACTCGTCCGGATTGGCGTTTACAAATACGGCGCCAAAGACGAATATCTCGGCTGGCGTCCGGGAGGGAAGCATCTTCACGATGGCCTGGCCGCGAGCAATCCTGTCGATCTGGGCATCGCTTAAGCCCAGCTTCTCGTGAAAGAATGTGCGCGGTTCAGGCCCGGTTTGGGCGGGGCTCACGAGACACCCGGACAGGATGAGCCTTGCCAGGGTTGCCACTCTCATGCAGGGTGCTCCGGTGTCTCGATCCCCGGCTCCCGGTTGGCGGAGGGCGTCTCATCGCCTGAAGAATCGCCGGAAGAACGCACTTGCCGCGGGGCGCGGCGCGGCCCCGCATTCACCCGAATCGCATGCGAGCCCCCGTCATCCTTTAACTGGATCGCTTCCCCGGAACGCTCGCCTCCGTTGGTCACCTCAATGCGATACACCGTGCGGCCGTAGCGAAACGTGAGAGTAAAGCCGGGCCAGTCGTCGGGTATGACCGGCTCGATGATCAGGCGGTCGTGTCGCAGTTTGAACCCGAGCACCTCTTCCAACCACACGCGATACATCCATCCCGCGGAGCCGGTGTACCAGGTCCACCCACCGCGACCGGCCTGGCCCTCCAACGAGTAGACATCCGCAGCGACCACGTACGGCTCGACCTGATACACCGCGCAATCCTCCGGGGTTCGCGCATGTTCGACGGGATTCAACATCTCGAGGAGTTCCACCGCACGGGCACCGTCACCCAACCTTGCGAAGGCCATGGCTACCCACAAAGCCGCATGCGTGTATTGCCCCCCGTTCTCTCGCACACCGGGCGGATAGCCCATGATGTAGCCCGGGTGGGGGCGAGAGTGGTCAAAGGGCGGGGTGAGCAGGAGCACGAGCTTCTCCTTTTCCCGAACCAGATGTTCCTCTACCGAGCGCATGGCCCGCACGGAGCGGTCACGGTCGCCGGCGCCACTAATGACGGACCAGGACTGCGCGATGGAATCGATTTGGTCTTCTACGCTGGTTTGGGAACCTAAAGGGGTTCCGTCGTCAAAATACCCGCGCCGATACCATTCGCCATCCCAGCTGGTGGCTTCGACGGTTGCGGTCAGGGTGCGGGCCCGCTCGCGATACTGATCGGCTAACTCGATTTCCCGCCGCCCGTCACAGAGCAAGGCGAACTTGTTCAGGACGTCCACCAGGAACCACGCCAGCCAAACGCTTTCGCCCTGGCCCTGGTCGCCGACGGTACTCATTCCATCGTTCCAGTCGCCGGTGCCGATCAGGGGCAGTCCGTGCGGGCCGTGAGTGACCGCTTTGTCGATCGCACGCCGGCAGTGCTCAAAGATGGTAGCTTCTTCGAGCGATTCGACTGGCCGAATATAGGCCTCGTGCTCCTCTTCCTTCAAGAGAGGCGCCTCAAGGAAGGTTCTCGTGGCGTCCAGAACCGCCGCGTCGCCGGTCACGGCTACGTAGTGGCAGACCGAGTAAGGAAGCCAGAGCAGATCGTCCGAACAGCGGCTACGAATGCCGGCTCCGGATGGTTGATGCCACCAATGCTGTACGTCTCCCTCGGCGAACTGCCGCGAAGCGGCCCGCAGAATCATTTCGCGCGTGGTCTGCGGCGAAGAGTAGACCAAGGCCAGGGCATCCTGCAATTGATCCCGGAAGCCGTAGGCTCCGCTCGATTGATACAACGCCGAACGGCCCCAGATACGACAGCTCAAGGATTGATAGAGCAGCCAGCGATTCATCAGGAAGTTGACGGAAAGCACCGGAGTCTCGACCTGAACGGTTCCCAGCAGGGCATCCCACCATTCCCGAGTTTGCTCGATTGCCTGCTGCACGTAGCCGGCATCGCGATAGCGCGCCAGTAACTTCCGTGCGTGGCTTGCATCGCTGGCTTGCCCCAAGACGAGAATGACGGACCGCTCTTCACCCGGGCTGAGATCGAATTTGGTTTGCAGCGCTGCGCATGGATCGAGCCCGGGACCGGTGCGTTTGGAAAGGCTGACCCTCCGCATGGCCGCCGGTGCGCCGGTTGACCCGCTTCGGCCCAGGAATTCTGTGCGGTCTCCGGTATACGAGATGGTCTCGGGGGACATGGCCGCGAACGTAACTCGGCCACCATAGTCGGGATGATACGAATTGCGTGCAAAGAGGGCCTTGGCGCTGTCATCCCAGGAGGAGATGATGTGCATTTGCGTGGCCTCCCGATCGGTGCCCAGCACAAGCTCTGCGTAGGAGGTGACCGAGATCCGGCGGCGCCCGCGCGATTTGTTCCGGATGCAGAGGCGCTGTATGCGAATCGGATCAGCCAGTTCTTTTTGTACCGGCACAAAGGTCAGCAGAGTCTGCTCGAGCGCATGGCTGTTGTGCTCGAATTCCGTGTAGCCCTGCCCGTGCCTGACGCGATAAGCGTCCAGTTCGCGTACGGGTGATGGAGTGGGACTCCAAAAGACCCCGCTGTCTTCATCGCGAATATAGATCGCCTCACTCGAAGTATCGGAGACTGGATCGTTGTGCCAGGGAGTTAGGCGGTTTGACTGACTATTGCCGTACCAACAGGCGGCTGTACCCGATTCGCTGACGATGGCTCCAAACGAGGGATTGGCGAGGACGTTAATCCAGGGCAAAGGGGTTACGGCTTTCGCTGGGAGGTAGATGGCATACTCCCGGCCATCCGGCGTGAAACCGCCGAGTCCGTTAAAGTACGGCAAATTGAGGAAGGGCAGCGAGGCGGACGGCTGCTCCTCGATTTGCCGGAGTGGCAGCAGCGGGGGGTAGAGGGCTCCTTCAGAAGGAATGGCAAGCTGGCGATTGAGCGGGCCGCGAACGATCCCGAGCGTTGCCTGGGCAACACACAGAACGAGATTGAGGTCCTCTTCGGGAATCTGATCGACATTCCGCACGAAAACCCCACCAGGACGATCGACACCGGTAAGCAGAGAGTGCGCCTCGACCAACCGGAGCAGCTGTTGGTGCAGGGGTTGATCGTAGCTTGCCGGTTCGCGATTAAAGACGACGAGGTCGGCCTTGAAGCCCTGCAACCGCCAGTAAGTGTGAGCAAGCAGTACTTCGCGCACCAGGTCCAAGCCTTGCGAATCGGCGGCGGCGACGACGACGAGGGGGAGATCACCTGAGATTCCGTAAGCCCACAGCCTGGATTGCCCGAGGATGTTCCTCCGCAGCCGTTCCGCCGGTGCGCGCAGGGCGATATTGGGATAGAGCAGGTGGCTGGCCAGTTCAGCGAACCGAAACGCTACGTCGCTCTGAATGCCGAGGTACCGATACTCCAATTGGGCGTGGGACCAGGACAACTCGAAGGTACGATGGCACACGTCGGGGTCCCGGTACTTGGCAATGAGCCGGAGGAGGTCTTCGCGGGTCCCCGCCGCGAGAGTGACGAAGTTGATTTGCCTCTGCTGCCTGGGGTCAATGGAGAAGCGCCGCCGAATCATGAATACAGGGTCAAGCACATAACCTTGTGTCTGATTCATCGTCATGGCGGGATTGCGCCATGTCCGTCCCCGTCCGAGAGCATTCCGCCGGTTTGTCTCGAACTCAAAGGGTTGTTCGGAAGCGGGGCTTTCTGTGACCAACTGCGCCACCCAGACGGGCTTGTCGTCTGGAGCGCGCAGCCGCCGCCATGCCAGTAAGGCCTGCAACTCGGGCAGTGCTTCGGTCTGGATGAACAGTTTATTGAAGGCTGGGTGAGCGCGGTCCACATCGTGCGGGGCCAAACTCAATTCAACGGCCGAGGTCAACTCCAGTTTCCGCGGGCGCGACCCGTGGTTGACTAACGTGATGCGCCGAATTTCGGCAGCGTCATCCGGGGACACGGTGACTTCCACATGGGATTCAACTCCCAGATTTCGGCGGCGAAATTCGGCACGATCCGGGTTGAAGATGGCCGTATAGCGGGGATCTTTGATGCTTAGGGGCTGGTGGGTAGCCGACCATAGTGTGCCGCTGGCTTGGTCGCGCAAGTAGAAAAACATGCCCCAGTTATCGCGGGTCGAATCGGAACGCCACCGTGTGAGTTCAATGTTTCCCCATCTGCTGTAGCCGGCCCCGGAATTCGTGATCATGAGGGAGTACTCGCCATTGCCGAGCAAGTGCGCGCGGGGGATGGGCGTGTCTTCATCGAGCAACTGGTAGGACGGGGCGGAGGGCTGGGACACCGGCCTGATGGCCACATGATCCGACGGGCGGTGTACCAGCATGGAGAGGTGAGGGGGAATGCGCTCGAACAGCAACGGCTCGACGGCCTTGATGCGGCGATCCGCATGAAATCGTTGCCGCATGATGCCACGATTCAGGAGGTTATTGATCGCCATCAGGCTCATGCCCTGGTGATGAGCCATGTAGCAGTAGACGATGACGCCTTTTCCGCCATCGCGTTCCTGCTGACGCGTGAAGTCAAGCGATTCATAGAAGGCCATTCGCCCATACATGCCGAGCTTTTCGAGGCGCTTCAGGTTCTTAATGGCGGCCGCCGGATCTACCATCAGGGCGAGTGCGGTGGCGTAGGGCGCCACGACCAGATCCTCTTCCAGTCCGCGCTGCAACCCGAGCGAGGGAACGCCGAAGGCTCGATATTGATAGATCCGATGCGTATCGATCGCGCTGTAGGCAGACTCCGAGATGCCCCACGGCACATCGCGTTCGTCGGCATATTCGATTTGTCGATTTACGGCAGCTTCGCAGGCGTTATCGAGCAGAGAGTTGCGAAAGCTGAGCGTAAACAGACTCGGCATCAAGTACTCAAACATCGTGCCGCTCCAGGACAGCAATACCTGCCCCCTCAGCGAGGTATACGGACGACCCAACGCCAACCAGTGGTCTGTTGGCACATCGCCTTTTGCAATGGATACGAAACTACTTAATCGAGATTCGCTAGCCAGCAGGTCATAATGGGCGCCGAAGGTGATGGGTCCACCGACCTGGTAGCCGATCGAAAGAAGACTACGCTCGGCGTCATACAAAAACTGCATGTTCATGCTGTCAGCCATAGCCTGGCTCGCCGCGCGCAAGCCTCTGGCGGCCTCGATCAAAGCTTGCGAGGCCGCCTGCGCCTTGGCAAATTCCACGCGCAATTCCACGATCCACGCGGACAGCTTCAAGGGGAGTGCCGGTTCGGAACTGCGGTCGCGCAAAATATCACCGAGGGAATCGACCTGGCCACTCGCGACCTGGCTCCAAAGGGGCAGGTTCAGCCGCAAATTGCGACGGGCCGATATGGCCGCCTCTCCCAGTGGCTTCAGAAAGGCATCCGGAGGAGCGAACAGCACGCTGGCCCACGACAGGTAGTGATCGAAATAATCGACCCAATCCTCAATCTGGTTTTCCAGCTTGTTAAACCAATAAGCGGGTTCGCCGGTAGTGGCGACATCCCACTTCAAGGACTCGGTCAACTTGCGGGCGGGTTCGGCGGCCAACCGAATTCGCTCCACGATTTCGAAGCCCGACGATTTGTCCTGAAAGAGCCCCTGTAGGGTGACCAGAAGGACGCTGGTCGCGCTCTCGGCTGGGAAGCGCCGCATCATCACGGCCAGGGTATCCGCCAAGCCCTGCAGCGCGGAGGTGGCCAGTTGGGGCTGCGCCTCGATTTCTTGAGCGGCCTGGGCGAGTACCCATAGGCTCGCAATCAAGTTTCCGCTGTCGACGGTGGAAACATACCTCGGAGCCAATGGTTCCAGCGTCTTGGTGTTGTACCAATTGAGAACATGGCCTTCGCAGCGCTCCAATTTCTCGAGGGTTTCCGCCGTTGCCATACAACGTTCAATCATCCGGGCCGGGGTGATGAATCCGAGGTCCCGAGCCGACACAGCAGACATCAGCCACATCCCAATGTTAGTAGGCGAAGTCCGCTCTGCCACTTCAATGCGCAAGGCCTCTTGTGAGTTATCCGGAGGGAGCCAATTGTGGTCCGGACCGACCAGGTCGTCAAAGTAGCGCCAGGTTTCCCGGGCCACTCGCCGCAAATACTGTTGCTCCTCAAGCCCGACCTGCTCCAACTGCTTCTGGGCTCGGCGCTGGGAACCGATCCAATACAGAACCGCCGGGGCCGCGACCCAGAGGAGGAGAAACGGCGCGCACGCCGCCGTCCAGGGGATGCCCCGGACAGTCAATGCAGCCAGGACCAACACTGCAACGCCCGAGATGATGAAGAATTGGGCGCGGAAGGCATCCAGATGCGCCGCGGCTGCCAGGATGGTCATCTCGGCGGTCTGCCACTCGAGCAAGTGGCGCTTGCTCACGCAAAGCCGGTAACAGGCGCGAAAAGCAGCGTCGGAGGCGAGGTATGCCTGATGAGGAAGGAAAGTGCCCATGACGACAGCGCGATTGAGGTCGCTGTTGGCCTCGCGCCATGCGCGATGGTCACCCTGCAGGCGTTGCACCAAGCGGTTCCCCAACTGCACCAGGAGGGGAACGGTGAGAACGGCAGCCACGAGTGCGCTGGCTGCCGCCGGAGCGGCATGAAACCCCCAACTGCAGAGCAGCAGCAGCAAAGCGGCGACTGGCAAGAGGCTGCGGCGCAGGTTGTCGAGGATTTTCCAGCGATTTATGACGGTTAGGGGGTTGGTCGTTCGGGTGGAAGCTTCGGCACCGGGAACGGCCGAAAAGATCCACGCGGCTATCTGCCAGTCACCCCGTATCCAACGGTGTTGCCGCTTGCTGTAGCTCGTATAGTCGTAGGGGAACTGCTCAAAGAGTTCGATGTCGCTGGCTAGACCGACACCCACGTAAGCGCCTTCAATCAGATCATGACTGAGTAACCGCTGTTCGGGAAAGCGGCGGTGAAGGATCTGGTGGAAGGCGCGAACATCGTAGATCGCTTTGCCATGATAGATTGCCTCGCCGAACAGATCCTGATACACGTCGGACACGGCCTGGCAGTAGGGGTCGCTTCCCCGCGCATCGCTGAATAGGCGCGAAAAGCGCGTTGCCGTGGCGGAGGGCAGCGTAATGCTGACGCGCGGCTGAATGACTGTATAGCCGCGGGCGCGGTTGCGTTGGTCTGCCGTGAGTTCGACGCGATTCAAGGGATGGGCAATCGTTTCGATCAGTTTCATCGCGCTGCCATGCGGAAGCTGGGTATCCGCGTCCAGGGTGATGACGTAGCGAATGCCCTCGTCCACCTTCCCGGAGGCCACCAGAATCCCGCTGGCTTCTCCGTTCAAGAACGCATTCAGTTCCTCCAGCTTGCCGCGTTTCCGTTCCCAGCCAATCCACCGGCGTTCGGTTTCGCACCAGCTGCGAACACGGTGAAACAGAATGAATCGGCTGCCGGAGTGACGGGCATTGAGTTGTTCGATCCCTTTGACGGCCAACCCCAGGAGTCCGTCATCTTCCGGCATCTCAGGCTCTTCGGCATCGGTGTAGTCCGAAAGCAGGGAGAAGCTGAGGTTGGCTCCCGGGTTGGCGAGGCATCTGACCTCCAGCTTGTCGATCTCATTGCGGATCGAGTCCGGGGTCAGCAGCATCATCGGGACAACGACGAGCGTCCGGCAGTCGTCTGGTATTCCGTTCTCAAACGACATCTTTGGCAGCACCCGGGGCGGCATTTTCCATGTCACCCGGGTTTGTACGAGGAAGGTGGCGAGCTCGCTGGCCGGAATCAGAGCCAGAATTCCGAGAGCGGCGAGCATCGGGGTTGAAAGCCCGGTCGAGTGGGCCACCCACAGGAACACGGCAGTTATTGCAATGCTTACGAATCCGAGCCCTCCGAGATACAGGATCGCCGGGTGCCGATAGATGAAGCGCAAGCGCCGCTCGCGAAAGGGAACGCGGCACCGGAGTTGGCGCTCGAGTTCCGGCCTGCCGTCATCGAGCAGGTGATACGCGACGCTGCTCGGGATGCTTCCGGGCAAAGCTTGACCAGCGACATCGACAACCTGCCGGGCCACGGCGAGTTCGGAGGTATTCGATTGGCGAGCCACTTCTTCGACTGCCCGGCGGCAACGGTCCCTTGTGGCGAAGTTGCTGCGAGCGTGGATGCCGGAGGGATCGCTGCGTAGAATTGCCTCCATCCGGCTCACTGCCTCCACGATCTTCGGATATTGCAGCTCGGACAACAGCCGCAAGCTTCCAATCGCATCGGAGATCAGCATCAGGTCGTTTGCTTCTTCGGCATGTTCGCTGCGAACGATATCGGCCAGGGGTTGGCCCGTTCTGGCCTCAATCCACTTTTGAATCGGCCCCAGCAGCGACTCTTCCTTGTGAAGCTGTTCCCCGAAGCGCGCAATGAAATGGGAGGTGAGACCCTCCCCATCGCGATCGAGTTCAAACACGATTCGTTCAAATTGTCCCGAGCCACGTTCGGCTGCGTTCAGTAGCCGGTTCGACCAGAAATCGGCGAGCTCTTTCTGGTGTTGGCGCAGGCTGGTCCGGTCCGAGAGGTATCGAAGCTTTTCGAGGAGGACTAGCCGTAACATCAAGGGGAAGACCCAGAGCTCGGCGATGGTCAAGGGGGTCGTAATCTGATAGGCGTCGAGAAAGCTAACGATACCCTCGGCGGTGGGGCGGTGGCCGGTGAGCTCGATCAATTCGACGGCCAGATGATAGACGCGGAACCGGACCGGACGGCTCATGTCCGTGAGCGCGGGAAGAATCTTGTTGTGGTTGGCCGGTAGATCGTGGCGGATGTCAGCGATATGCGAACGAATCCGATAAGCATTGTCCAGCAGCCAGTCGGCCGCATGGGTGACGCCGTAGTCCAGGCGCGCGGCCTCTGCCAGATCCGCTCGGGCAAGTTCCAGGGCACGCTCACATTCCCGGAGCATCGGAAGGAGGTGAGGCGGCCGGGATGTGGTGTCGACTTGGTGCGAGGAGGCGAGATGCAGCGCACACTCGGGGAGCTTGGCAACCGGGACCGGCTCGAGCAACGTGCCGGTGCTGGCCGGTTTTGAAAATCGAAGCCCGGGACGAATGGCGAAGACGGCGACGTGGGATATCTGGTGCCATAGCGCAATGACATCGGCCGTGCTTTGTTCGGGAGCTTGCACGGCCACCAGACTTTCCCCGGGGAACAGGAAGCGGCCGTAATTGGCGAGAACGCTCCGCGCAATCCCGAAGCCGAGCCAAATGGTGCCGAACCAAGTGATCAGAAAACCGCCCAGCGCCGATAGAGTTAGCGCCCAAGGCTTCCAACCCAAGGCCCCGGCCGCAACCACAGAAAGCAGTGCGATGACGAATCCGAATACCGCACGATCGAACGGCCCCAGTCCGGCGTGTGAGAATGTCAGTTGTCCCGCCCCGACGCAATGAGCGGCGGCGGATCGCCGGACTCCATTCTTCCTAGCCTCCCGAAGTGCTTCTTCGGCATGCTCTTCGCTACGGTAGAAGCCAAGAATTAGTCTGGATTTTTTGGACCTCATAACAGTCGATGACAAGCCAGCATTAGGAGTAGCCGTTGGCTGGCGTTTGCAATTCCGAAAAGAGGTCCCTTTTCTTCTCTCGGTTGCCCGTTAGCGGTATCGGCCACCGTCCAGCAGTTTCACCATTCGCTCGCAGACAACAGGCTGCTGCGATGAGTGCAATTGTCTCGCCACAGGTGGAGACGCCGCGGGGGATCGTAGACTTGCTGGTTGATTCGTGCAAACGGGCCGGCAGGCGCACTGATTCACACCTCTTGGCCTTCTCTTTGGACCTGCAACCCGTTCCGGGTTGGGCACTGCTACGCAGGAGTCTGAGGCTGTTGGCCCAAGGTGCTGCGTGCGATGGCGCTCACGGCAGGGTGGATCTAAACATCCGATCCCAGACCTTCGGCACGATTGGCGGCGGCGTCCGTGGCACCACCACGCGCGTTATCCAACTCGGCGCGAAGTTCGTGTTTTAACGCATCGGCCGGCTAACCGCACCACGCCCTCCCGTCCGCGGGAGGGCGTTTTTTTGCTTGGCGCAGCAAAGACAATGAGACCGCCGAAGGTGATCGGTGGCCCTGCCAGGGCAGGAGGCGGGGGCGACCGGCTTGCGGGCGATGAGGATTGGAAGGACGGCGGGGAGCGTCAGCGGCCGCTAAACTGACCGGCGAGCGTCTTGCCGTCCCACAGCAGGAGTTGGCACCGATGGATGGTAGCGAACCAGTTTTTGCCTTCGTAGCCGTTTTGCAGGACGACGGGGTAGTCCTCTTTGCCGGGCTTCCACTGCCCGCGAATGGTCTTGCCATAGGCTTTCCAGACATAGGCGCCGTCCAGGGAGATGGTGACCGTGAGCGGCAGATTTCCCGTGCCCGCGCCCACGTGCAGGGTGCGGGTGCCTTGCGCCGTGTTTTCCGTTACATAGCTGGCACCGCCGATAAAAAGACGCCACTCTCGCCCGAAGACCGACTTGTGCTCGCAGGGCGGCGGCTCCGGTCGCTTGGTCACTTCGGCGACAAATCGGGGAATCGTGCCATCCGGACAGGTACGAACGGTGGACGGTACCTCGCGGCCGTTACAGAAGTAGCTTCCCGCGTGAAGGGGCAGGCCGGATCCGACAAGAAAAGCCGCCAACGCCAGGATTCGTTTCCCTACCAGATTGCCAGAGGGTAGGCATTGGTCAAAGAACATTTCGGCAATCTAGCACAACGGCAGCGCACCCACACGGGGCGCCTGCTGAGTGCTGGAGGGAGGGCGGGGCCAGGAGGAGCCGGTGCCGCCGAGCCATCCGCGTGGCGGGTTGCCGTTATTGAAAGAGCTGGGGCGCGAACTCGGCGAGGTAGTCGCGCCAGTTGAGCCAGGTGTGACCGCCGGCGGTTTCCTTGTAGACCACGTCGAAGCGGTGTTTCTTCAACATGTCCACGGTGCCCTGGGCCGTCTTGAGCAGGAAGTCTTCCTTGCCGATGCCGAACCAGACGAGCCGCAATCCTTTCTTCCAGGCAACGTTGTCGAGCGAGGCGAGGTTCTGCGACTCCCACGACGGGCCCGGGGGCGGCAGGGGTGCGCCGGGGCGCGTCGCGCCGAACTGACCGATGAGCCCGGAGCTGAAGACACCGAGGTAGGCGAACTGATCGAGGTGCGGCAGGGCGATGACCAGCGTCTGGTTGCCACCCATCGAGAGGCCGGCAATGGCGCGGGACGCCCGACCCTTCCGGACGCGGTAGTGGGAGTCGACGTAGGGCATGATGTCCTTCAAAAAGTCGTTGGCGAACTCGTCCCGCTCACCGGGCACGCGGAAGCCGCCGGAGGTGGTGTGGCCGGCTGGCATCACGAGGATCATGGGCTTGGCCTTGCGGTCGGCAATCAGGTTGTCCAGGATGATGCCCGCGCGACCGACGGTGGACCAGGAGGCGTCGCTATCGGAGGCGCCGTGGAGGAGATAGAAGACGGGATAGCTGCCCTTGCCGGCTTCGTAGCCGGGGGGCGTATAGATGTGCATGCGGCGGAAGCGGCCGAGCGTGGAGGAGTAGTAGTTCACCGCGGCGACCGCGCCGTGGGGAACCTGGCGGGTGTCGAAGGCAGCGGAGCCGGGGACGACGGCGAGGCTCCAGGTGTTGTTGTTGGACTCGCTGGTGGCGGGGTTGCGGGGGTCGATGACGGCGAGGCCGCCGACGTTGAAGTGGTAGCGGTAGGCGCCGGGCGGGACGGGTCCGAGGGTGACTTCCCAGAGGCCGTTTTCGCCTTTGGTCATGGGGGCGCCCTTGGCGTTGTCGGGGATGTCGCCACCGACGAGACGCACCTCGGCGGCGTTCGGGGCGAGCAGGCGGAAGGTGATTTTGCGGTCCGGGGCGACAGATGGAGATACGACGGGAGGCGGCTGGGGCGGACGCTGCTGCGCGGCGAGAGAGGTGAGAAGGACAAGAGCGAGCGGGGCGAGGCGGACGATCGGCATGAGCGGTAGGTTATCATTTCTTGACTAACATCGCTGCTCTCACAGCGCCCCAATGCTGGCGGCCGAGACGGCGCTCGATGGCGGCCGGGGAGGGCATTTTGTCCGCGTGTTGACCGGCCGGATACGGTGACGGGAGTTGGGCAACCGGTTTGTCTATTCCGCAGCAAGAAGATACGGTGATGGTGCCGAAGCCTCTGATTCCAAATGCCGTGGCGATGATTGCGATGGAGGAGTGGAGAGTGGTTCTTTTCTGGCGGGACGGGGCGGGCGGCAGTATGCTTCGATCGAGGCAATCGTACCGCGTCAAGCAGGCGGCCGTATCTTGGGATTTTCCGGGGAAACCGAACGCGCTGGTCGCTTCCGTTGGCGCGCTTCCCCCTTTCGTGGCGCCGGCGCGCCAAGGCGGATCTTCCTCGCTGCGATGGTGCGCAGGATAGACTTTCTATAGGTACCCATGACACGTCGACTATCGTTTCTTCTTCTTGGCTCTCTGACGGCTTTGATTACGTCGGCGCCGGACGCTTGGGGGCAGGACCCGCCGGCGCTGCGGATTCCCGGGGCGGTTTCGCCGGTCCGCTACGAGGCCAAGCTGCGCCTGATCCCGGCCGAGGAGGAGTTTCGCGGCTCGATCCGGATTGCGGTGCGCGCCGACGAAATAGCGCCAACGATCTGGCTGCACGCGACGAAAGAGATGACCATCGAGAGTGCGACCATCCAGAGCGCGGCTGGAGGCAAGCGTCCGGCGAGGGTGATCCGGCCCGCCGACACGGACTGGCTCGGACTGGTGCCCGCGGGCGGCGCTCTCGGCAAGGGGGCGACGGCGGAGATCGAGATTGCTTACCGGAGCCTGCTCGACACCAAGAACAGCAGCGGGGTCTTCCGCGGCATGGATGGGGGCACAGCCTATCTATACACGCAGTTTGAGCCGATCGACGCCCGCCGCGCCTTTCCCTGCTTCGACGAGCCGCGCTACAAAGTGCCGTGGCAGTTGACGCTCGAGGTGAAGAAAGAGCACGAAGCCTTTGCCAACACGGCGCCCGTGCGGGAGATAGCGACCGAAGGCGGCGCCATGAAGCGGATCGAGTTTGCGCCCACCAAGCCGCTTCCCTCCTATCTGCTGGCTTTCGCGGTGGGCCCGTTTGAGATCGTGCCCGCCGGGCCGGCGGGGCGCACGAAGGCGCCGGTGCGGATCATCGTGCCCAAAGGGCGCAAGGCGGAGGCGGCCTATGCGGTTGAGGTGACGCCGAAGATTCTGGCGGCGCTTGAGGAGTACTTCGACATTCCCTATCCGTACGGAAAGCTGGACCAGATTGCGGTACCACTCTTTGGCGGGGCGATGGAGAATCCGGGACTGGTGACTTATGCCGATACGCTGCTGCTGGGCCGCCGGGAGGCCGATACGATTGAGCGGAAGCGGAGCTATTACGAGGTCTGCGCGCATGAACTGGCGCACCAGTGGTTTGGTGACCTGGTGACCATGCCGTGGTGGAACGACCTGTGGCTGAACGAATCGTTTGCCACCTGGATGGCGGCCAAGATCACGCAACAGGCGCACCCGGAATGGAACGTGGATGTACAAAGTGTCACCGAAACACTCCAGATCATGGGACAGGACGGGCTATCGAGCGCGCGGCGGATCCGGCAGCCGGTGGAGTCGAACAACGACATCGCGAACGCGTTTGACGGGATCACGTATTTGAAGGGCGGGGCGGTGGTGCAGATGATTGAGACGTGGATTGGCGAAGCCGACTTCCGCGCGGGGGTGCGGAGCTACATGCGCAAGCACGCCTACGGCAGCGCGCGGGCGGAGGACTTTTTCGGAGCGCTGAGCGCGGTGGCCAAGGGCAAGGACGTGACGGCGACGGCGAGCACGTTTCTCGATCAGGGGGGAGTGCCGGAGGTGAGCCTGTCGCTGCGGTGCGAGAGGGGCAGGAAGCCGGTGGCGACGCTGACGCAGAGGCGGTTTCTGCCGCTGGGTTCGAAGGCGAAGGCGGATCAGACCTGGCGGATTCCGGTGTGCCTGCAGTGGGCGGGCGGGGGGCGGCAGTGCACGATGTTGGCCGGGAGTGAGCCGCAGGAGATGGAGTTGGCCGCGACAGGCTGCCCGGAGTGGATTCTGGGCAATGAGAACATGAGCGGGTACTACCGGACACGCTACGGGGGCGAGTGGTTCGGCAAGCTGATGGCGGCGGGCTACGATAAGCTGCCGCTGCGGGTGCGCACGGGGCTGCTGGGTGAGGCGACGGCGATGGCGAGCGCGGGACTGCTGCCGCTGACGGACGGGTTGGCGCTGGTGGCGAAGGCCAAGGACGCCCGGGAGAGAGAGGTGGTGCGGGGCGGGGTGGGCCTGTTGCGGACCTTTCAATCGCTGACGCCGCCGGAGCTGCGCCCGAACCTGGCGCGGCTGGTGCGGGGCGCATTTGGAGCGCGGGCGCGGGAGTTGGGATGGGTACACCGGCCGGGTGACAGCGACGATACGAAGCTGCTGCGGGCGGCGCTGGTGCCCTATGCGGCGTTGCGGGGCGACGACGGGGAGTTGCTTGACAAGGCGCGGGAGTTGGCGCTGGCGAGTTTGGGAGACTGGAAGTCGCTGCCGGAGGATATGCGGGATGCGGTGCTGTCGGCGGCGGCGGCGCGGCGGGGGGACGGGGTATTGTTTGATCGTTACCTGGAGGCGGCGCGGGCGGCGAAGGATGCGCGGGATCGGCGGACGATGCTTTCGGCGATGGCGAGCGTGGAGGAGCCGGGGCTGGTGGCGCGGGCGCAGCAGCTGTTTTTGACGGGTGGCTTTGACGCGCGCGAGGCGGTGAGTCTGCTGTTTGCGGGGATGGATTCCGCGGGGCAGCGGCGGGCGGCGTTCGACTTCACGAAGGCGAATCTGGAGGAGGTAGAGAAGCGGATTCCGGCGGATATCACGGGGGCGAAGGGTGCGATGGCGATTTTCACGGCATCGCGATTCTGCAGTGCGTCCGAGCGGGCGGAGGCAGAGGCGGTATTTGGCGAGCGGGCGAAGACGTACGGCGGGGGGCCGCGGACGATGGCGCAGGTACTGGAGTCGATTGATTTGTGCGCGGCCAGGAAGGCGGCGCAGGAGAGGCAGGTGGCAGAGATCTTGTCTCGCTACTGAGGGCCGCGCCGCACGGGGTACTGTTCCCGAATGCCGGCACCGGTGGCTCACCGTGAGGTTGGGCCGGAGTTGGACGCCGGGAAGTCCCGTTGGGGCTTCGGCCTTGCGATGTCCCCCGGGTTTTATACTATGAGGGCAAGTTGGATCAGCCATATGTCTCCTTTTCTCCTCCGTTATCAGTTTCTTTACTGGTTACCGGCCTTCCTCTATCTGGGGGCCGGGCTGGCGAGCGGCTTGACGGGCGGGGACATGGGCAGGACGTGGCTGTTTTTCGGGGTCCCCTACGGAGCGGCACCATTCTGGGACCTCAGCATGCTGACCGAAGCGTTTGATTGCCGGAATGCGGGATTGGCGCCGGACATTTACAACACGGATTGTCTGACGAGCAAGAACCTCGTTTACAACTACCCACGGGTTTGGCTGCTGTTTTCGCATCTGGGGACATCGGCCCGACACAACGTGGTTTACGGCGTGGCATTAGGAGTGGCCCTGCTGGGGACCGTCCTGGCGGTACTCCGGCCGGCGACGCGGCTGCATGCGCTGTTGGCGGCGGCGGCGACGGTTTCTCCGGCAGTTCTGCTGCTGGTGGAGCGGGGAAATTCAGATGCGTTGATTCTGCTGCTGGTGGTGGCGGGGGCGATCCTGGGCAGTCATGGCTCGCCCCGGGTTCGTCTGGCGGGGGTGGTGGTCCTATTCAGTAGCGGGGTGCTGAAACTGTTTCCGATTGTAGTCCTGTTGCCGATGGTATGGCTGGACCGGAGCCGGACGGTGCGTCGGGCGAGCGTAGTGGCGCTGGGTCTTTTTCTGGGTTACTGCGTGATGATCCGGCACGAGTTGGTGCTGATCAAGCGCAACACACCGATTGCGGTTGACCTGGCCTACGGGGTGCGGGTGCCGTTTCTGGCCGTGACGGAGGCGTTGGACGCCGAGGATAAGCCGCTGGAGACGCAGGTGGCGACATCGCGCGCCTTTGTGCAGGCGATGCGGACGATTTTTGCGGATCGAGTCTGGTGGACGTCCCCGGAGGGGAGCGAGGTGTTGCAGTATGGCGGAGCAGCGCTATTGGTAGGGTTGGTGGGGCTGGGCAGTTGGAGGCTGCGGCGGCAGTATCAGGAGCAGTACCGGTTTGCGGGGGGAGCTGATTTTTCGACGATTGCTTTTCGCAGCGGGGCGATGATTTACCTGTTTACTTACTGCGCCGGGATCAGCTGGAATTACCGGCTTTCGTTTCTGCTGTTGTGTCTGCCGAAGTTGTTTGCAATCCACAGTGAGAACGAGCGAGCCGGCAATGCGGTGGCGGCGCGGCTGGCGCGGGCGGCAACTGCGTTGGTGGTGATGAGTATGTGGGCCAGCCGGAACTCGTTTTATGCCAATCTCGGGTTCGATGAGTTCCTTCACTTTACGGCGGCGTGCGTTCTGGGGATGCATGTGTGGAACGATTTCCGGGAGGGGGCTTCGTTTTCGGGGTTCAGAAGTGCCTGGAAATGGTAGGGATTGCGCCGGGAGTGTATGGTCCGCGGCGGTCTGCGAACAAGTTGGCGCGACCGGACGGGCCTGGGCAGTTGCGTCCGACGGGACGGAACATCGTTCCGATGGTCGAGGATGAAGACGGGGACGGACCGGGCCGGAAAGCAGCGGCAGTGCATCCGGAAGCCCCTCGTTGATGGCCCCGGATGCGCGCCGGACAAGATCCAAGAATCGACCCGGTATTGCGGAGGAGTTTGGTGGCTTTTCATAGCGGGGCGGCGGAGACGAGGGGCATCTGCTATCGGACAGCGGCGGGCGCGGGGCAGCCGATCGAGAGTAGCGCCGGATCCTGCGCGAAGAGACACGATGGCCGGGACCGGGGCCGCGTCGAAGCGCTGGCCGGAATCGATTGCGGCAGAGACGCCAGAGGGCAACTGACGGCAGCGCGGGCAGGATGGAGGGGGTTTGTGGCCGGGGCTGGTTCCGCATGGCGATGCTTGGCATGAGAGGAAGGGGGCGCCTCACGAGGAAGCGCGGGCCTGTGCCGGGCGAGCGTGACGGTCGAATCCAATCGAGCAGCCGCCGGAACAGTCGGTGCCATGGCAGGTTGGCCCCGATCAGATCCGTGGCCGCCCACCGCCGCCTATCGCATGGGCGGAGGCTTGCGCCCGCCGTTCGAGGTCTTCGGCTTGGGCGTATCCGGAGGCCAGTAACCGGTGGGGTCCTGCTTCCACTCCGTCCCGCAGAGGCGCGAGATGACTTTTCACTCGGCGGCGCCGAGGATTAGATCCGGGTGGTAGATGAAGCGGCGGAGGCCGGCCCGGTGGGCCGCTTCGAGCAGACGGCGCAAGTCGTGGGCCGGCATGGGATCTCCGGCGTGGGGATTGCGACCGGTGGAGACCCAGCCGATGACCTTGTTCGGATCTCCGGTGGCGTCGAGGGAGCGGCGCGTTTCCTGGAATACCTCGGCGCTCGCCAAAAGTTGACCAGTTCTGCTCGGATCAAGTTGACCACGTCGAAAACACCCATTGCCACGTGGCACGGCACGGCGAGCGTTGGTTCCTCACCCCCGCCGCAGGCTCATAAGTCCTTTCCTGGGTACGCGCGGGGGCGTTCTCATCCGCGCGGCGCGGCCGCGCGCCACGAGACCTCACTCGGCGCGGATATCGCGGAATCTGGCCCCGGCGGGTGGTCTTTTGGTGAGCAGGGGTGGGTTATTTCTCGCGAGCGCCGAAGCTGAAATACGACCTGATCGAAGAACTCGTCCGGGAAACCGTTTTCAAAATCAGCGAGTTTTCGCACGCGGAGGCCGAAGAGCACCTTCACCACCGCCAAGCAGTCCTTTTCGCTGAGCGAGGGGTTCCATTCGGGCAGCGTTTCAACCCAGCGCGCGATGGTGCCGTACATGCCGTACATGCCGTCAAAACCACGGCGCCAGTAGTAATGCTGGGGGAAGAGGAGATCGAAGAAACCGTGGGTTTTTTTGATAGTCCTGGGTGGTCAAGACCGAGAAGGCGGCTGAGCGGGGAATGGTGCCGAGCTTGGCCTGGCGGGGGAGTTTGTCCCACTGACGGCGGATGGCGGTCATGTTCTCGAGGGTCGCCTGCTGCCGCATGCGCCGCCCGTAGAGGGCATCGTCGTTGACATCGCCGAGGGAGAGGCCGCCCAGCATGCCGCCGTGGGCGTGAAACCGGACGAGGGACGGGGTGAGGGAGTGGAAGCGGGCGGGCAGATGGCCCATGCCGCGGTCCATGCGGGCGACGTCAAAGCCGAGGTGCTGGTAGACGGGCCGCAAAGCGGGAGCACGGGTTGGAGTTGTTTGCCGGCGGCGAAGGGCACGGCGAGCCTCCCGGGATTGACTGGGCACACGATTCTGCTTCGACCGGCAAGCTGCAGAAACTGTGGATTAGCTGGTGGGAGTCGTGCTCGAACTAGGAGGTGGTGCGCGGCCCGCTGTGCACGATCATCCGGCGCTGGGGTTTCCCGCACGCGCCGGTGCATCCGGTTTTTTCGCCCGCGCGGATAGACGTCGACGGGGTGGTCGTCGAACCGGATGACGCCGGAGGGCCGGGCGAAGTTTGGTTTGCAGGGGTTGTGGGCCGGGTCCGGGGTGTCGCCGCCAGTATGGATTGGGGAGCGTCCGCGGCGGGCGCTTCACTGGGCGCCAGCGAAAATGGGGGGCGAAAGAACGCGAAAAGTTTCTTGATTTTCTTGTCTCTGGTAACGAGGGGTGCGCGGTGGACGATGGTGGTAGCGGCGATCCATTCCTCGGCGGGATCGCTTGAAACATCCAACCGCGCTGATGGCAGACAGACAGCGAGATCGAGGGGCCAGACGTGAAGGCGGCAAAAGATTCTCACCAATTCGGGCGAGCCGGCATTGCGATCAGCGCGGCCTAATTGCGCCAGTTTGGCGAGTTCCTAAAGCACGAAGGCCGAAACACCCAAGGTTCCGCTTTGAGAAGGTTCAGTTCGGACCGCGTCAGGGTGCCGTCTAGAGCAAGCAGGGGAATATGCGTGTCAAGATTCGGCACTCCACGTTGCTCCCGTCGGTAGCACGTTGCCCGAGATCCGGAGTCTACCCTTCAAACTCCCGATCAAAGAAGAACAATCGGACTCGGCGGGGACGACGCGAGCGACAGGGTTGCCGTGTTTGGTTACCAGGATGACTTCCGGCTCGAGGTGGTCGAGAGGCGATAGGCACTGCTGCTTGAACTTGGAGGCGCTGATTTCGATCCTCTTTGTCGTGTGGTCATAAGAGGATGCCGATATCCTGCTTCCGATTGACGGGCCAGCTTACTCAGCGCTCGCCGGGCGATTGTTTGCCGGGGGGGCGCACGCCGTTAGATACTGCTCGGTATGCCTTACTGCCTTTCGGTGCTTTTCCTGGCGGCAATCCTGTTCCTGCCCGCAATCCTGGTCTCCACCATCCGCGCACAGGGTCCGGCGGAAACGAGCGAGCCGCTACGGATAGGTCCGGGAGTTCAGGGGCCGCAAGTGAAAGAGAAAGTTTCTCCGAAGTACTCCGAGGAGGCACGAGCGAACCGGGTGCAGGGTACGGTTATGATCCAGATGGTCGTTAACGAACAAGGACACTCTACCGATCTGCAGGTGATAGGCCCGCTCGGTTTTGGCCTCGACGAAGAAGCCCTGGCCGCCGTGGCCAGGTGGAAATTCAAACCGGGAAGCAAAGATGGGGTGCCGAGGCCAGTTCTGGTTACAGTGCAGGTGAACTTCAGCTTGCAAGGGATGCAGTTTGACTGGAAAGCAGAGCGCGTGCGCTCGCAATACAACTCAGCCTTCCTCCGCATCAGCCAGAAAGGTACGCCGCCGGATGTCCTCGAGAAAGAGGTGCAAACCATGAGGCAACTCAGCCGCGATGGTTTTGGACCGGCGATCTATCGCGAGGGGGTTTGGCTGATCAACGGTGAACACGGCCCGCAGGACGCGGCGGCAGGGTTGCGGCTGATACAGCAAGCGGCCGCGAAACGCTACTCTGCAGCGCTTTTCGATGTGGCTCTGAGAAAGATGGATGGCCGAGGGCTGGACCAAGACACGGCGGCGGGTATGAAGATGATGCACGAGGCGGCAGCGGTGGGCAACCGACAGGCGCAATACTATCTGGGCGGAGTTTACGAGAAGGGGGAGAGGATGCCATCGCAATTGGACCAAGCCAAGCGGTACTATCGGCTCTGCGCTTCCCAAGGTGCTGAGGCCTGCCGATATCGCCTGGGCCGAATTCTCTTTGACGCGCCGCAGCGAAGAGAGCGTGATTTGCTGGAGGCGATCGCGTTTCTGCAACTGGCCGCCGAACAGCGGTTCCGCGAGGCGGAGCGATTTATGGAGACCGAGGCGCCAAAACTTACACCCAGCCAAAGCCAATGGGTAGAGCAGCTGAAGCAGCAACTCAAAGGACGGTAGCTAAGCAGACGTAGTTTCTATATAATCGGGGCGCGATGACCAGACGAGATCTGTTGCTCGGCGCGGCCTGTGCGCTGCCCTTTCCCGTTCGCGCGCAGCAGGCGCGGCGGCGGGCGAAGACGACCAAGCTGTTTCGGGCACCGGACGGGTTTCCGAATGGTCTGGCCGCTACGGCCGAGGGGCTTTGGATCGCCGAGCAGAAGCTGTCGGGGAGTCAGGCGAAGGCCTATGGCTTGCCGGAGCCACGGTCGCTGAGCGAGGCGGCCTGGCTGGTCGATTGGAACGGCAAAGTGCGGCAGACGGTCACGACTCCTTCGCGGAATACAAGCGGGTTGGCGTTTGGCAATGACCACCTTTGGATGGTCGCCAACGCGCCGCCCAACGGGGTGTTCGAGGTGGACCGGCGGTCGCGGCTCGTGAGCCACCGGCAGATTCCGCTGGGGCCGGCCGGGGACGGCGGAGGGAGCCACGGGGCGCAGTGGGACAACGGGAAGCTGTGGATTGCCGCGCTGCGGCTGCGGGCAAATGTGCGGGTGGATCCGGCGACGTGGACGCCGGAGTTTGTTATTCCTTTCTACCAGGCGCCGGAGCGGAGCCGGTACCACGACATTACGATCGAGGGAGATACGCTGTGGCAGATTGTGGGGAATGACTGCCGGCGGTATGAGGATTTCCGGCCGGCGCTGGTGCGGTATGAGCTGGCGACGGGGCGTGTATTGGAGGTAGTGGAGTTTTTGAGCCAGTCGTGCGATCCGCACGGACTGGCGCTGTGGGACGGGAAGCTGATCAGCTGCGACGCGGGGATCCATCCGGGATGGCCGAACCGGGATAGCCCGACGGCGGGTTGGGTATTTCAGATCGACCTGGTTTAAGGGGACGGGAGGCGGAAGACGTAGAGGGCGTTACCGTTGGCGGGGTGGTGGATTTCGGGGGCGACGACGCGGGGGACGTCGCGGGGGCTGCCGCCGCCGAGACCGGTGGTGACGGCGATGTACTGCACGCCGTCGATGGAGAATGACACGGGGTGACCCTGGACGGAGGTGCCGAGGCGGGTCTTCCAGAGTTCGGCGCCGGTACGGATATCGTAGGCGCGGAAGTAGCGATCGAGGTCGCCGGCAAAGGCGAGGTCGCCGGCGGTGGAGAGGACGGCGGTGAGGAAGGGGGCGCGCTGTTCGACGGACCAGAGCTGCTGCATGGTGTCGACATCGTAGGCGGCGAGCTTGCCCATTTTGCCCTTGGTGCCGGGCATGTCGTAGAAGCGGCGGTCGGCGGCGCCGCCGCCGGAACCTTCCTTGAACTCGACCTGGCGGCCGGCCATGTCCATGCAGCTCTGGCTCAAGGGGATGATGAGCTGGTGGGTGCCTGGATGGTAGCTCATGGGCTGCCAGTTGTGGCCGCCCTGGGTGCTGGGGCAGGCCTGGATCCACTGGCCGATTTTCTGTTCGAGGATGTCGGGGCGGTAGGTGGGTTCGCCGGTTTGGGGGTCGATGCGGGTGAAGACGTTTTGGAAGACGGTTTCTTTGTGGGAGAGGAACTTGCCGGTGGCGCGGTCGAGCTTCCATAAGATGCCGGCTTTGCCGATGGTGAAGAGGAGTTTTTGGGAGCCGCGGTTGAGGAGGACGCGTTCGAAGACTTCGTCGAGGTCGAGGGATTCGCCGGGGACGTGCTGGAAGTGCCAGCGGAGCTGGCCGCTGGCGGGGTTGAGGGCGATGGTGGAGTTGGTGTAGAGGCCTTTGTCGCCGGGTTTGGCGCCGCGACTGACGCGGAGCCAGGGTTTGGCCTGGGAGATGCCCCAGTAGGCGGTGTCGAGTTCGGGGTCGTAGCTGCCGGTGATCCAGGTGTCGCCGCCGGCGCGGAGGAGATTGGGGAGGCTGCCCCAGGTGTCGCCGCCGGGGGCGCCTTCGCGAGCGATGGTGTAAAACTTCCAGGCGAGCTGGCCGGTGTTGGCGTCAAAGGCGCTGAGAAAGCAGCCTTCGGGCTTATAGGAGGAGCAGCCGGTGAGGCTTTGGATGACTTTGCCGTGGACGACGAGGGGGCCGGCGGAGTTGGTGTAGCCGCGGCCGGCGGGGCCGACGTCGGCCTGCCAGAGGAGTTTGCCCGAGCGGGCGTGGAGGGCGTAGAGGCGGGCGTCGGTGGTGGGGACGAAGATCTTGTCGCCGTAGATGGCGAGGCTGCGGGTGGCGCCGTAGGCGCGGGTGGATTCGGGGCCGAGGCGGTGTTCCCAGATGAGTTCGCCGGTGCGGCCGTCGAGGGCCTGGACGGTGTTGCTGGTATTGGCGAGATAGATGATGCCATCGTGGACGATGGGGGTGGGCTGGCTGGCGCCGCCGTCGTTCATAGCCCAGACCCAGGCGAGTTGGAGGGAGGCGACGTTGGATTGGTTGATTTGGGCGAGGGGGCTGTAGCTCCAGCCTTCGTAGTTGCGACGGATCATGAGCCAGTCGCCGGGGTCGGGCTGGCGGAGCATGGCGTCGGTGACGGGGGTGAAGCGGCGGACTTCGCCGGAGACGGTGAGGCCTTTGGGACCGGCGACGGTGGGGGGAGGGCCGGCCTGGTTGGCGTTGGCGGCGGCGGTGAGGATTCGGCGAAGGTCGGGGGGAGTTTGTCCGTTAATGAGGGAGCCGAGGGGGAGGCGGGTGGCGGCGGTGAGGGGTTGGGGGCCGGGGGTGGCGCCGTTGGCGTGGAGGAGGAAGGCGTTGATGTTGACGTAGGCGTCTTCGCCGAGGCCGCCGGGGTTGGAGGGCGGCATGGTGGATCTCATATTGACGAAGAGGTCGCGCGTGGAGCGGCGGGCCCAGGTGTTGCGGAAGTTGCCGCCGGCGAGTTGGGGGGCTTCGTTGCGGCCGGCGAGGTCGGCAAGGTGGCAGGTGGCGCAGTGAGTTTGGTAAAGGGCGAGGCCGGCGGCGGACTGGGCGGCGGTGAAGGGGCCGGTTTGGGCGTAGGCAGAGAGCGAGAGAGTAGCGAGGAGGAGGCGGCGGGCGATGGGCATGACAGCGATATGCTATATCACGGCGGGATGGGAAGAAAGCGGGGGAGGCCCCTGGGGGCGCGGCGTCGGTGTGGAGGAGTTGCGGGGGGAGGTTTAGCGGGCTCCGGTGGTGAAGTCGGCGGGGACCTGGAAGCCGACGATGCTGGGGCCGGCGAAGGTGGACAGGGCGGGGATGAGGTAGCCGGCAGCGCGGGGAGCGGGGATGGTGCCGGGGGCGACCTTAGGGACGGCGGCGCCTCGAGCGATGCCGTAGGCGACGCTGCAGTCCCCGGGGCGGGGCAGGTAGGTCGATTCCGGCGAGATTTTGCCGATGGCGTCGAGGGTGTGAATTCCGGTCCCGGACGGTTCGATTTTCGGCTCAGTGAGGCTTCCGCCTCGGGGAATCCTTCCGAGGAACCGCGCACGACGGACTCGCTTCGGCCCGGCAGGAGGGGCGAGTTCCTCGTTCGCTCGAGCCGGGCCGGCGCGGCC
>JAINDL010000038.1 GCA_019931245.1 Bryobacteraceae bacterium CoA2 C42
AGCTGATCCAGTTTGAACCCGGAGGCCGCCAACCGGAGCACGACGACCTCGTCATGGCCCTCGCCCTGGCCGTCTGGCAAGCGGCAGAGGACCACAAAGAGCTGATCGGCATGCCGGCCAGCCCACCACCGAGGCCAGCTGCCCGCCTGCTATGAAGCGCACAGGCCGAAGCGAGTCCGTTGTGCGCGTGTCCTCAAAGAGCGCACAGGCCGAAGCGAGTCCGTTGTGCGCGTGTCCCCAAAGAGCGCACAGGCCGCGGAGGCCCGGCGCCAACGGGCGAGTTCCTCGCCCCTCCTGCCGGGCCGAAGCGAGTCCGTTGTGCGCGTGTCTCCAAAGCCCTCCTACAGGTTCACCCCCAGGCTGTCCTCCCCACCAGCCACTCCGGGGCATCCCCGGCGCCACGGTGGGCGCGCCACCTACGGCGTCATCTCCGACACCAGAGCCGATAACCGGCAGATGCAGCTCGCCCTGCGGCAGACGTTCTGATAACAAACCCGTCAATACCCTCCACGGGGGCTGACGATTTTTCTTCGGGGGTTCCCGTGCCTCCCTCCCACCAGGGCGGGAGGCAGTACTTTGGGGGGAGGCAGTCTCAGATCGCGGAGCCGAGGGCAGCATCGAAGGCTTCGCGACGATGCATCACTCGGCTATCTACGGCTCGGCGCCGCAGGCTCACGATTCGTCGAGAGCTGCCGCGGATTAGCCCCTATGGATCAGCCTTCATCCTCTTCCGTCAACAGCTTCTACTCCGAATCAGCGGCACCGTCCACCGCGTGGGCTGCCGTTTTCGGAGGCGCGATAATCCATGAGCCACCGTCGGGGGGCGACACTCGAAGTTTAATGGTTCAAAGCTGGGCAAAGCAGTAGAGCGTGTTGCGCGTGCGGAGGTAGATGCGGCCGTTGACGAGGGCGGGCGTGGCGAAGACCTCGTCTTCGAGCTCGTTCCTGGCGAGGATCTCCCATTGGGCATCGCCTTTGAGGACGACAACTTTGCCGGCGGCGCTGATCAAGTAGACCTTGCCGTCGCCGGCGACGGGGGAAGCCCAATACGGCTCCAGGGCTCCGGTGAGGCGGCCTTGTTTGATGACTTCGCCGGTTTTGGGGTTGAGGGTGGTGAGCACGCCGCCGTCTTTGACGATCCAGAGGGCGCCGGCATAGTAGAGGGGGGCGGCGGTGTTGGGGAGCGACTTTGTGTAGCGCCAGAGGACGTGGGAGTTCGAGACGTCGCCGCGGCCGCCGGGGCGGGCGGCGACGAGGGCGTTGCGGGTTTGTTTCAACATGCGGTAGAAGCCCCATTCGCGGGAGTCGAGGAAGCCGTCGTGGTCGAGGTCGGCGGCGGTGAAGCTGCCGGCTTTGATACCGTAGGCGAGGGCTTCGGGGGCGTCGAGTTTGCCGTTGTTGTCTTTGTCGTGGGCGGCTTGGATCTCGTCGAACTGAGGGACTTCGGGCATGGGGCCGTCGCCGCCGGTCTCCCACGAGCTTTGGTACAGGATGCCGTCGATGAGGATGGGCGGGCTCTTCGATTGCCACGACATGCCGCCGAACCACCAGAGTTTTTCGCCGGTGGCGAAGTTGTAGGCGACGGTGAGGTAGGCGCCGGGGACGATCATTTCGACGGGGCCGGACTGGGGTTTATAGATGGCCGGGAGGCCGTAGCCGCGGGTGACTTCGGGGCGTTCGATTTTGTATTTGACTTTGCCCGTTTTGGCGTCGGCGGCGAGGAGGTAGGAGTTGGTGTCCTGGTCGCAGAGGAGGACAACGGTGCCGTCGGCGACGATGGGAGAGGAGCCGTGGCCGTTGGGGTTATTGAAGGGCCCGAGCGGCATCTGCCAGAGGGGTTTGCCTTCGACGGTGTAAGCGAGGAGGCCGAAGTCGCCGAAGAAGGTGAAGACGCGCTGGCCGTCGGAGGCGGGCGAGGGGGAGGCGGGGCCGTTAGTCTTTTGGAAGTGTTCTTTGCGGGGGCGGGGGGCTTGCTGGCGCCAGAGTTCCTTGCCGGTTTCGGTGGACAGGGCGATGGTAAAGAGGTTCTCGCCTTCAAAGGCGGTGACGAAGAGGCGCTTGCCGACGACGATGGGGGAGGAATGGCCGGGGGGCAGGGGGACCTGCCAGACAAGGTTCTTCTTTGCGTTGAACTCGGTGGGGAGTTGGTGGCCTTCGCTGACGCCGAGGGCTGCGGGGCCGCGGAACTGAGGCCAATCGAGGAAGGCGAGGAGGAGGACAGAGGCGATCATGGGGTGACCTTGGCAAAGCAGTAGAGATTTTCGTGGGTGCGGAGGAAGATGCGTCCGTCGAGGAAGGCGGGGGTGGCATTGACAGCTTCGTTCATGGTGTTGACCTGGAGGATCTGCCAGTCGGCGCCGGTTTGGACCACGACAACTTTGCCTTCCTGGGAGACGGCGTAGAGCTTGTCGCCGGCAACGACGGGGGAGGCGTAATAATCGCCGGGGGCGCCGGTGAGGCGGCCTTGTTTGAGCACTTCGCCGGTTTTGGCGTTGAGGGCGGTGAGGATGCCGCTCTCTTTGACGAGATAGACGATGCCGTTGTGGAGGACGGGGGAGGGGGTATTCGGGAGGGACTTGTGGTAGCGCCAGAGGAGGTTCGAGGCGGTGCGGTCGCCGCGGCCGCCGAGTTTGATGGCGGAGATGGAGTTTACAGCTTGGCGGCGAGTCTGGTACATGCGCCAGTCGCGGTCTTCCATGGCGCCGGTGCGGTCGAGGTCCATGGCGGCCCATTCTTTGGTAAGGCGGGGGTCGAGGATTTCGGCTTTGTCGAGCTTGCCGTCTTTGTTCGCGTCCCATTTGGAGAGGGCTTCTGAGAAGGGGGGGACGTCTTCCTGCTGGCCGGTATCGGAGTTGCCGGCCCAGCCGAGGACGTAGACAACGCCATCGCCGAGGACGGGGGTGGGTTTGAGCTGCCAGGTGAGGCCATTGACCCACCAGAGGGGTTCGCCGGTCGTGACGGAGTAGGAGACGAGTTGATAGCTGCCGGCGACGAGGACTTCATCGGGGCCGTTGAGGACGGGGGTTGCGAAGCCGCGGGCGACATCGGGGCGTTCGCGTCGCCATTTTTGTTGGCCGGAGTCTTTGTGGACGGCGAGGAAGAAAGAGCCGGATTCCGAGTCGCAAAGCATAAGGAGGGTGTTGCCGGAGAGGACGGGGGAGGCGCCCATCCCGAAGGGGTTATTGAAGGGGCCGAGGGGGAGGCGCCAGCGTTCGCGGCCGACAGGGTCGTAGGAGATGAGGCCGAACTCGGTAAAGAAGGCGTAGACGTTTTGGCCGTCGGTGACGGGGCTGGGGCTGGCAGGGGAGTTTTGCTTGTGGAACTCGTCGTGGCGGGCGCGGGGGAGGGAGCGGCGCCAGCGTTCGGCGCCGGACTTCCTGTCGAGGGAAATGATATAGAGCGCTTTGTCGTCGTAGCCGGTGAGGAAGATCTGGGATTTCGAGAAGACGGGGGAGCTGTGGCCGGGGGGGAGGGGGGTCTTCCAAACAACGTTTTGGGTGGGGCTGAAGGCGAGGGGAAGGTTCGATTCAGGGGAGAGGCCGGTGGCGTTGGGGCCGCGGAACTGGGGCCAGTCATTGGCCAATGCAGCGGGGAGGAGGGTGAGGAGGAGGAATGCCAGTGGCCGCATGATTTCGTCATGATATCGGAGTGGGGCGATGGAATGGGGGGAGATGTGTTTAAGGATGTGTTTAAGGAATATCGAGCCCGCAGCTTTCGATCCAACTCCCGATTGCTCATCTATCGGCAGTACTTGAATCTGTCTGCCTTTCCCTGGTACCCACGGAACACCTATGGCTTCCCTGCAAGCCTACCAATCCCGCGGCATCGATACCTCCGATACTTCCGCATCGTCGAGTCCTTTCGCAAGAATGGAAAACCCGCCATTGCCGTACTCGCTCACCTCGGCCGCGTCGATGACATCCTCGAACTCCACCAGGGCCAACCCGCCGCCCCCTTCCAAATCTCCTCCGTCAGCGCCGGCGCCGTCACCGCCCTCCACCACCTCGCCACGGAACTCGACCTGGCCGGCCGCATCAACGCGGCGCTCG
>JAINDL010000178.1 GCA_019931245.1 Bryobacteraceae bacterium CoA2 C42
GCACAACGGCCTCGCTTCGGCCTGTGCGCTTTTTTTGAACCCGCGCACAACGGCCTCGCTTCGGCCTGTGCGCTTTTTTTGAACCCGCGCACAACGGCCTCGCTTCGGCCTGTGCGCTTCTAAGTGCCGCGGAGCCGAACAAAGCCTCCCGTCGATGCCGACGGGAGGCGTCCTTTTCTGATCTGCTGTTGGCGGGGCGGCCGGCGAGGTCGGGACGCTGTCCGACGGACGACTGTCCTGAAGTTCTGCTCAGAACGGAAGGAGGGAGAGGCCATCGGGCGCGCGCGGCGCGGGGAGGTTGGGGTTGCTGTGGGGTGCTGGCGGGGGGGCAACCGTGCGGGGGTACGCGGAGGAGGCTTGCGGCAGCGACGGGAGGTTCCGCGGTGTGGCCGGAGCAGATACTGGCCAATGTGGGCTACCCGCGAAGGCGCGAGTTCGGTGAACCGAGTTTGACGCGCGCGGCGGGAGGCGGCTCGCCAGACGACGAAGCTATTGTTGTGGCCTCTACAGGCGGCTGCGGGTCAGGCGGTTTGGGGCTCGACGCCGGCGAGGGGGCCGGTGCTGCTCGAGAAGGCGTCGGTTTCGACGCCCATCTGGTGGAGCATGGTGAGGAAGAGGTTGGCGAGGGGGGTGTTGTTGTCGCGGCGGAAGGCGAGGTGCTGGCCATGGCGGAAGCCGCCGCCGGCGAGGAGGATGGGGAGGTTCGTGTTGTCGTGGGTGTTGGCGTCGCCCATGTTGCTGCCGTAGAGGACCATGGTCGAATCGAGCAGGCGCCGGCCGCTATCCCGGGTGCCGGCGAGGCTCTCGAAGAGCTTCCGCAGTAAGGCCATCTGCTGGCGGTCGGCGTCGTCAAGCTGACGGAGCTTTTCGGCGGACTGGCCGTGATGGCTCAGGTTGTGATAGCCGTCGGTGGTCTCCTGGCCGGGGTGGAGGTGGAAGACCGGGGTGGCGAAGGCATCGACCATCAGGGTGACAATGCGCGTCGAGTCCGACTCGAGCGCGAGGCGGGCCATGGAGAGCATCAGGTCGAACTTCTCAAAGAAGAGCTTGCGGTCCTCAATCCCGGCGGGCGCGGGGGCGGCGGCGGGGGGCTTGGGACGCTGCTCCCACTCGGCGGCGAGCTGAAGCCGCTGCTCGAGTTCGCGCACCGAGGTCAGATACTGGTCGAGCCGGGCGCGGTCGTCGCGGCCGAGGGTGCGGGCGTAGTGCCGGGTGTCGTCGCCGAGCAGATCGAGAATGCTGCCGCGCTCGGCGAGGCGGTGCAGTTGGCGCTGGACTTCGTCGGGCGCGCCCTGCAGGAACAGGCGGCGGTAGAGGGCCGGGGCGCTGTCTTCGGCGGGCAGCAGGACGCCGTCGCGAGTCCAGGAGAGGCTGCGGTTGGCTTTGTCGATGTTGACGCCGAGGTTCAGGGTGGCGAAGCGGGTGAGGGGGCCGAGCTTTTCGGCGGCGAACTGATCGAGCGAGATGGCGTTGCGGAAGCCGCTTTTGGTGGGGCCGCGGGCGCCGGTGAGGAAGCAGTTTTCGGTGCTGTGGCCGCCTTCGACGGCGGGGTGGGAGAGGCCGCTAAAGACGGTGAAGTCGTTGCGGAAAGGGGCGAGGGTGGTGAGGTAGGGGGAGAGGGTGTAGTCGCGGCCGGCGGTTGCGGGGAAAAAGGGCTTGGGCAGCACGCCGAGATTGTTGGAGATGAGCAGCATGCGGCGCGGCGGGCGGGCGGCGAAGCACTCGAGGGTGGGCATGGCGAGGGCAACGCCGGCGGCGCGGAGGAAGTGGCGGCGGGTACTCATGGCTGCGGTTGTCCTTCCGATGGGCCGAGGAAGATCGGGCTTTGCACCAGCGAGACGAGGAGGTCGCGCGTGCGGAAGCCGGTGGCGGCGTGGGCGTCGAGGATCGCCTCGACGGCGGGACGGTCGGAGAAGCGGACGGGGGTGCCGGTGGCGTAGACGGTGAACTGGTGGAGGAGGTTGCGGGCGAGTTGCCGGGGCTGGGCGGCGAGGATGGCTTTGAGGTCGCGGATGTCGCGGAAGGATTGGCCGTTGCGGAGTTTGCCGGCGGGGTGGACGGGGCTCGAGAGGGTGTAGGCGAAGTCGTGGCCGGCGCGGTCGATGCCCATTACGGCATCGCCTTCGTGGATGCCGCGGTAGCGGGTGCGCCAGGCTCCGAGAATGTCGAAGTTTTCGAGGGCGAGGCCGACGGGGTCGAAGCGGGCGTGGCAGTTGGCGCAGGAGGCGTCGCGGGTGTGGAGGGCGAGGAGTTCGCGGATGGTTTTGGCGCCGCGGATGTCCGGTTCGACGGCGGGGACCTTGGCGGGCGGTGGGGGCGGGGGCTCGCCGAGGAGGCGTTCCATGATCCAGGCGCCGCGAAGGACCGGGGAGGTGGTGGTGCCGTTGGCGGTGACCTTCAGGATGGCCGCCTGGGTGAGGAGTCCGCCGAGCGGGCTGGCGGGCGGCAGCTTGACGGGGCGCAGGGCGGAGCCGGAGAGCGGGGGGAGGCCATAGTGGCTGGCGAGGCGGTCGTTGGCGTAAACGAAATCGGCGGTGATGACGGAGGAGGCGGGGAGGTTGTCGCGAATCATGGCGGTGAAGAAGGCGCGGGTCTCCTGTTCCATGGACTCGGTGAGGTAGTTGTCGAAGCGGTATTCGGGGTAGAGGCGGATGTCGGGGTCGTCGCGGCGGATGTGGCGGAGGTTGAGCCAGTAGGCGGTGAAGTTGTTGATGAAGCGGGAGAAGCCGGGGCTGGCGATGAGGCGGGTGGCTTCGGCGCGGAGGGTGGTGGCGTGGCGGAGGCGGCGCTGGCGGGCGAGGCGGGTGAGGGGAGGGTCGGGTCGCGAGTTGGTGAGGAAGTGGGAGAGGCGGGTGGCGATGGGGTAGTGGTCTCCGGCGGGCGCGGGTTCGCGCAGGTAGAGAAAGTGCGGGGAGCTGAGGAAGGCTTTGTAGCCGGCGAGCATGGCCTGTTCGAAGTTTGCGCCGTTGTTGAGCCGCGCGAGGACGAGATCGACAAAGCGGGCGAGGGCGGCGGGGGGGACCGGTTCCTGGGCGGCGCGGGCGGCAAAGCGGTGCAGCAGGCGGCGGGCGACGGCGGCGGGTTGGGCCGGGGCGGGGGCGATGCCGAGATCGTCAAACAGGACGCGGTGGGACGGGGGCGGCCAGGGGGACGGGGGGAGGGGGCCTTCGACTTCGAGCCACTGGACGGCGATGCCGGGCTGGCCGCTGGGCGGGAAGGGCGGGTAGCGATAGGTGGGCGGGCCGCCGTCGACGTTGCGGGCGAGCGGGACGGGCAGGCCGAGGGGGCTGTATTCAAAGGTCTCGTGTTCGCGGAGATGGATGATGGCTTCGAACTCCCGGGCGACGGGCGGAATGTCCATGATGCCGCCCGTGGCGCGGACGTCGCCGGAGACATCGGGGCCGGAGGGTTTACGGGCGCGGAAGGTCATCGGGACGGGTTGCGCGGCGGGGGCGAGGGTGTAGCCGGGTAGCTGCCGGACGGCGCGGGCGGAGAAGCGGACGCGATAGGGGCCGGGGAGCGGAGCGACGAAGTGTTTGGGGTAGCCGTAGTAGGGCCAGTGGGCGGAGCGGAAGAGCGCCATTTCAACAGTGGGGTCGTCTTTGGCGGAGTCGAGTTGTTTCGGGTCAAGGGCCTGGTTGTGGCGGGCGAAGAACATGGCTTCGCGTTCGCCGAAGGTGACTTTTTCGGGGAACAGGGCGGTGCCGATGGCGCGGAATTTCGTGACGGGCGGAGGCTGCGGCGCGGAGGCGACGGCCTGGCGCAGGGCGGCTTCGGCGGCGTCGAGATAGGCCAGGAGCTGGACGCGGGACATGTCGAGCGTGTCGGCGGTTTTGTTGAAACGATGGCCTTCGCGATCTTCGGGGAGCATGTCGCGGATGTCGAGGTGGGGCAGTTGCAGGAGATCGCGGAGGTTCTGTTCGTACTCGTCACGATTGAGGCGGCGGAGGGGGCCGCGGCCGTGGCGGCGAACGTCGTCGGCGTCGGCGGCGTGGAGGAGGCGTGCGAGGGGAGCGAGCATGGCCGCGCGCTGGGCGGTGGAGAAAGGTACGCCCGGGGGCGGCATTTCGCTTTTGGCGACGCGGTCGTGGAGGCGGATCCAGCGGTCGCGGATGGCCCGGTCGGCAAAGTGTGCGGGCAGGGCGGCGAGGTCGAGGCCGCCCTGGGCGTTTTGGGCGTTGTGGCAGCCGTGGCAGAGGGCGGGTACGAGCGGCTGTGCCGGGGCGGGCAGGGTGGCCAGCAGGAGCAGGAGAGCCGCGGGTTTCACCGTTTCCCCGCGAGCGCGTCTTTGATTCTGGCGGAGTCGTAGGCGTGCACGTTCGTGATGCGGAGCTCTTCGATGCCTGTTTTGGGGTCGATGAAGCCGTCGATCTGGTTGAGCAGTTGGGCGCGGGTGAGCTTCCAGACGACCTGACCGCCGGGGTTGATTTCGGCCAGCTGGTCGAGGCCTTCGGCGGTGGTTTTCATATGGTAGTCGCCGCAGGCGAGCAGGAGGTTGCCGTTGGGGAGGCGCTGCATGCCGAGGAGGTAGCGGGTGGCGAGGCCGAGGTCGGCGGCGGTCCAGGAGCTGGTGTGTTGACGCCGGGCGTCGAAGCGGAGGAGTTGGAGGCCGGTGGCGGTGGTGGCGTAGAGGGAGCCGTCGCCGGGTTCGAGGGTGGCGAAGGCGAGGTGGGGGGCGGGGGGCGTGGGGGTAAGGTGGGGTGCGAGGTCGATTTGGGAGAGAATTTTGCCGGTGGAGATTTCGACTTCAAGAAGGGTTTTGCGGGCGTACTGGACGATCCAGAAGGCGTTGCCGCGGGCGGAGAGGCGGACCATGCGGTAGCGGGAGTGGACGGGTTCGGGGCGGAGGTTGGGGATGGGGGTGCGGCTGACGACGGCGCCCTGGCGGTTGACGACGCGGATTTCGGCGGCTTCGCTATCGAGCATGGCGAAGTGACGACCGCCGTCGAGGACGGCGCCGCCGGGGGCTTCGACGTCGTTGCCGTGGCGGACGGCGGGGTGTTCGAGGATGAGGCGGTTGTTTTTGTCGAAGACGGCGAGGCCATCGCGGTGGACGTAGAAGATGCCGCCGTCGGGGAGGCGCCAGGCGTCCCAGATGTTGCGGTGGCCGGGGTGTTTGAGGACGCTGGTGACGCGGCCGGCGCGGTTGACTTCGATGACCTGGTTTTCGGCGGCGAGGAGGAATCGTTGTTCGGCCGCGCTGGGGAGGGTGGCGGCGAGGAGAGAGACGAGGGGAAGGAGACGGCGGGAGCGTGGCACGGATCTGGTAAGACCTTATGCCCTGGGCATGGCTGCTGTCAACCGGGTGGTCGGCAGGAGGGTGCGAGAGCGTTTCAGGGCGCCTGGAGCGTTTTGAGATAGTCGACGAGGTTGCGGATGCGAAGGCGGACGACGTTGGGCTCTTCGCCACTGCCCCGGAAGGAGGTGCCCCAGACGGGCATCTCCTTGCTGCCGTGCGCGGGAGAGCCGGGTTCTTTGTCGAGCATGTTCGTCAGGTGGAGGCTGGGGAATTTGCCGTTGTGGGTTTTTGTGAGCTGGGTGAGGTCCGTGGGGGCGTCTTTGAGGGAGGAGAGGGCGGGGCCATCGCCTTTGCCGGTGGCGCCGTGGCAGCCGGCGCAGAGCCAGCGGTACATCTCGGCGCCGGAGGAGGCGGGGAGGGCGAGAAGGCGGGTGGGCATTTCGTCTTTGGCGGCGGCGGGCCCGGGTTGACGCGGGGCCGGCTGCTGGAGCGATTCGAGGTAGCGGGTGAGGTTGTAGATCCGCATCTGGGTCACGGTTTCCGACTGGTGGGACTGGCGGAAGAGATCGCCCCAGACCGGCATGTCGGCGCTGCCGTGGGCGCCGGCGGCGGGGATGCGGCCGAGGGTCATCGCGATGCGGTCGCCGGGGAAGGCGCCGCGGTTGTTTTTGGCCAGGAGGGTGAGGTCCGGGGGCGCGGTGCGCAGGGCGGGGGCGGCGGGGCCGGCGCCCTGGGCGTTGGCGCCGTGGCAGGAGGCGCAGTAGCTTGAAAACATCGCGGCGCCGGAGTCGGCGCGCACTTCCTGAATGGGGGGCTTCTTGAGCTTTTCCTGGGCGACGGCGAGGGAGCTGAGCAGGAAAAGGCCGCAGGGCAGAGCGGTTGCGAAGGGCCGGCGAAGTTGCATGGGAACCTCCAGTGAGATGGGGGGGCGATGTGCAATCGAGAGGCCAATCCGCCGCCTGGTGAGTTGGCGGTTCCCGAGGCGGCGCGCGGGGTGGTGATTTTCGCGCACGGCAGCGGGAGCAGTCGCTTCAGTGTGCGCAACCGATACGTTGCCGGGCAGTTGCGGGGTGAGGGGCTGGGGACGCTGCTGCTGGATCTGCTGACCGGGGCGGAGGAGGAGCAGCCGGGCTGCCGTTTCGACCTTGACCTGCTGGCGGGACGGCTGCGGCAGGCGACGGAGTGGGTGCGGGGGCAGTGGTTAACGCAAGCGTTGCCGGTGGCGTATTTTGGAGCGAGCACGGGGGCGGCGGCGGCACTGCTGGCAGCCGCTGAGCCAGATAGTGCGGTGTACGCGGTGGTTTCGCGCGGCGGACGGCCGGACCTGGTGGGGAATACGCTGGGGCTGGTGCGGGCCCCGACACTTTTGCTGGTGGGTAGCCGGGATGAGGCGGTGCTGGCTGGCAACCGTCGGGCGCTGCGGAAGCTTAACGCGCAGAGCAATCTCGAGATTGTCGAGGGGGCAAGGCATCTGTTTCCAGAGCCGGGGGCGCTTGAGGAGGTGGCGCGGCTGGCGGGCGCGTGGCTGGTAGCCCATTTGCCGGCCGGAGCGCGGGGGGGGCTCGGCGTGAGGGGACGGGGCCGCAGGAGGGTGGGTGCGAGGCCACAGGGTTGGGGAGTGTAACGCTGGGATGGAGGCGCGGGCGCGGTGTGCGGTGATTGGCAGGCGAACTGCACTGGGAGACCAGTATGGCAGCCAAACAATTCTATTTTCAGTCCGAAGCCAGGGAGAAACTGTTGCGCGGGGCGGCGGTGGTGGCGGATGCGGTGCGGGTGACGCTGGGGCCTAAGTCGAAGTGCGTGTTGATCGACAAGCAGTTCGGCCGGCCGGTGGTGTGCAACGACGGGGTAACGATCGCCAAGGAGATCGAGGTCAAGGAGCCGGTGGAGAACCTGGGCGCGAAGATGCTGCGGGAGGCGGCCGAGCGGACGGCGGAGGCGGTGGGCGACGGGACAAGCACGTCGACGGTGCTGGCCTATTCGATGCTGGCCGAGGGGATCCGGAACATTGCGGCGGGAGCGAGCAGCATTGAGATCAAGCGGGGGCTGGACCGGGGACTGCGGGCGGCGGTGGCGGCGCTGGCGGCGTTGTCGCGGCCGGTAGAGGGGCGGCAGGAGCGGGTGTACGTGGCGGCGGTGTCGGCGCATAATGACGAGTCGATCGGGAACATGGTGGCGGACGCGGTGGAGCGGGTGGGGCCGGAGGGGGTGATTACGGTGGAGGAGGCGAAGACAACGGAGACGGTGCTGGATGTGGTGGAGGGGATGCAGTTTGACCGGGGCTACATTTCGCCGTACTTTGCGACGGAGCAGGAGGGGATGCGGGCGGTGCTGGACGACCCGCTGATTCTGATTTTCGAGAAGCGGATCAGCAACGTGAAGGAGCTGCTGCCGGTGCTCGAGGAGATTTTGCGGGCGGGGCGGTCGCTGCTGGTGATTGCCGAGGAGGTGGAGGGCGAGTCGCTGGCGACGCTGGTATTGAACAAGATCCGGGGGACGATTCCGTGCGCGGCGGTGAAGGCGCCGGGGTTTGGGGACCGGCGGAAGGCGATGCTGCAGGATATTGCGATTCTCACGGGCGGGGTGCTGCTGGCCGAGGAGTTGGGGACGAAGCTCGAGAACGTGACGCTGGCGGATCTGGGGAGGGCCAAGCGGGTGGTGATTGACAAGGACACGACGACGATTGTGGGCGGGGGCGGGGAGCGGGCGAAGCTGGAAGCGCGATGCGGGGAGATCCGGCGGCAGATTGAGGAGACCACCTCGGACTATGACAAGGAGAAGCTGCGGGAGCGGCTGGCGAAGCTGGCGGGCGGGGTGGCGGTGATCCGGGTGGGGGCGCTGTCGGAGTCGGAGATGAAGAACCGGAAGGAGGCGTTTGAGGATGCGATCAGCGCGACGCGGGCGGCGGCGGAGGAGGGGATTGTGCCGGGAGGCGGGCTGGCGCTGCTGCGGTTGATTGAGAGGATTGAGGCGGAGGAGCGGCTGGCGGAGAACGATGAGCGAACGGGGATCCGGCTGCTGCGGCGGGCTGTGGAGGCGCCGGCGCGGCAGATTGCGATGAACTCGGATGCGGATGCGGGAGTTGTGATTGACCGGATGCGGGCATCGGAGGGGAGTGTAGGGTTTGATGCGGCGCGGTGCCGGTATGTGGACTTGATGGCGGCGGGGATTGTGGATCCGACGAAGGTGGTGCGGGTGGCGCTGGAGAACGCGGTGTCGGTGGTGGGGACGCTGCTGCTGACGGAGGCGACGATGACGGATGTGCCGCGGCCGGTGGACAAGCCGGGGGGTGGGGAGCGGGAGTGAGCGGGCCGAGGAGAGCGTGCCTTGGGCTGGGCGTGTGCTGGGCCGGGCTGGTGGTGGTGTGGGGGCAGCCGGCGGGGGCGGCGGTGGACTATGCGGCGCGGCGGCAGAGTATGGTGCGCGAGCAGTTGGCGGCGCGCGGGATTAAAGATCCGCAGGTGCTGGCGGCGATGGGGAGGGTGGCGCGAGAGTTGTTTGTGCCGCCCGGGCAGATGCCGTTTGCGTACGACGACCGGCCGCTGCCGATTGGCCATGGGCAGACGATTTCGCAGCCCTACATCGTCGCTCTGATGACGGAGTTACTGGCGCCGGGGAAGCGGGACCGGGTGCTTGAAGTGGGGACCGGCTCCGGCTATCAGGCGGCGGTGTTGGGGCGGCTGGCTGGCCAAGTGTACAGTTTGGAGATTGTTCCGGAGTTGGCGCGGACGGCGGCGTTGGTGCTGCGGGCCGAGGGGTTTCGGAATATCCACGTGCGGGAGGGGGATGGGTACAAGGGCTGGGCGGCGTTTGCGCCCTACGATAAGATTCTGCTGACGGCGGCGCCGCCGGAGATTCCCGCCGAGTTGGTGGCGCAGTTGCGTCCCGGGGGGCGGTTGGTGGCGCCGGTGGGGGAAGAGACGCAGCGGTTGGTGGTGGTGGACAAATCGCTCGACGGCAGGACCCAGACGCGGAGTATCATCCCGGTCCGGTTTGTTCCCATGGTCCGCGAGAGCGGGGCAGGGAAGGAGTAAGCTGGGGAGACCGATCATGAACGAACATCATCCCTATCATCCGATCATTTACGTGCGCGGCTTCGCGGCGACGCAGGGCGAGATTGAGGAGACGGTGGCGGACCCGTATATGGGTTTCAATATCGGGTCGACCAAGTCGCGCGTGGCGTGGACCGGCGAGCGGCAGCGCTTCTACTTTGAATCCCCGCTGGTGCGGCTGATGAGCGACCACGAGTACGAAGACGTTTTCGTGGAGGGGGAGGACCTGCTCGCGGTGCGGCCGACGGACAAGGCGGTGCCGTACCGGAGTATTGTGATCTATCGTTACTACGACGATGCGTCGAAGGACTTCGGCGATGGGCAAACGCCGCCGATTGAACAGTTTGCGCGGGGGCTGGGGCAGTTGATTCTCCGGCTGCGGGAGCGCGTTTGCGCGAACGCGAAAAACGGGGTGACGCCGGCGGATTTCCGGGTGTATCTGGTGGCGCATTCGATGGGCGGGCTGGTTTGCCGGGCGTTCTTGCAGAATCCGGCGCTGGGCGCGGCGGAGGCGCGGGGGGCGGTGGATAAGGTGTTCACGTACGCGACGCCGCATAACGGGATCGATATGCGCATTGTGCGGAACGTGCCGGGCTGGGTCTCGTTCGGAGATATCAACAACTTCAACCGCGGGCGAATGGCTGATTATCTGGGACTGCCGCCGGGCGACGATGTTTCCGTCGTGACTAACTTTCCGCCCGAACGGGTTTTCAACCTGGTGGGGACAAACCCGGGCGATTACAGTGTGGCCGGGGGCTTGTCGAGTTGGGCGGCCGGGCCGGCGAGCGACGGGCTGGTGCGGATTGAGAACGCGACGACGCACGGGCCGGGGCCGGACGGAACGGATGTGACCTCGCCCCGGGCGTTTGTCTTCCGGAGCCATTCCGGGCACTACGGGATTGTGAACTCGGAGGAGGGATACCAGAACCTGACGCGGTTTCTGTTCGGGGTGCTGCGCGTGGATGGCATTCTGGATGTGGACGACATCTCGCTGCCGGCCGAGGTGCAGAAGGCCCACCAGGAGGGCCGGACGGTGCAGGCTTCCTATCAGTTTGAGATTGCGGCCAGCGTGCGGGGCTGCCAGTGGCAGATGACGCGGCGGGAGGTGCGGGAGAACTCGGCGGTGTTCCGGACATACAATGACCTGTTTCCGGGAACGCCGCGCACGCCGCGGTCGCCGGACCGGACGAAGAGTCCGCACCTGTTTTCGTTGTTTCTCGATCCGCAGAAGAGCGTGAAGGGTTCACGGTCGGTGAGCTTCGCTTTCGATTTAAAGGTGTTGGTGCCGGACTACGTGGTGGACGGGCTGCTGTTTTTGAAGCGGCACTACGAGGGCGGCTTCATCTACCGGGAGCTGATTCTGGTGGAGGCGTTTCCGGACAGGACCACTCCATCCGGTTGGCGCATCCGGTACGGCTATCAGGATATGAATCCGGGCAAGCCCGGGGTGGAGGCGGAGACGCGGGAGTTGGTGGCGGGAGACCCGGCGCGGGGCATCGCCTTCGACATTCCGATTGAGCAGAAGACGCGGCCCGGCCTGCGCGGGCGGCTACGTCTCGAGGCCCGGCCGTGGACGTAGGCGGCGCCCGTTACTCGTAGCGGAGCGCTTCGGCCGGGAGCACTTTGGTGGCCTGGCGGGCGGGATAGAGCGTGGCGAGGAAGCTGACGAGGAGAGCGCCGCCCGAGACCCAGAGGGCGTCGAGGGGGCGCGGTTCGAAGGGCACGTAGCTGAGGGCGTAGACTTCGGCGTCGAGCGTGATCCAGCGGTAGTGATCGGCGAGGTAGCTTAAGCCGTAGCCGAGCACGAGGCCGAGGACGGAGCCGGCCGCGCCGATCATGAGGCCCTGCAGGATGAAGATGCGGCGGATCTGGTCCCAGCGGGCGCCCATCGAGACCAGCACGGCGATGTCGCGGTTCTTTTCCATGACCATCATGATGAGGCTGATGAGAATGTTCAGCGCCGCGATGAGCTGGATGAGCGAGATGGTGATGACGGTGACGACGCGGTCCATTTTGAGGGCGGAGAGAATCTGTTTGTTCTGCTCCTGCCAGTGGGTGCCGCCGACCTTGTTGCCGCCGATCTGCTCGGCCTGGGCGGCGACAGCGGGCGCGAGGGCCACCGGATCGACCTTCATCTCGATGGCGTTGACGGCGCCAGGCTGGCCGAGCACGGCCTGCACATCGCGCAGGCGAGCGAAACCCCACGTGTTGTCGAGATCATAGAAGCCGCTTTCAAAGATGCCGACGACGCGGAATTTGTGATAGCTGGGCCGGGGGCCGAGGGGGGTGAGGTCGCCGTTCGGGCTAATGACGGTGACGATGGAATCGAGCAGCATGCCGGAGCGGCCGGCGAGACGGGAGCCGAGCAGAATGCCGGGGTAGCCGGTATCTTCAGCAAGGCGCTGGAGGCTGCCTTCGCGGAGGTATTTGGCGATTTCCCCCCATTCGGCGGCGCTGGCCGGAGCAAGGCCTTTGAGGACGCCGCCCTGGCCCTGCAGCGGACCGCTATAGAGCACTTGGCCGTAGAGGACGGGCGAGACGCTTTTGACGTGGGGGATGGATTGCAGCTGCCGCGCGAGGGCCGGCCACTGTTCAAAGCCGATGCCCGGCTCCTTTTCAAGCAGGGCGGCATGGGCGGTGGCGCCGAGTAGGGTGCGTTCGAGCGTATTGCGGAAGCCATTGGTGATGGCGAGGGCGATAATCAGCGCCATCACTCCGGCCGCAACGCCGAGGATGGAGATGGCGGTGATGACCGAGATGACGGCGTGCTTGCGCTTGGCGGTTAGGTAGCGGCGGGCGACGAAGCGTTCGAAGGCGAAGTTCATTCCGCGTCGCGCAGGAGTTGGGCGATGCCGATCTCGCCTTCCGGGCGGAGGAGCGGGAACAGAATGACATCGCGGATCGAGCGGGAATCGGTAAGGATCATGGTCAGCCGGTCGATGCCAATGCCTTCCCCGCCCGTGGGCGGCATGCCGTAGCAGAGGGCGCGGACGTAGTCTTCGTCCATTTGGTGGGCTTCATCGTCGCCGCGGGCGGCCATGGCGAGTTGGAGTTCGAAGCGCTTGCGCTGTTCGTTGGGGTCGTTGAGCTCGGTGTAGGCGTTGCCGATCTCCATGCCGGCGCAGAAGATTTCAAAGCGCTCGACGAAGTTGGGTTCGTCGGGTTTGTTCTTCGACAGCGGCGAGACCTCGACCGGGTAGTCGTAGATCATGGTGGGTTCGAATAGGTGCTCTTCGCAGACCCGCTCGAACAGGTCGAGGAGCATTTCGCCCGAGGTGGATTTTGAGGAGTGGCGGACGAGCCAGGCGGGGTCGGTGAGGTCGGCGAGGGAGGGTTTGTTGTCGCCGCGCCAGTACTCGATGACGGCTTCGCGCATCGAGAAGCGGCGGATGACGCCGAAGTCGAGTTCGCGGCCCTGGTAGGTGATTTTCGTGCCGCCGGTGACGTCGATGGCGACCTGGCGGAGGAGCTGTTCGGTGAGGTCCATGAGGCCGCGGTAGTCGGTGTAGGCCTGGTAGAACTCGAGCATGGTGAACTCGGGGTTGTGCTTGATGGAGATCCCCTCATTGCGGAAGTTGCGGTTGATTTCGTAGACGCGGTCCATGCCGCCGACGATGAGGCGTTTGAGGTAAAGCTCCGGAGCGATGCGGAGATAGAGGTCGAGGTCGAGCGTATTGTGGTGGGTGACGAAGGGCCGGGCGGCGGCACCGCCGTAGAGCGGCTGGAGCATGGGCGTTTCGACTTCGACAAAGCCGTGGGCGTCGAGTTGGCGGCGGAGCGACTGGGTGACGCGGGCGCGGGCGACGAAGGTGGCGCGGACGTCGGTGTTGGCGATCAGGTCGAGGTAGCGCTGGCGGGTGCGGGTTTCGACGTCCTCGAGGCCGTGGTACTTCTCGGGCATCGGCAGGAGCGTTTTGGAGAGGAAGGTAAGGGCGGTGGCGTGAATGGAGAATTCGCCGGTGCGGGTGTGGAACAGGGTGCCGTCGACGCCCAGGATGTCGCCGATGTCGAGCAGCTGGTAAAGTTTGAAGTCGTTTTCCGACAGGAAGTCGATCTTGATGTAGACCTGGATTTTGCGCCCGCCCTGTTCGAGGTGGAGAAAGCCGGCCTTGCCTTTGCCGCGGAGAGAGTTGATGCGACCGCAGACGCGGACGGCGATGGGTTCGGCTTCGAGTTCAGCGGCGGATTTGGCGCCGTGGGCGTCCCAGAGCGCGGGGACGGAATGGGAGGCATCAAAGCAGGCGCCGTAGGGGCGATGGCCGAGGGTACTGATCTCGTGGGTGCGTTGGAGCCGCTGCTTGAGCAGCTCATGTTCGAGCGACAATATCGAACTCCTTCGAAAACTCCCATTATAGCGGGGAGCCGGACGCGGCTACCGCCAGATCAGGACTTCCCGCATCTGATCGCGGGCGAGGAAGAACTTGCGGGGCCCGAAGTTGCGGAAGATGCGGTCGATGGTCTGATTACTGAAGTATTGGGCGGGTTTGCGCCGGTCGCGTTCGGCGAGATGGAGCTGGTTGCGGGCCTGAATCTGATAGGAGAAGACGGGCACTTCTTCGGCTCGGTCATCGGCGTGGAAGATGGCGAACAGCGGGGCGCCGGGCCGCGTGATGGCGCGGAGCTGTTCGAGTACCGGGCCCAGGAGTTCCGGACGGAGGTATTGAAGGCAATCCCAGAGCAGTACGGCGTCGAACTCGCCTTCCTGATGATCGAGCGTGTGTTCTGTAAAAATTTGCACGCGGTCCTCTTCGAGTTGCCGGTCGAGGTATTCCGGGCCGTTGCCGAAGGCAAGTTCGAGGGCCCGGTAAAAAGGATCGGGGCGGGGAATCTGCTGCTGTTCGAACAGGTACTCGATGGTGGCGGGGGCACCGCACAGGTCCAGGATTTTCAAGCGGTCCTGACGGTCCAGCGCCTGAAAAAACTGGTCGAGACCGTTGGAGGTCCTGGTCAGTTCACGGGGCGTAACCGGCTGGTCAGCCGGGGGAGAGTAGGCTACCAGTCGCGGCGGCTCCTCTTCGGGTTGAAACAGATTACGCAGCTTTTCGAGCACGACCTTACGTTATTTCTTGGGCTCGGAGGGGGGATTGTTTCGCGGCGCCGGGGCGGCGGCGGGTTCTTTGGGTTCGGCGGCCGGGGCGGGTTTGGGCTCCGGCCGCAGACTGGCCACGGATCCGTTGATGGTGCCTTCCTCTTCGCAAACGAACTTGACGGTGCGCACATCGCCGAGCAGTTTGGCCCCGTTGCGGATCTCGACCTTCTCGCTGCCTTCCACGTTCCCGGTGACTTGGCCTTGGATGATGACATGCCGGGCCTTGATCGCGGCCGCCACGCGGCCGTTCGGGCCGATCGTGATGCGGTGCTCCTGGGCTTCAACCGTCCCTTCGATCTGCCCGTCGACGATGAGGTCTTCCCGGGCGATGATCTGGCCTTTGACGTAGACGGCCTTGCCGATCGTGGCGATGCCACGGGGCGATTCCTGCTCATAGGAGCGAACTGCGGGGACAGTCGAGATGGGGATACCCTCCTTCACTGGTTCGGGAACCGGCGCGGAGGTTCCTTTCAACGGCTGTTCTTCTTCACGATCGCGACGTTTCCACATAATAATTCCTAGTACCGTCGAGCGGCAAACTAATCCCTCATCCTAAACCGGATTTGGCCGGAAGGCAATGGAATCTCTCACATCGCCCCCGGCAGGAGCCCCAGCGTCGACCGGGATCCGACCGCGCCGCCGCGGTAGACGCGCTGGGTGGCCTTGGTGCGGTCGGAAGCGAGGGCACGGGGAATGTCCATGAACTTCTGCGGGTTGCGGTCAGCGAGCGGCAACCGGGAACTCCAGACCCGGACGAGAAGACGGTGGCCTTTGCGGAAGGTGTGGTCTCAGTCGGGCATGAAGAACTCGACGCGGTCAGGCTGATCGGGGACAAAGGGCACGGGCGTTTCACGAGGACTTGCGGAACTTGCCGAGCAAGGGTTCGCCGCGGATAAGTTGCTGGCAGCCCCCCATTGGGGTGCGGTTTTCTCGTGGAGCGTGGGGTAGTCGCCGGGGTAGATGTCGATAAGTTTGACGACGAAGGCGGAGTTGGTGCCGGAGGTGGAGTCGCTGCCGGAGGTGGAGACGAGCAGGGGATCCTCGACGGGGCCGGCGATGGTGAGGTCTTCCGGAATCGGGTCGGGTTCGAAGGCCAGGACATCAGGCCGCTGGGAGGCAACGCGCTGGTCTTCGGTCCTGTACTCGCGGGCGATGCCGGGGAAGGTGTAGTCGAGGTAGGGCGCGGGTCTGTTGGGGGCGGAAAGATAGTCGTCGCTGCCGGCGGCAAAGACCCACGCGCAGGCCATTTTGGCATAGCCTTTGCCTTTCCGGTGCTGCTCGAAGAAGGGGAATTCGATGAATTCGCGGCAGAAGGCCGCGGTTTTCGAGCCCAAGTGGAGGTTGCCGGCCGTGTCGCCATCGCCGCGCGACCAGCCGCCGTGGGTCCAGGGGCCATGATGGGAAGGTTGGTTTAGGGCGGGGCGTGCTTTTCCATGAATGCGTGGGTGGGCAGGGGGCCGTGGGCGTCTTCCGCGTCGAACCAGCCCCCCAACGGTCATGACGGCGGGTCGATCGCGCGGAGGTGGCGCCGGATGCCGCGGGCTTGCCAGTAGGCGTTGAGCGTGGTGTTTTCGGTGTTCTCCTTCCAGTAGGAATGCGCATTCTGGAAGTATCTTTCGGCGGCGTTGCCGAGTCCGCCCAGGCGGAGGTAAAAGTCGAAGCCGTCGGGGGGGGGAGGGGCGGGGGCGCCTTTGCGTTCAACGAAGGACTGGTAGAAGCTGAAGTTGGCGGCGAGCATGAAGGCGTCGTTGTGGTGAGAGCCGTCGCCGCGTTAGTAGTCGTTGACGGAAGTCTGGGGGGGCGGCCAGAGCGGGGTGGGCGTCGATCATGCCGGCCGAGATGTAGAAGCCCGGGCAGGAGATGCCCCACATGCCGAGTTTGCCGTTGTTGTTCCGGATGTTCTTGCTGAGCCGGTCGATCGTGTCGTGTCAGTGGATTCGTTGGTGTCGCGGACGCCTTTGGCGGGGTTGTGCGGGCGGACCTCGGCCCAGGTGCCCTGCGAGAGGTAGCGGCCGCGAACGTCCTGGTCGGCGACGATGTAGCCGGCTTTTTGAAAGGGTGCAGAATGGCCGAGCGAGGCGCGATAGTGGTCGGCGCCGCAGGGTCCGACCGAGCAGGGGGTGCGCTGGAGGAGGATGCGGTAGGAGCCTGGCGCGGCTACGGCCGGCGGGGCAAGGAGGAGAGCGAAAATCAGGCGCATGATTTATCGTAGAGGAATGCAACGCCGTGACCTGTTCAAGACTGTGACGCGGGCAGGCGCCCTTGTAGCCGCTGCTTTCGAGAATGACGCTGTTTTACGCGCGCAGACCGCGACGCAGGCTAGCTTGGGCCGGCCCGCCGACACCGTCGCGGTGGACGAGGACTTCTGGCTGAACATCCGCCACGCGTTTACCGTGGACCGGAACCTGATCAATCTCAACAACGGCGGGGTTTCGCCGTCGCCGAAGATCGTCATGGAGACCGAAAAACGGTATCTGGAAATCTCGAATATGGGTCCGTCGCACTTCATGTGGGGGGTGCTGGGGCCGGAGATCGAAACTGTGCGGCGGCGTCTGGCCAAGACGTTCGGGTGTGATACCGAGGAGATGGCCATTACGCGCAACGCCTCCGAGGCGCTCGAGATTGTGCAGATGGGCATGGATCTCAAGGCCGGCGACGAAGTGCTGACGACCAACCAGGACTACCCGCGCATGATCACCGCCTGGGAGCAGCGCGTGCGGCGCGAAGGCATCGTCCTCCGGCAGATCCCTTTCCCGGTGCCGCCGCCATCGCTCGACGATCTGGCCGAGCGCATCGAGAAGGCCATCACGGCCAGGACGAAGGTGATTCACATCTGCCACATCACCAACCGTTCCGGGCAGATTTTTCCCGTGCGGAAAATCTGTCAGATGGCGCGGGCGCGCGGGATTGAGACGGTGGTGGATGGCGCCCACGCCTTTGCCCAGTTTCCGTTCACGCGCGACGAACTCGATTGCGACTACTACGGCACAAGTTTGCATAAGTGGGTGCTGGCGCCCGTCGGAACGGGTTTTTTGTATGTGCGGAAGGAGAAGATCGGCAGGATCTGGCCGTTGATGGCCGCCGGGCCGCACCTCGATAACAACATCCGGAAGTTTGAGGAGATCGGGACGCATCCAGCTTCGCAGCGGAACGCGATTACCGAGGCGTTGACGTTTCACGAGTCGATCGGCGTCGCGCGGAAGGCGGCGCGGTTCCGGTATCTGCGGAAGCGCTGGTCGGCGCGGCTGCGGGACCTGCCGGGCGTAAAGCTGCTGACCAGCGATGATCCGGAGATGAGCTGCGCGATCGGACTGGTTTCCGTCGAGGGCTTCCGGGCGGCGGAGTTGGCCAAACATCTGCTCGACAAGCATCGGATTCTCGTGGTGCCCGTCGGGGCGGTCGGCGAGTACGAGGGGCTGCGGGTGACGCCGAACGTGTATACCACGCTCGAGGAGATCGATACGTTTGCCGAGGTGATGGAGAAGATCATCCGGCGGGGTAGGATTGCCTAGCGGCGGCGCCGGTTGCTGACCGGGCACCTTTGCTTCCGGATCCGGCCCGCTGCCATGATGGAACTTCATGCATCTGGCCGTTGACGCCTCCCCGCTGCTGCTCCGCAGCGCCGGGGTCAAAAACTACCTCTACCACTGGATCGCCGCTCTCCGTCAGACCGCCCACGGCCATCGCGTCTCGCCCTTCCCCTTCCTTGAGCGGATCGGCGACCTCACCCACGAGCAGTCCACCCTCAGTCCCCGGCAAACCCTGCCCCGCATCGCCCTTCTCCTCGGCTCCAACTACGGCCCCGGCTGGTTCAACCGCCTCCTCAACCACCGCGCCGACGTCTTCCATGCCACCAATCAGGTTCATCACCCCGTACCCGGCATGGCCCTCACCGCCACCCTCCACGACCTGACCTGCTGGCTCATGCCCGAACTCCACACCCCCGCCAACGTCGCCGCCGACCACCGCTTCGCCGCCCGGATCGCCGCCCGCGCCGATGGCCTCATCGCCGTCAGTGAAAACACCCGCCAGGATGCCATCCGCCTCCTCGGCCTCCATCCCGACAAGGTCGTCACCATCCACTCCGGAGTCGACCCCCGCTTCTTTGCCGCCACCGCCGCCGACGCCAACGCCCTCCGTGCCAGACTCAAACTCTCCAAACCCTTCCTCCTCAACCTGGGCACCGTCGAACCCCGCAAGAACCTGGATACCCTCCTCGACGCCTGGATCCAACTCCGCCGCGATGACTTCGAACTCGTCATCGCCGGTCCCATGGGCTGGGCCGCCGGCACCACCGCCCACCGGATCCAATCCGGCCTGCCCGGCGTCCGCTACCTCGGCTACGTCGCCGAAGCCGACCTGCCCGCCCTCACCAAAGCCGCCACTGCCTTCGTCTACCCCTCTCTCTACGAAGGCTTCGGTTTCCCTGTCGCACAAGCCATGGCCTGCGGCGTGCCCGTGGTCACCTCCAACACTTCCTGCCTGCCCGAGATCACCGGTGAAGGCGCTCTTCACGTCGATCCCCGCAGCCCGGCCGAACTGGCCGCCGCGCTGGGCCGCCTGCTCGAGGCGCCCGCCCTCCGCTCCGCCCTCGGCGGAGCCGGACAATTCCGCGCCCGAGCCCACTACCAGTGGGCGGACTGCGCAAGAAAAAGTTGGCAGTTTTTCGAGCGGTACCAGCGGTCCTGACGTACCCAGCCACCCGGTTTCCCTTCGTTTCAGGCCTCGCCCCGAAGAAAAACAACGGACCTGCCTAAGCATGACAAAAGTACTACTTTCCCCCTCCCCCCAAATGGGGGCCTCCTCCCCCGCATCAGATCGCTGAGAAGCCCTCCGACGGTTGCTACCGCGCTGACCAGATTCCCGCTACAAAGGTACATCCCTTCTGGGATCACACAAGGAGCATCGTAGATATGCACCCTTCTCATCAGGCGCACTCGTATCAGGAGCAATGCTGGCAGGACGGACTCAGTTGCCGTTCCTGCGTGGAGTACACGGCGCGATCAGTGGCCACCCTTTGTTCGGGCATGACCCCGGAACAGGCCGGACAAACCTTCCGGCACATCTACTCCCACCCCGACTGTCTCATCAACGAACACGATTTTCAGTGGGCCTACCTCGAAGCCGACGGCCAGGTCGCCCCCGTTGCCAGCAAAAAGATCGGTACCCTCGTACAGATTCAGGCCGCGTAGGAATTTTGAAACGGTTTTCCTCCTTGCTTCGTTACATGAACTGAGGAGATTGCCATGGACACAAAGACGACTACGCTTTCCGCCCCTCCGGAACCCCTGCATTTGACGAAAAAAGAGTCTGAGCTGCTTACGGTTTTGCGGCAGCATGCGGGGAATTGTTTATCACGGGATTACCTGCTTCATACCATCTGGGGCTATACGGGCGGCGTCCGGACACGCACCCTCGATGTTCACGTGCAGCGTCTCCGCCGCAAGGTGAAGATGTTCAATCTGGGTGGAGAGATTCAGACCGTGCTACGGCACGGATACTGCTGGGTTCCGCAAAGTGCCTAGCGCCGCTCTCTCCGGGTTGATGCGGGCCGCCAGCCTCGGCGGCACTCGGCCCGTTCCCCGCTAACAGCAGCGCGCCCGTCTATACTTCCTGCCGTAGTGCTCCGTCTGGAAGCGGCGGTACTCCCGCGCTGAGTGGGTGCACCCATGGTGCGCCAAGTGCCGGGCATAGGCGCTTTCGTCCGATAACTCGCGCACAATCGCCCACAAATTCCGCCAGAAGCGCCGAAGCATCGCTAGATCTCCTCCGCCTGGAGTGCGGAGGCGATAAAGGCCGTCTCCGTACTTTCCGGCGCCCGGCTGCCCCGCAGAATGCCGATCCACTGCCGGCCCGAGTCCAGCAGAATCGTGGTCACCAGAATCAGAAACAGCCCGCACAGCGCCGCGTCCAACTGATTGTTGAAGATAATGGCCGGGTTGGTGGCCTTACTGGCGGCGGCGAGGAATCCGATCCGCGGCGAAGGCGAAAACATCTTCTCCCAGGCCGCCGTGAAGGTCACCGTAATCAGCCAGCACATCGGCAGCAGGGTAATCCAGGCATACCGCGCCCGGTGCATCTTGACGAGCACCGTCGTGCAGAGGCAGAGCGCGATAATCGCGAGCAGCTGATTGGCAATCCCAAACAGCGGCCACAGGCTGTTGATGCCCCCGAGCGGGTCCCGCACCCCCTGAATGAGGAAGTAGCCCCAGCTCAGCACGATCACCGCGCTCGACCCGATCACGCCCGGCATCCAACTCGTCCGCCCAAGCGGCGCGTAGATCTGGCCCAGCAGGTCCTGCAGCATGAAACGGCCCACCCGCGTCCCCGCGTCGATCACGGTCAGGATGAACAGCGCTTCGAACATAATCGCAAAGTGGTACCAGAAGCCCAGTAGCGCCTCGCCGCCGCCGCCCTTCGAGAAGATATGGGCCATCCCCAGCGCCAGCGACGGCGCGCCGCCCGTGCGGTAGAACAGGCTCTCCTCGCCCACCGACCGGGCCAGCGCCGCCATCTGCTCCGCCGTCACCGGAAAACCCCAGCCGCTGATTGTCGACGCCGCCGCTTCCGCCGTCGCCCCCACCACCCCCGCCGGCGAGTTCACCGCAAAGTAGACGCCCGGGTCCAGCACGCAGGCCGCAATCATCGCCATGATGCCCACCAGGCCTTCGAGCAGCATGCTCCCGTAGCCCACCGGCAGCACATGGCTCTCCTTGGCAATCATCTTCGGCGTCGTGCCGGAACTGATCAGCGAATGGAAGCCGCTGATGGCGCCGCAGGCGATCGTAATGAAGCAGAAAGGAAACACATTGCCCGCGAACACCGGCCCCGTGCCGTCCAGAAAACGGGACAGCGCCGGCATCTGCATCTGCGGCTGCACCACCAGGATGCCCACGGCCAGCAGCAGCACCACCCCCAGCTTCACGAACGTGCTCAGGTAGTCCCGCGGCGCCAGCAGCAGCCACACCGGCAGGGCGCTCGCCGCAAAGCCGTAGGCGATGACGCTCCAGGCGAGGCCGATGGCCGAGATCGTAAACACCGGTGCCCAGGTGGGCGAATTCGCCACCCATTCCCCGGCAAAGATCGAAGCCAGAATCAGCAGGAAACCGATCAGCGATACCTCCAGCACCTTGCCCGGCCGGAAGTAGCGCAGGTACAGCCCCATGAAGATGGCGATGGGCATGGTGGCGGCAATCGTGAAGGTGCCCCACGGCGAATGGTTTAGCGCGTTGACGACGACCAGGGCCACGACGGCCAGCAGGATGATCATGATCAGCAGCACCGTCACCAGCGCCGTCAGACCGCCCACTTTGCCGATCTCTTCCCGCGCCATCTGCCCGAGCGACTTGCCGTCGCGCCGTACCGAACAGAACAGCACGACGAAATCCTGAATCGCGCCGCCCAGCACACAGCCGGCGATGATCCAAAGGGTGCCCGGCAGATAGCCGAACTGGGCCGCCAGCGTCGGACCCACCAGCGGCCCCGGCCCGGCGATGGCCGCAAAATGGTGGCCAAAGACAATCCACTTGTTCGTCGGCTCAAAGTCGTGGCCGTTGCGCAGCCGCTCGGCCGGCGTGGCCCGCGCATCGTTGAGCGTCATCACCTTGGCGGCAATCCAACTGGCGTAGAAGCGGTAGCCCGTCAGGTAAACGCAGACGGAGGCCACCACGAGCCACATGGAGTTGACGGGTTCGTCGCGGTTCAGCGCAATGCCGGCCAGCGCGAACGCTCCGGCTACGGCGCAGAGGCCGCCCAGCAAATGACCAATCCATTTGTTCATCCAGATCAGTGTATCGGAGCGGGGCTTAGAATCGCTGCAGCCGTTCGAGCAACGAGCGCGTACTCCCGCCGCCGGCGTGCAGCACCGTATGCACCGGCCGCCAACCGTCGTTCACCGCGCCGATGTAGAGCGCTTTGTTCCGCTCGGTGCCCATCAGAATTACCGTCAGATGCCGGTCCGGATAGCTCAGCGCGCGGTACTGCATCTCGGTGGCCGGCTCCTTCCAGCGATCCTGGGCCGGCTGCCCCAGCTTGCGGACAACGGCAAAGTAGTCGTCCTGCGCGCTCAAACCCAGGTCTTCCTGCAGCACCGCCTCGAAGGCGACATTGTCGTTGCGCGAAAGCTTTACCCCGATGAAGGCGGCCAGAACACCCAACAGCAGCACCGCGCCCACCAGCCAGACAATCCTGCTTTCCGTCCCCCCGCTCAGCCGCACCCCCGCTACCATGGCCGGCGTCGGAATGGTGCCGCTCTCGGCCGCCGGCGGACCCGCGGGCGCCTTCGGCAGGTTCAGAACGCGCTTCTCGTGAGGACGGATGATCCCGGCGTTGTACTCGAGTTCCTTGTTCAGCCCGACGATCATCACCGGTTTCTCGATCTGCGAAACCTGGCCGACAAACCGGCGCGGCACCCAGATCTCCAGGTCCATCTTGGTGTTGTGCACCAGCATCTCCGACCAGGTCGCCTCACGAAGCTGCCACTCGTTGTGCTCGATGTTCAAAACCGGCGGATAAAAGGAAAAGGGGCGCCCGGTCAATTGCGCCAGCTCGGGAATGGGAATCCGCTCCGCCATGGCTGCCCGCTACCGGTTACCGAGGTTGAGGACAACTACCCCGGCCAGGATCAGTCCGATGCCCGCGAACTTGTTGCGCGTGAACGGTTCCTTGAAGATCAGGCGGGCCCACACCAGCGTCCACAGGTAGCCCATCGAAACCATCGGGTACAGAATCGTCAGCTCCCCGTTGCGAAGGGCGATCGTATAGATCACGAAGGAGGCCAAATAGAACGAGATTCCCGCCGCCAGGCGCCAGTTCAACAGCAGCCCGGCCAGGCTGCGCTCCAGCTTATCGGCGCCCGCCTTCAGAAAAACGGCCCCGAACGAACCGATGAACGAAGCCAGAATCACCAGCAGAATGGAGGAAACAGGGGTCTTCATGCTTTCGACTTCGGCCCCCCCCACCCCAACACGGCTACCCCGACGACGATCAGCGAAAGGCCCGCAATTTTGAAGGCGTTCATCGTCTCGCCCAACAGCGCGACCGAGAGAATCGACACCCAGACGTAGGTCAGCGCGATAATCGGGTAGAGCACCGACAGTTCGCCGTAGCGCAACGCCAACACCAGCAGACCGGTCGAGATCCCATAGCAGGACAGCCCGGAGAACAGCGGCAGATTGGTCGCCAGCCCGAGCCCAAACTGGAACCATGCCTCCACTCCCGCGCCGCCCGTGGGCGTGGGGGGCAAATGCAGCAGACCCCGCTTGATCAACATCTGCGCCGCTGCCCCGAGTACCGTGCAGCCGGCCACCATCCAGTTGGCCTTGGTTTGATTGCGTTTCGAAGTGGTTGGAGCGATGGTCTCAGTTTGGGCCGACAAGTCTAACTCCCGGGCGGTTCCCCTATCATAGCGGACCCGCCGCCCCAGCCGCCGCCTCCCGGCGTCTCAATCCGCACCCGGTCGCCGGCCTCCACCGCGAACCGGCACTTGGCGGGCAGCGGCCGTCCGTTCAGCAAATTGCGGCCCGGTTGGCCGGGATCACCGCCCGCCAGACCGTAAGGCCCGCGCGCCCGGCGGTCGGACAGAATCGTCACCTCCGCCGCCGTCAGAAACTCCAACTCCCGAACGATCCCATCGCCGCCGCGCTGCCGCCCCCCGCCCCCGCTACCCTCGCGCCGCCGGTAAGCCGTCACCCGCACCGGGTACTGATGTTCAAACGCCTCCACCGGGGTGTTCCACGAATTGGTCATGTGCGTATGGGTCGCCGGCCAGCCCGCGTGCCGCGGCCCGGCGCCCATGCCGCCCGCGATCGTCTCATAGTAAGCAAACGGCTGCCCACTGCCCGGCAGCGTCCCGCCAAAACTCAGATTGTTCATCGTCCCCGCACTCGCCGCCGGAATCCGCTCCGGCGCCGCCTGCGCCAGCGCTCCCAGCAGCACGTCCGTGATCCGCTGCGACGTCTCCACGTTGCCCGCCGCCATCGCCGCCGGCGCCAGCGCGTTCACCAGCGTCCCGGCCGGCGCTTCAATCGTAATCGGCCGCAGCAGCCCGGCGTTGTACGGAACCTCGCCCTCCACCAGACACCGGAAGACATAGAGCGTCGCCGCCACGGCGATCGCGTAATTGGCGTTTACGCTGCCCGCGGTCTGCCGCGCTGTCCCGCTGAAATCGACGTGCGCCCGGTCGCCGGTAATCGTCACGGCCACCCGCACCGCCAGCGGCCCCGACCCCGTCCCGTCCTCGTCCAACTGATCGGCGAACGCGTACCGCCCATCCGGCAGCTCCGCCAGCGCCCGCCGCATCCGCCGCTCGGCATAATCCTGCAGCGCCGCCATCTGCTCCCGCACCGCTGCCAACCCCTGCCGCGCCACCAACTCCCGGCAACGCTCGGCGCCCCGCTCAAGCGACCGCAGCTGCGCCGTCAAATCGCCCCGCCGCTCCTCCGGCGTCCGCACGTTGGCCAGCAGCAGTTCGAGCAGCGGCTCGTCCATCGCCCCGCCCCGCACCAGCTTGATCGGAGGAATGCGGATCCCCTCCTGATAGATCTCCCGCGCCAGCGGCATCGAGCCCGGGCTCATGCCCCCGACATCGGCGTGGTGCGCCCGGTTGGCGACGTAGAACGCCGGCCGGCTCTCGCCCGGCACAAACACCGCCGCCACGGCCGTGATATCGGGCAGATGCGTCCCCCCGCGAAACGGGTCGTTCAGAATCACAATATCGCCCGGCCCCGGCCGGCACGCCGCGATCGCCTCGCGCACGCTCAGCGGCATCGCCCCGAGATGCACGGGCATATGGTCGCCCATGGCCACGGTCTCCCCGTCGCCGTCGTACACCGCGCAGGAATAATCCCGCCGCTCTTTGATGTTGGCCGAAAAGGCGGTGCGCCGCAGCAGGATGCCCATCTCCTCGGCGATCGAGACAAGCAGCTGCCGGAACAGTTCGAGGCCGATCGGATCGGGCGCCGCCCCGCCCTCAGGGCTTCTTTTTGGGGGTGGTCTTCTTGGCATCTTTGGGCGTGCCCACTTGAAACACGGCGACGGCATCGGTGGGCGCCGCTCCCGCCGTCGGCTCGGGCGGCGGCTCCCGCAACTCGGTATCCTCCGGCTTGCACTGCCCGGCGTTGACCAGGAAACTCGCCACCGGGTTCCACTTTCCGCTGGCCTCCTTCCGCTCCACCCGGTAAGACCGCGTCGGCGCGTGCGCCCGCAGCCGCCACGCCGCGTTCGCCGCCGGCCGCAGGGCCAGCGCCGGCTTCGCGCGGCCCACCGACCGGATCGACCAGCTCTCGCCGCCCGTCCGCGTCTCCAGCACCGCGTAGCGCCCGCCTTCGGCACCCGGCCCGCGGTCCACCAGCACCGTTCCCGCCGTCGCCGACTCAAAACCGAACTGCTCAATCGACCCCGGACCCGGCTCGCTGAGCACCGCCCGCTGCCGCCAGGTCTTCCCGCCATCGGTGGTCAGCAAAAGAAACGGGTCGCGCGCCAGCGCACCCACGATCTGCCCGGACACCCAGCCCGTCTGCAGGTCAAAAAAGTGCACCTGATCGAGACTGCCGTTCTGAATACGCGGATGCGCCTCGGTCCAACTCGTCCCGCCGTCCTCGCTCGCCAGCAGCACGCTCGCCAGCGTCGCCGTCTCCGTATGCAGATTCCCGGCTACCAGAATCCGGTTGGCTCCCGTGTCGAGGGCGCTCAGTTCGAGGTAGACCGGGCACGGCTGCGCCACGGTACATCCCAATCCCAGCGACTGGATGTCGTCTTCCGTGCAGACCGCTTCGACGCGCAACGGCTTACCGGCATAACTGAGCGGCGCAGGCGTGGGCGCCGCCGGCGCCTGCCCCCAGGCCGTCACCGCAAAAAAAGCCGCTAAACCAACAAACCTAACAGAAACGGCCCGCATCTGTTCTCATGGTACACATGTTTGGTTGGTTCAAACGATGGCTGTCGGCCCGCCCGGCGGCTGCGCCCGCCCCCGCTTCGCGTCCTGCCCAGCCGCCCGGCTCGCCGCGGCTGAAGTCCTATCAGGCCGATAGCGGTCACGTCTATCAGTATTTCTTTGAAGGCCGCCACTGCCACGGCCGCGAAACCGCCTTTCTGTTCTCCGTCACCGCCCAGCGGACCGCTCCGCAGCGCGTCTCCGTCGTCCTCCCGGAGGCCTCTCTCGCCTCCTTTGAACGGGACGCCGGCCGGCGCCTCGCGGAAAACGAACGCTACGGCGTGGCGAAAATGGCCCTGTTGCGCCTGTTCGACACAAGCGAACAACCCGAAGATCTCGCCGGTGGCGCCCGCATCGATGAGGCCCATGCGCGCGAGTACCTCCAGGTGCTCGATCTCTAGCGCCGCGCGCTCGAAACCAGCGGCGGATGCTGCGGCGCCGGCGGCATTACCAGCTCGGGCTCCACGATCTTCTTCGGCCGCGCATCGAGCCGTTTGGCGATGAACGTCGCCTTGGCCTTTTCAAACTTCGCCGACCCCGGCTCGATTCCTGTCGCCTCGCTGATCTCCTCGTCGGTGATCTCCTGCGCCGCCGGCAGATACTTCTGCAGATAGTTCTTGATCCGGTCCTGCACCGTCCGGTCGGTCGACTTGTAAAGTAGGTACACCAGTTCCGCGCCCTGCGCCTTCTGCGCGGCGCCGTAGAGTATGGAGGGCTTGGTCATCTTCGGCTGTTTCAACTCCACCGCCAGCTTCTTCACCCGGCCGTCCAGCCGCTCCCACGCCTGAATCGCCGGTTTATCGAGCGCGCACGCCGTCTTCAGCCCCGCCCTCTCCTTCGGCGCCAGCCTCTCACACAGCACCGTCAGAAATAAGCCCATGTTCTCCACCGGCAGATTCAGCTCCAGCGCCACATTCTGCCGCGCCTTCTGCAGCTTCTGTAACCCCGCGTGGTTCACCTTGTCGCCCATCATGGCCGGGCAGAACAGCGTCAGCAGCCCCTGGTCATCCAGCTCTTTGATAATCTCAGCGCTCGCCGGCTCGACGGCGATATGGTGCAGCTCCAGCCGCAGCGCCTCGGCGCTGATCTTCCGCTCGAGATTCGCGTCCCGCACGTTCTCGTACTGCTGCAGCGTCCGCTCATCGATCGTAAACTGGAAGCGCTTGGCAAAGCGGATTAACCGCAGAATCCGGACAGGGTCATCGTAAAACGTGTACTTGGAAACCGTACGCAGCTCCCGCCGTTCCAGGTCCCCCAACCCGTTGTTCGGATCGATCAGCAGCCCTTTCGACGCCCGGTTCAGCGACATGGCGATCGCGTTGATCGTAAAGTCCCGATTCTTGAGGTCTTCGTAGATCGTCGCCGGGCTGATCGTCGGCTTGGCCCCGGCCTTGGCGTACTTCTCCTCCCGTGCCATCGCTATCTCCACCCGGACATTCTGTGGAAACACCAGTTCGGCGCGGTTCCGGCGCGTATCGAGCGCCACCATCTCCAACCCCGTTTTCTTCAAGATGGCCTTGGCCAACGCGATCGCATTGCCTTCCACGGTGAAATTCAAATCCCGGATCGGGAAACCGGCCATCATGTCCCGCAGCGCCCCGCCGGCCAGGAAGAGATTCAGCCCAGCCTCGTTGGCCGCCGTCTGCACCGTCGCCAGCGCCTCGCTCTGCGCTGCGTTCAGGTGGCTCTCAAGGGTGTACAAATAGTCGCTCATGTCGGTTTAGGCTCGGGGATGGTGCTCGTCCACCACGCGGCGCAGCCGGCCGCGGGCAACGTGGGTGTAAATTTGAGTCGTGCCAATATCGGCGTGCCCGAGCATCGCCTGGACACTGCGCAGATCGGCGCCGCCCTCCAGCAGATGCGTGGCAAAAGAGTGCCGCAGCACGTGCGGCGTTAAATGATGAAAAATCCCCACCGATTTCCCATATTGCGCCAGTAATTTCCAGAATCCCTGCCGGGTCATCGGCCCGCCGCGGGCGGTCACAAACAAAAAACGGCTCACCCGGCCCTTCAGTAAGGCCGGCCGGCCCGCACCCAGATAGCTTGTAATCGCCGCGACCGCCGGCTGACCCATCGGAATCAGCCGCTCCTTATTGCCCTTGCCGCTAACCCGGAGATAACCCAGCTCCAGATTCACGTTACGTAGCTCCACTGTAATTAGCTCAGAAACCCGCAGACCGCAGGCGTATAGCAACTGCAGCATCGCCCGATCCCGGATCCCGGTCGGCGCATCCACCGGCGGCGACGCCAGCAGCCGCTCAATTTGCTCTCCGTTCAAAAACTTCGGGATTGCCTGCAGCGCCTTCGGGGTCCGCAGCAACTCCACCGGGTTGTCCGTCATCCGCTTCTCCCGCTGCAGATGCCGGTAAAGGTTCCGCAGCGAGGTTAAATGTCTAGCCACCGTGCGCGCCGAACATCCACTCCCGTACAGCGAGTCCAGATACACCCCGATCTCCTCCTGTGACGTGGGTACCGGTGCGTCCCCGCCCCCCCAAAAACAGGCAAACCGATCGAGATCCCGACCGTATGATTCGAGCGAATTAGCGGCAAGACCCTTCTCCATCCGACAAAAGTCGAGAAAGTTACGGATCTCCGAGGCGAGAGAATCCTCGCGATACATTGCCCCAATGATACAATACGGAGCAAAAATGTGGAAATTCTTGCACCAGATTTCAGCAAACAGAGGGGTTTAAGCACGTTTTGGCCAGCTCCGCAAGCAAAAAGGTCCGCATTTTACGCTTTGACCGGGAACCGCTCCACGGCTTTGTCCAATCTCCCGGCTTCCAGACCGACATCGGAATTGAGTTCCTCTCCCAGGAAGGAAATCTCGCCGTCATCCCCTATGCCGACGTCAAAGCGATCTGCTTTATCCAGGATTTCGACGACGTCGCCGCTCGGCTCGACGGCGCCCATTTCATCAGCCGCCCCAAAAAAGCCGGCCTCTGGGTCCGCCTCCGCTTCCGCGATGGCGCCTCCATGGACGGGATTCTCTCGGGCAGCCTACTCCAACTCGACCCTCACGGCTATACCCTCGCCCCCCCGGATCAGGGCGTCAACCCCCAGCGCCTCTTTGTCCCCCGCGCCGCCCTCACCGACCTGCAGGTCCTCGCCGTCGTCGGCGGCACCGCGAAGAAACCAGCCAAAACCCCGGTCCCCGAGACCCAGGCCAAACTCTTCTAGAGCGCCTTCAACCGCGGCATATCCGGCGGCAGTTCGAATAACTTCGCTTCGAGCTCAGTATTCACCGTCACCTGCTCGGAGAAGATCTCAAACACCTTCTCCCCGTCCCGGTTCCGGACAATGTTCCACGGCCACAGCGCCCCGCCGCCCACGTCCCGGTACTTAGCGAAGATACTGATCTCCTCGTGCCGGTACCGCATCGCATCCCGCCGGTAGAACACCTGCCGCACCGGTAACTTCGTTGTCCGGTGCAGATACACCGTCACTAACCGGTTCGCCGCGTCGGTGATATCCACCACCTCCACCGGCTGATTCTCGAGCACCCCGGTCTCCTTGTGCTCCACAATCAGCCCCGGCTCCTCCCGCCGCTGCCGCAGAATGTAGAAAATGTTCCGCAGCGTCGAATCCTCGTACCGCGCCCACACCTCCGGCGCCAGCGCCCGCGCCCCCCGGTTCGAGACCTGATACCCGGCCGTCTCCTCAAACAGCACGGCATAGTCTTCCTTGTCCTTGCCGTAGGACTGCCGCTCCCGCACCGCCAACTCCCCCGGCTTCGGCGCCATCCCGTAGCGCGTATAGATGCGCGCCCGCGTCAACCCGGCCAGCCGCTCCCGGTAAAACGAGTACAGCCGCCCCGCTTCCGTCCGATTGTTCATCGCCAGAAACGCCGGCCCACCCAGCGCCGCCAGCGTCTCGGCCAGCAGCTGCTTGCCCACACTCTGGCGATCCGCCAGCAGCAGGGACGGCGCGGCAAAGGAGAAAAGTGCAGTTCGTCGCGTCACTTCTTCATAATCTCTTCAAGAGTGACGCCCGTGTTGGCCTGTATGGTTTCACTCAACGTCGTCCCCGCCGGCTTGCCGCCCTGCAGAATCACCGTCTTGTGCGGAAACTTCACCCCGCCCACCTCCCGCCAGTCGCTGAACTGCCGCTCCACGTCCACCTTCCCCTGCGGACCCATCGCCTCCACGATCAGCTTGGCCGGCAACCCCGTCGCCGGGTCCATCTCGAGGCGCGCCGCCTTCCCGTTGCCATCGCTGATCTCCACCCGGTTCTCGCCCACCCCGTTCACCGTCCGTCCGGCCATCCGGTCACTCTGCACCAGCGTCACCAGCATCGAAAACAGCTCATCGCTCACCTGCTTCAGCACCGGCGCCGGCATCGGCTGCGGACCCGGCGCCCCCGGCGCCACCAAAAATCCGCTCTTGCCGTCAAAGGCCGCAATCACCTTCCCGAACGGCAGCTCCTGCTCCTGCCGCACCTTGTCCGGCATCAGCCACTGCACCTTTTGATTCACCTTCATCGGCCCCAACTCGGCCTTGTTCACCATCACCACGTCCCGAATCGCCGCCAGCTTCTCCATCCCGCCCATCGCCTGCTGCATCCGCCCCAGCAGCGCCTTGCCCTGGGCCAGTGAAGCCGCGCTCGCCGCCGCCACCTCTTTTTTCGGCTCCTTTACCTTCAGCTCCAACTGCGTCACCGGCAGCTTCAGATCCGTCAACGGCGTCTTCAACTGATCCGTATTCGTAATGGCGACATAGACAAACTTCTCCGGCTGAATATACTGCTTGGCCACCCGCAATACATCCTCCCGCTTCACCGCCGCCAGCGCCTTCTGGTAGCTGAACAGGAACTCCTTCGGATAACCGTAGTACTCATACCGGAACAGCCGCGACAACGTCTTCGCCGGCCGGTCGAAGTTGAACACAAACGAGTTCACCACCTTCTCCTTGGCGTCGTTCAACTCCTGCTCGGTCACCAGCTCCGTCCGGATCCGGTTCACCTCCTGCTGAATCGTCTGAAACGTCAACACCGTCGACTCCGCCTTCGTCGAACCCGATATCCGGAACAGCCCCGGGTTCAGATACCCCGCGCCCCATCCCGCGCCCACGCTATACGCCAGCCCCATCTCCGTCCGCACCTTCCGGAACAGCCGCGAATCGAAACTCCCGCCCAGAATATCGCTCAGCACCTCGAGCGCCGGGTAATCCTTATCGCTCAGCAGCCCCCCCAGATGGCCAATGCTGAACGAGGTCTGGTTCACGTCTTTTTTATCGCCCACGTAGATGCCCGGCTTGGCCGCGTGCGTCACCTTCGGAAACTCCGGCACCGGCGCCTGCTCCACCGTCCAGCCCGCGAAAATCTGCTCGAGACGCGCCCGCATCGCCGCCTTGTCAAAGTCACCCTGAATGGCCAGCCGCACATTCTTCGGGAAGTAATACCGTTTGTGGAACGCCAGCAGATCCTCCCGCTGAATCCGGTCCAACGTCTCGTATTCAATGCTCCGCCCAAACGGCGTATCCTTGCCGTAGACCGTATCGGAGAACTCGGCGTTGTTCACCTGCCCGGCGTCGTCATACCGCCGCCCAATCGCCGACCGGTACTGCATCTTCAACAGATCGATCTTGTTCTGCCGGAACTCGGGCGCCGTCAGCACGTCATGAAAAACACCCAGCACCTCGTCCGTATTCTCCTTCAAACAGTTGAAGGAGACCGACCCGAGCGTCTCGTCAATGCCCGATTCCACCCCCGCCGCAATCGCCTCCAGCTGTTCATCCAGCTGATCGCCCGTCTTTGCCTTCGTCCCGCCGGTCCGCATCGTACCCGCCGCAATCACGTGCACCCCGGTCTTGTCCGCCGGCTCGAACAACGTCCCGGTCCGCACCAGCGCAATGCCATTGATCAACGGCAGGTTGTGGTTCTCGAGCAGATACACCTTCATGCCGTTCGGCAGCGTGAAGGTTTCAATCTCGGGAATCTTCACCTCGCCCAGCTTTGGGAACTGCAACTGCTTATAGGCCGGCTGCGCCGCGGCCATCGCGGCCATCACGAAAAGTGTCAATACGGTACGCATCGCTTACTTGCCCTCCCGCTTCACCTGAACGCTGTAAGCCACCGTCCGGTTCTTCTTCGTCAGGTACTGGTTCAACACCCGCTTCACATCCGCCGCCGTCACTTTCTCGAGCTCCTCCAACTCCGTAAAGACCTTCTTCCACGACCCCAACGCCACGTGCGCCTCGGCCATCTGCTGCGCCAGGCCGCTATTGCTGTCGAGCCCCGCAATGAACCCCGCCCGCAGCTTCGTCTTCACCCGCTTCACCGCCGCCTCGTCCACCGGCTCTTTCTTCATCCGCTCAATCAACTCGTCCCAGGCCTTTTCGAGATCCTCCACCGTCTTCCCCGCGTTAGGCACCATAAAGACAATGAACAGATGCGGATACTTCCCGCTCGGGAACGTCGCCCCCGAATCGGCGCCCAGCGCCAACTTCTTCTCCTCCACCAGCTCCCGGTTCAACTTCCCCGTCCGCCCGCCCGACAGAATCCCGTCGAGCACCGCAATCGCCGGGTCGTCCGGGTGCGTCCCCTCCGGCCGGTGATAAGCAATCGCGACAAACGGCTGCGCCTCCGTCTCCACCGTCACCCGCTTCTCGCCGTTCTGCTCCGGCTCCACCGTGTTCAGCCGCGGCGGCAGCGGCCCGGCCGGAATCGGCCCGAAGTACTTCTCCGCCCACAGCTTCACCTGCGCCGGACTCACATCGCCCACAATCGAAATCGTCACGTTCGCCGGCACATAGTAGGTCTTGTGAAACTCCGCCGCGCCCTTGGCCCGCAGGTTTTCAATGTCGGTCGCCCAGCCAATCAGGTTCCGGTACGGATGCGCCGTAAAGGCCGTCGATAGCAGCGCCTCAATCAGCTTGCCCTGCGCCGAGGAGTCCACGCGCATCCGCCGCTCCTCCCGCACCACATCCCGTTCTTTATAAAATTCCCGGAACACCGGCTGCCGGAACCACTCCGACTGCAGCGCAAACCACAACTCCGTCCGGTTCGACGGCAGGCTGTAAAAGTAATTCGTGGTATCAAGACCCGTCGAGGCGTTGAATCCCACCCCGCCATTCTTCTCAATCTCCCGCGTAAACGCGTTCTGCTCGACGTACTGATCCGCATCGGCAATGGCCTTCTTCAGCGCCGCCTCCAGGCGTTCCATCTGCGCCTTATCCGCCCGCCGCTCCTTCCGTCGCTCCTCTTCAAGCCGGTCGTAGGCCGCCTCCACCGCCGCCAGCGCCTTCTGCTCCAGCACGAAGTTCTTCGAACCCAGCGACGCCGTGCCCTTCCCGATCATGTGCTCGAACATATGCGCCGTCGACGACGCATTCGCCGGATCGTTCGCCGCGCCCACGTTCACATGCGCGTGAAACGCCACCGTCGGCGACTCGTGCCGCTCCATCACGAGAAAGTGCATCCCGTTCTTGAGCGTGAACTCCGTCACCCGCTTCTCAAAGTCAGCCAGGCTTTGCCCCCAAAGCAACGGCAGAGCCAGCAATCCCAAACCACTCAGCTTCCAGGAAGACATACTATTCATAGCGTAACGCGACCACCGGATCGAGACTCGCCGCCTTACTCGCCGGCCAGATCCCAAAAAACAAACCCACCCCCACCGACACCCCCAACCCCGCCGCCACCGCCCACCCCGGCACCGCCGTCGGCAGCGCCGGAAACACCAGCCCCACCCCCTGCGCAATCCCCCACCCCAAACCCATCCCCAGCAGCCCCCCCAGCAAAGTCAACACCACCGCCTCGGTCAAAAACTGCGTCACAATATCCACCCGCCGCGCCCCCAGCGCCTTCCGCGTCCCAATCTCCCGCGTCCGCTCCGTCACGCTCACCAGCATAATGTTCATCACCCCAATCCCCCCCACCAGCAGCCCAATCGAACTCAGCACCACCATCACCAGCGCCACCATCGCAATCACCCCGCGAAACTGCGCAATCATCTGCTCGGCCGTCGAAATCGAAAAGCTGTCCGGCTTGCCGTACGGCAGCCGCCGCTCCATCCGCAGCACCGCCCGCACCTCGTCCATCGCCGCCGCCTGCCGCCCCGGTCCCGCCACCACAATCAACATATGCTCCCGCGCGTTCGGAAACATCTTCCGCATGCTGAAGTAGGGAAACAGCGCCCGCCGGTCCTCCTGCCCCGGCAGCGACGCCGCCGGCCGCTTCATCACCCCCACCACTTCAAAAATCTGCCCGTCAATCTCCACGCTCTTGCCCACCGGGTCTGTGTTCTGAAACCAGTTCCGGCCCAGATCCTCCCCCAGCACCACCACCGGCCGCCGCCGCAGGTTCTCCGCCTCGGTGAAAAACCGCCCGTGCAGCATCTCGACCCCGCTATCCACATAGCCCGGCTCCGTCCCCCCCAGGTTTAGGCTGAAGGCGTCCACGCCCTTGTACTTGCCCTTATGGATCATGTTCCACGGCGCAAACAGCCACGGGCTTACACTCTCCACGCTCGGACACCGCTCCCGGATCGCCACCGCGTTCTCGTACGTCAACGGCTTCCGCAGCCGCTCCTCGAGCGACCGCCCGCCGAACCCCACCGCCGAGTCCCACTTGGTCACCACCAGATTATTCGTCCCGAAGCTCTTCAACTGGTTCGTAATCGCCCCGTCCAGCCCCGCGATAATCGACCCCACCCCAATCACCGTACTCGTCCCGATAATCACCCCCAGCACCGTCAAAAACGCCCGCAGCTTATGCCCCCGCAGCGTATCGAGCGCCAGTTGCACGCCAAACCAGATCTTCCGCATCGCTTATTTGTCCGCCCGCAGCGCTTCAATCGGATCCAGCTTCGCCGCCACGTTCGCCGGGTAGATCCCGAAAAACAGCCCCACCGCCGCCGACAGCCCCACCCCCAACCCCACCGCCTCCAGCGGCACCACCATCGGCACCGCCGTCGTGTTCCGCACCACCACCGCCACCGTCCACGCCAGCAGCACCCCAATCAATCCCCCCGTCCCCGCCAACACGCTCGACTCCACCAGAAACTGGTTCAAAATGTCCCGCCGCCGCGCCCCCACCGATTTCCGTATCCCAATCTCGTGCGTCCGCTCCGTCACCACCGCCAGCATGATGTTCATCACCACCACCCCGCCCACCACCAGAAACACGCTCACAATCGCCACCGCCGCCGCCGCAATCGCGCTCGTCATCTGGTCCCACGCCGCCACCAGCGAATCGGACGAAAACAGCCCAAAATTGTCCGCCTCCCCCGCCGGCACGTGCCGCCACGCCCGCAGCAGCGACCGCACCTCGTCCTGCGCCCGCTCCAAATGCTCCCGGTCCACCGCCAGCCCCGCATACCCAATCCCCTTCCGGCTCCCGTACTGCTTGAAGTAGGTTTCCACCGGGATCACCACAAACCGGTCCCGCGACTGTCCGAACACACTCCCCTGCTCCCGCGCCACGCCCACCACCGTAAACGGCCGCCCGCCCACGGCAATCGTCTTCCCGATCGGATCCCCCTCCGGGAAAAACTTCTGCCGCACCTCGTGGCCCACCACCACCACCGGCAGCCGCCGCGCATCGTCCGACTCACTCAGAAAACGCCCCTCCGCCACCTGAATATTGGTGATCAACCCCATGTTCGCCGTCACCCCCCGCAGCTCCACGTCCTCCATCCGCTCCGCGCGGAAGTGGAGCGCCGTCTGCCGGCTCGTCTCCATGCCCGCCTCCCGCAACAGGCGCGCCTCCCGCTTTAAAAACGCGAACTCCTCCCGGCTCAACTCCGGATTCCGCCGCAGCATCTCCAGGTACTTCTTCGGGTCCCACTGCCCGATCATCACCAGCCGCTCCACCCGGAAGCCATCCACGCCCATATCGGCCACCTGCGTGGCGATGTAGTCGTCCATGCCCCGAATCACGCTCATCACCGCCACCAGCGTCGTCGTGGCGAGAATAATCCCCAGCAGCGTCAAAAAACTCCGCAGCTTGCTCGCGCGCAGCGACCGCAACGCTACCCGGGCAGCTTCGGCAAAAGAGGCATGGTTCGCAGTGGCCATCGGTTCTCTAAAAGCGCACAGGCCGCGCAGGCACGGCTCGAGCGAACGAGGAACTCGCCCCTCCTGCCGGGCCGAAGCGAGTCCGTTGTGCGCGTGTTCCATAAAAGCGCACAGGCCGCGCAGGCCCTGCGCCAACGGGCGAGGAACTCGCCCCTCCTGCCGGGCCGAAGCGAGTCCGTTGTGCGCGTTTCATCAGAAGACCAAACGCAAGAACCGGGCTATTTGTTCCC
>JAINDL010000207.1 GCA_019931245.1 Bryobacteraceae bacterium CoA2 C42
GACTACTCTCGCGTTTGTGTCGCAGCGGGCGAACGCGACCGGGGTGGGCATGTACTCGCCGTTCAGCGGGGTGACGCCGAGGGAGGATTTCGGCGGGGCAAACAAGGGCAGGTTCTGGCTGAACCCGGCGGCCTTTTCGGCCGCGGCACCGCTGAAGTTCGGCACCTCAGGGCGGAACATCATTCAGGGGCCGGCGTGGTGGAACTGGGACCTTTCGGCCTTCAAGAACTTCAACCTGACGGAGAAGTCCTATCTGCAGTTTCGGGCCGAGGCGTTCAACGGCTTTAACAACGTGCAGTTCTTTCCTCCGGACCTGAACGTGGCGAGCCCCAACTTCGGTACGCTGCAGAGCGCCAACCGGCCGCGGGTGATGCAGTTAGCCCTCCGGCTGAATTTCTGAATCGGAAAGTCTCCGGATGAACTTTTGCGGCCCTCCGGCGGGCGGCGGGGGGGACTTAGACGGAGATTACCTGGAGTTGACTCTTCTGGTGGTGGCTGTTATGATCCCGGGTGCGCTGCTCTGTTACCCGGCAGAAGCCACGGCGGGGGCGTCTAACCCATCGCGCGAGTCCCACAACTCTACGTTACGCTCTCTCAGGCAATTCCCTCATGGCCTCCCCCGTCTATATCAACGCCCTCGGTACGTTTCTTCCCGGCCCGCCCGTCCCCAACGATGAGATGGAGGAGTATCTCGGCCGGATTCACCACAAAGACTCCCGCGCCCGTCAGCGTATACTCAAGCAAAATGGAATCCTGACCCGCCACTACGCGATAGACCGCAACCAGCAATCGCTTTATTCCAACGCCCAGATGGCCGCCCACGCGATTGCGGATCTATACGCGAAGGCCAACCTGTCACCCGCCCAAACCGACTTCCTTGGCGTGGCCACCTCCCAGGGCGACTATCCTCTTCCCGGCTTCGCCAGCATGGTCCACGGCGAACTGAAGACGCCTCCCTGCGAGATTGCCACCTTCCACGGTGTCTGCGCGAGCGGTGTCATGGCTCTGCGCGCGGCTGCGCTGCAGGTCAAAGATGGGCGGAACTCCGCCGTCGCCTGCGCCAAGTAATTCGCCAGCCGCCTGTTCAAAGCCACCCGCTTTGAAGCCCAAAGCGAGGGTCCTCTCGACTTTGATACCGAGTTCCTCCGCTGGATGCTCTCTGACGGGGCGGGCGCCGCGCTCCTGCAGCCCAACCCCGGAAAACTTGCTCTGGAGGTCGAGTGGATCGAGATCGTCTCCCATGCCAACCGATTCGAGCCGTGCATGTAGGTAGGTCCCCCACGGCACGGCTCCTCCTGGCTCGATTATCCGAGTTACTCCGCGGCGGACCGCGCTGGAGCGATCAACCTTCGTCAGGACATCCGGATGCTGGACGATGTGGTTCGCTGCGCCGTCGATGGCGCACTCGATCTGGTGCGCCAGGGCCGGATGAACCCGGCGTCGATCGATTGGGTTGTCGCCCACTACTCGTCCCACCTGTTCCGGGAGCAATCGCACGAACGCGCCGCGCGGGGGGGCCTCAACATCGCTCTCGACCGCTGGTTCACCAACCTGTACACCAAAGGCAACATTGGCGCGGCGTCTATTTTTGTCCAGCTCGAAGAGCTATTCTATTCCGGGCGCCTCACCCCTGGCGAACGCATTTTCTGTCTTGTTCCCGAAAGCGGCCGGTTCACTTTCGCTTACATGATGCTCAAGGTGGTGGAAGGCACCCCCACGACGAAAGTTAAACTCGAGATCCCCAGAACCGAAGTCCCCCACCTTGAACCTTCGAAAGACCCCCACGCCCAGCGCCTCATTCGGGAACTTACCGGCGTCTGGTTCGAGTTCGGGAAGCAGCTCCACGGCGTCCCCATCATTCAAAAACTCTACAGCCCGGAGTTCACGCTTGAAGACTATCGCCGCCTGCTTTTCAACCTTCGCCAGCAGGTGATTGACGGCTCCCGTTGGATTGCCCGGGCCGCTTCGAACATTACGGCCGAGTTTTTCCCGCTGCGCAGCGCGTTTATCGCGCATACCCAGGAGGAGCACCGCGACTACGAGATGATTGAGCGCAACTACCAGGCTGCCGGGGGCAACCTCGAAGAGATCCGCGCCGGCCGCAAGAACATCGGCAGCGAGGCCCTCTCGTCGTATGTGCTCCACCGCGCCAATCGCGAAAACCCCTTCGATCTCGTGGGCGCCATGTTCATTGTCGAAGGCCTCGGCCAGCGGGTGGCCCGCCAATGGGGAGAGCGCATCCAGACCCATCTCGGTCTTTCTCCGGACCAGGTCTCCTTCCTGATTTACCACTCCGCCAGTGACGTCAAACACTTCGAGCGCCTCGACCTGGCGATCGCGCACGGCATTCTGAGCGATGCGCTGGTGGACGACATTGTCCGCTGCGCCAAGATTACCGGCCGTTTATACGCCTTGCAACTGGAGGAGCTCGACAGGTGCTAGAAGGCCGAGCGAACTCGAATGGAAGACCACCCTAATTTTAAGCAACACGCGCACAACGGACTCGCTTCGGCCCGGCAGGAGGGGCGAGTTCCTCGCCCGTTGGTGCCGGGCCGAAGCGGCCTGTGCGCTTTTGAACAACTCGAATTCGACCCGAAAGATCCCAGTCCCTGGCTCGCTCTCTATCTCGATACCGGTCTGCCCCTCGGCAGCGATGTTAAATCCGCTCTGCTCGATAACGCAAGCTCCCGCTCGCGTCAGTTCCTGCTCCCGCTCGTCAGGCCGGTGGCCAAAGCCACCATCATGGCGCTGCAGTGTCTGAAGGTCTTCATTCCCAACCGGTTCACCTCATCGGCGATCCTGCATCGAACCATTTACTGGGGTCTCAAGTACTTCGTGCCGCCCGAAGGCAACTACCTGATCCTGCGTCATTTTCACATTGGTTCCGAACTCCTGCAATTCGTCGCGGCCAACATTCCCGGCGTGGCGATTCCCCTGCTTCCGCTGCGGCCGCCGAACCTCGAAGGTCTGATCGACAACGTCTTTCTGCAGCACGATCTCAACATTTTCAACTTCGTGATCCGCCTGAACCGGGAGTTGCAGCAGAAGGGCATCGAGATCGAGCGTCAAACCAACCTGAACTTCGAGATGACCACGAGCGGTCCGTTTGCGATTGACCGGGACGGCCTGCCCAACGGGGCCCTTAACTTTCTCGACGTCGAAACGGCCATCGAGATCTACACGC
>JAINDL010000172.1 GCA_019931245.1 Bryobacteraceae bacterium CoA2 C42
AACCGTGCGCTACGCTGCGCATGCCACGTCACCAAGATCATCGGTAAGCTGTGTGCGGGAAAACCGCACGCACAGTTTGAAAGGGGGTTCTATGGAAACGGGTCGACCGCAAGGTTGAAACCGCGCCATAATCTACCAATGGCCTATCCTCTCCGGCTCGATGCCGCCGCCATCGCCGCCGCTGCCCGCGAACTCGTCCGCGCCGGCGGCCGCCAGGCTCTTTCGCTCCGCCCGCTGGCCGCCAGCCTGGGCGTCCGCGCCCCCAGCCTCTACCGCTACTATCCGGATCGGGAGAGCCTGGAAGGAGCCGTGGCGGAGTTGGCGGCGGCGGAATTGGCTGACCGGATGGAGGGGAAGCGCAAGGGACGCCGCGGCGGCGCAGCCCTCAAGGCCATCGCCGGCGAGTACCTCGCCTATAGCCGGGAAGAACCGGCTCTGTTCGCCATGCTGCTCGCCGCGCAGCCGGGGCCGGAGTCCAAGCGCTTATGGAACCTGCTGCTGGCGGCGCTCGAACCGGTGACGGGCCGGGCGGACGATACGGCGGCCGCTGTGGCGCTGTGGTCGTTTCTCCACGGTTTCGCCACGCTCGAAGCGGCGGGGCAGTTCGGGGCCAGCGGACCGCGGGGTGGTTATGAGCGCGGGCTCAGCGCCCTGTTGGCCGGGCTACGACTTTAGCCGAAACGGCTTATGCAGCCGGACGGCCCGGTCGCCTTCCTTGGTGAACTGGAAGTTCACAATGCCGCCGGCGTCGGTGGTGCATTCCAGGATTTCGTGGTCATCGAGTTCGACGTCATAGCGCGCATTGGCTTCAAGGCCAATCACGTAGATGTTCTGCAACTCGTCGCTCGCCACGCGAAACTCCATGTTGTCGCGGCCGAACTCGACAATCGTCCCCGCCACGTCAATCGGCGCCGGCGACTTCATGCTCCGGTCCTTCCGCACCCCCTCTTCAAACACCTGCACCTTGCCCGCGCCGTAGTGGAACCAGGTGGCGTCGTCCTCCCAACTGCTGCGCAGCACCAGACGGCCCGCCGTCGATTGGTGCATCGCCAGCGGCAGATGGTAGTAGCTCAGGCCGGGCTGATACGGGTTGGCCCACAGGAGTTCGTAAGGGATCCCAAAGGCGCCGCGCATTAAAAACCGGTCATGAATCAGCCAGCCCTGCACGAACTGCGTCTCCTGGGCGTTGGTATCAAAGGCGACCATGCTCAGATCGGTCGCCCGCGCCAGCGCGGCGACGCGCAGGTCCGGGTCGCCCGAGCCCTCGTAGAAAGGGATCCGGTACTCGTTCTCGGCCGCCGGGAACGAGGCGGGGTAGTAGCTCAGAATGTGGTACGCGGGCAGCTCTTTGAAGTACTTCGGGGCGTCCTCGCGCAGGTCGATGTTGATGCTGTCGCGCACGGCGTGCAGCAGCTCAAACAGCGCGTGGCCCTCCTCGCGGCTGTAGCGGTAGGTGCCGGCCTTGATCGCCGGGGCGCACTCGGCCCGCCACCAGCCCTTGACAATCGCCGCCAACTCCCGTTTGCCGGCTTCGCCGCCGAGCGCCACGGCGGCAAAAGCCCGGTCGCGCATGACGGGCAGCGTGCGGGCGCGCGGCGGGGCCGCCAGCAGCGTTTCGAGCTTCGTCCGCAGCAAAGCCGCCTCCGGCTCCCGCAGCACCGCCTGGCACCAGTCAAACACCAGCGCTACCTGCCGCGGGTCGCTGGCCTGCAGCGCCCAGCCGGCCGCCTGCCGGGAAAACGCCTCGCTCTTGGCGGTCTGTCCATACAGCGCCCAGGCGAAGCCCGGCTCCGGCATCTGCACCTTGCCGGCCACCAGCGTCTCAAACTGCTGCCAGCGGACCGATGTCCGCTCCCGCTCCCGTTCGAGCAGCCGCCGCCGCCGGGCCGGCAGCAGCAGCCGGGGATGCTCCGTGTAGACCTGAAAATCCTCTTCGGTCTGACCCCGCAAACCGGCGGCCAGCGCGGGAAGGGCCAGGATGGTGCGGCGCGAAAAGCTGCTCACCCTGTTGATTGTGTCACACCGACACACCCCTGGGTTGCCGGGCCGGATCCGGCGGCGGCATGGCGCGAAGCACTTGATTTGGTTTCAACGATTTGGTGCAATAGATGCGTTGGCAACCCACATGCTGGGTGTTAACACGAATTGATGAAGTTCACCTTTGAACCCGCCCTCTGAGGCAGTGAAACTTTGGATTGAAGCGAGTGGGCTGACTGAAAGCGTGCTTGCGGGAGCCGGTAACAAGTTCTAACTGCTCCTTTAATCTGAGCGACATTGCATCAGAGGGATTTTTTTCCCGGTAGACAATTCGTATCGACCTCTTCTTCATGGACCCCTGTACCGCGCACGGGTTGGCGTTATCGGTCAGTACTCTGATTGGACGCGGACCTGGCTGGGAACGGAGTGCACTTAGCGGACACTCTCTCCAACCGCGTCGCGGCGCGCGGGTTTGCGATCCCCTCCGGTTCCTTCAACCGGCCAAGGGGTGACCGCATCGGAAAAGGTTTGCCACAACAACGTCCTTTCCCGATGCGGTTCTCTAAAAGCGGGGCGTCCACGAAACGCCCCGCTCCTAAAACGCCAGCGTACCTGTACGCGGTTTCTCCTCCGGGTTCGGCAGGTAGACCGTCCGGCACCGCTCGCAGCGATACAACTCCGCCGCCCGGCCGTACTGTGCCTCCCACTCGGGACCAAAACCGTACCAACGCTTCAAGTGGCCCAGACACAACTTGCCATTAGCGGCGGTCTCATTGCAAGCCCGCATGCGCAGCAGGCGCGTTTTCACCGTAGCCAAGGTTTCTGCCACAACGAATTCCTGTTTCGAGTGTAACAAAGTTCATTTTCGGAGAATCGACCACATATTCGAAAAGGCGTCGGTCCAGGGCCGGAAGTCGGCTTGCTCCGGCATCGGTTTGCCCCGCGGAGCGAGCGCGGTGTGCGCCGACAGACCCGGACTGGTGAGCAGCAGCACCCAGGTTGTTCCAAAACAGGTCTCGTCGCTGTCGGGTCGATCGTCGCTGAACTCGAGCGCGGTGAGGCCCATGCGCCCGGCGTTGGCCGCGACCACCGGTTCCAGATTCAAGTACTTGTTCGAGATGTGCACGGCCAGGATCCCGTCCGGCTTCAGGTGGCGGAAATAGAGGCCAAACGCCTCGGCCGTAAGCAAATGAACCGGGACCGAGTCGCCGGAAAAAGCGTCCACCAGGAGAACGTCAAAGCCCATGGGCCGCTGCCGTTCGAGCGTCAGCCGCGCATCGCCGAGATGAATCTGTTTGTTCGCCGGTGAGTCGCTCAAGAACGTGAACTCGCCCTCGGCATAACGGATCACCGCCGGGTTGATCTCGTAAAAGTGATACTCATCGCCCCTCCGCCCATAACTGGCCAGCGTCCCGGCGCCCAACCCGATCACCCCGACCCGCTGCGCCACCCCGTCCTTCCGCGTTGCGATCGCCTGTCCCGCTCCGGACTCGGCGCAGTAGTAGGTGGTGGCCTGCTTCCGGCGGAAGGGGTGCAGAAACTGCTGGCCGTGGTTGATCACCCCGTTCAACAACTGCCGCACCCGCGTCTGGTCGGTAAAGTCTCCCTCGTCCTGAATCCGCAGCATGCCGTAAAAGTTCCGCTGCACGTGACGGTAGCCCCGTACTTTTGCACTTTCGATCTGGACCCACCAGCCGGCATATCCGCCCGCCAACGCCACCAGGACAATGGCCGCGGCGCCGCCCCGCCAGGAGGAAAACAGCGTCTGGTGGCGGTAGAATGTGGCCGCGAGGCCCGCCAGACCGGCCAGGACCCACCCGAGCGGAAACTCATAGAAGGCGTCAAAGTAGTTCGGCGCGATCAACCCGACAATCAGGCCGCCCAGCACGCCGCCCGTCGATACCCCGACGTAGAAGGAGGTGAGAAACCGGGGGTGCGGCTTCAGGCTCGCCAACTCGCCATGGCAGACCATCGAGCAGACGAACATGGCGGCCGCGTATCCGGCGATGCTCTGGGGCAGGGAAAGGCTGTTGCTGTCGCTGGCGGCAAGCCAGGCGACGCCGAAAAGCGCCGCCGCCGCGAGCGGGAGATAGAACCAGCGCCAGTACAGGCGGCTGGCTTCAAAGCAGAGGATGAAGGTGAGCAGGTACAGCACCAGAGGGACGATCCAGAGAAACGGGATGGCGGCGACGTCCTGCGTCAGGTGCGTGGTGACGGTCAGCAGCAGGATGGCGGGTACCGCCGCCAGTCCCACCCAGAGCAGGGGCAGGGCCCAGGCCGGGGCGGGCGGGGCCGGTTCGGGTTCCTCGCTCGCCGGCACCTCGCCGCTGGCGGACCAGGCCACGCGGGCGCAGAGGAGGACGAAGAGAGCAAACGCGCCGGACCAGACCCAGGCCTGCGTCTGCGCATCGAGTCGCGGCTCCACGAGCGCCGGGTAGGAGAGCAGGGCGAGCAGCGAGGCGGCGTTCGAGAGCGCGAAGAGGCGGTAGGGCGTGGCGCCCGAGTGCTGCCGGGCGTACCAGGCCTGGAGCAGGGGGCCGGTGGTGGAGAGCAGGAAGTAGGGCAGGCCGACGGTAGCCGTGAGCAGGCCGAGGATCTGCAGCGCCGGGTTTTCTCCGCCCGTTGGCTTCCACGCCGCGCCGGGCAGGATGGGCAGGGTCAGGAGGCTGAGCGCGAGGAGCCCGGTGTGAATTTTACCGGCCCGGCGGGCCGGGACTTTGGCGAACAGGAGGTGGGCGTAGGTGTAGCCGGCCAGTAGCGCGGCCTGGAAGAACAGCATGCAGGCGTTCCAGACCGCGGCCGAGCCGCCAAACCACGGCAGGATCATTTTGGCCAGGATCGGCTGCACCTGAAAGAGCAGGAAAGAGGAGAGGAAGACAGTAATGGCGTAAAGGAGCATCGGGCCTTTGGCGGCTAGGTCTGGTAGCGGGCGAAGATGGCGGCGGCGCGGTCGCCGGTCAGCAGAACGCACGTCGAGGTGCTTTTGGCCACGAGGCGAGCTTCGGCGTCGCGGACCTCACATTCGATGAAGCCGGAGGTGCGGCCGCGGTGGAGGACGCGGGCGTCGGCGACGAGGCGTCCGGTTGTGACGGGGCGGAAGTAGTTGATCTTGAGTTCGATGGTCGTCATGGCTTCGCCGTCGGCGAGCGTGGTGAGCATGGCGATGCCCATGGCCATATCGGCGAGGTCGGTGTAGATGCCGCCGTGGACGGTGCCGAGCGGGTTGTGGTGTTCCGCGCGCGCCTCCATGCTGCAGGTAACGTGGCCGGTGGCGCGGTGCTCTTCGGTGATGCCGAGGAGGCGGGCGACGGGTACGGCGGCGGGGTCGATCAGGTCGATGAGCCGGGGCATATTCAGGATGGTCAGCCCTGCTATGGTACCCTGAAATTTCAACACCGTTCCGGTGCCGTCAAAGGTAAGCGAAGCATTCGTCCTCCGATCCTATCCCTACCGGGAAGCAGACCTGATCGTCAGTTTTTTTACGCGCGATCAAGGGAGGTTGCGCGGCATAGCTCGCCGGGCGCGGCGGCCCAAGAGTAGCTTCGGGAGCGGGTTGGAACGGCTCTCGCAGGTGAATATGCAGTACTTCCAGCGGGAGAACGTTGAACTTTGCAAGATGGATGGCTGCGAACTGCTCCAGTCTCAATTCGCTCTTGCCAACAATTACACGGCCAGCGTTGGTTTGGATTTTATTGCGGAAGTGTGTGATCAGATTCTGCCGGCGGCCGAACCCAACGAGAGATTTTTCCGCTTGGTAGTGGCGACGCTCGAACATATGCGGCAAACGCCGCCCGACCGCACGGAAGAAGCGACCTGGACGGCGATCCAGTATTTTTCTTTGTGGGCCGTCCGGCTTTCCGGCTTTCTGCCCGATTTGCGGGTGAGCGAGGAGTCGCGCGAACTGGCCCGCGAGATGCTGACGACGCCGATCCAGCGCCTGGCGCCTCGGGAGTGGAGCCGGACGACGTGCCGCGATCTGCGCCGCTTTCTCATCACGACGATGGAACAACAAATGGAGCGCCGTCTTGTGACGGCGCAGATGCTGGAAACCCTTTGAGTATGGACTCGTTTCAGGAAACTGTTTTTAAGCTGAAGAAGTATTGGGCCGACCGCGGATGCGTGATCCAGGAGCCTTACGATATTGAAGTCGGCGCGGGGACGATGTCTCCGGAAACCTTTCTCCGGGTGTTGGGGCCGAAGCCGTGGCGGGTCGGCTACGTGCAGCCGAGCCGGCGGCCGGCCGACGGGCGCTACGGCGATAATCCGAACCGGCTGTACAAGCATCAGCAGCTTCAGGTGATCCTGAAGCCGACGCCGAAGGATGTGATTGATCAGTATCTGGGGTCGCTTGAAGCGATCGGGATCGATCTTTCGAAGCACGATTTGAAGCTTGAGGAAGACAACTGGGAGTCGCCCACGCTGGGCGCGTGGGGCATTGGCTGGCAGGTGATGCTCGACGGGATGGAGATCACTCAGTTCACTTATTTCCAGCAGTGCGGCGGTATCGATCTCGATTTGTGCCCGGCCGAGATTACGTATGGTCTCGAACGGATTGTGAGCTTCCTGCAGGGGAAAGAGTCGGTTTATGACATCGAATGGGCGCCCGGGGTGCCTTACTCCGAGGTGCGTTACTTTGATGAGTTGCAGCTTTCGGTCTACAACTTCGAGTCGGCGGACGTGGCGATGTTGTGGGAGGCGCTCGGGCGGCACGAGGCCGAGGCGCAGCGGCTGATTGATTTGTACAAGACGGTCGAAGACCCGGCCGAGAAGCGGCGGTTTCCGCTGCTGGGCGCCTACGATCAGGTGCTGAAGTGCTCGAACCTGTTTAATCTGCTGGACGCGCGGGGCGCGATCAGCGTGACCGAGCGGGTGGGCGTGATTGCGCGGGTGCGGAAGATCGCCGTGGGCGTGGCGCAGGCGTGGGTGGACCAGGAACCGTTCCGGACGATGAAGGAGGTGGCGTAATGCTTCCGTTCCTTCTCGAAGTAGGCGCCGAGGAGATTCCCGATTGGATGATTCCGGCCGCGCTCGAGCAGCTCGGCAAGGATTTCCAGAGTCTGCTCGAGGCGCATCAGCTCGGCGGCCGGGTGACGCGGATCGATGGGACCGGGCGCCGCCTGGTGTTGTGGGCCGAAGGGCTGATCGAGCGGCAGGCCGATAGCGTGGAGATCGTGAGTGGTCCGCCGAAGGGGGCGAACCCGAACGCGGTGGCGGGGTTTGCCAAGAAGAGCGGCGTGAGCGTGGACGACCTGCAGGTGGAGACGACGGCCCGGGGCGAGTACTACACGTTCCGGCGGCAGGTGGCGGGCCGGGCGACGGCCGAGCTGCTGGCCGAACTGCTGCCGGAGCTGATCCAGAAGCTGTACTTCCCGAAGACGATGTTCTGGACCGGAAAGGGGGGCCCGAAGTTCATCCGGCCGATCCGGTGGATTGTGGCGCTGCTCGGCGATCGCGTGGTGCCGTTTACGCTGGCGGGCGTTGAGTCGGGCAACGAGACTTACGCGCACCGGCAGTTGGGAGCCGGTGGTCCGATTCCGGTGACGATTGCGAACTACGAGGCGGAGCTTGAGAAGAACTTCGTGATCGTATCGAGCGCGGCGCGCCGCGCGAAGATTGAGCGGGAGGTAGCGGCGCTCGGCAACGCGCAGAGCGATGGGAAGCTGCTCGAGACGCTGACGTTCATCACGGAGTATCCGGCCGCGATTCTGGGTGGGTTTGACGCGAGCTATCTGACGCTGCCCAAAGAGGTGCTGACGATGGTGATGCGGTTCCACCAGAAGTATTTCGCCGTCAGCGCGGCGGGCGGCGAGTTGGCGCCGCACTTCATTGCGGTGATGAACATTCCGGCGGACCCGGAAGGGCACGTCGTACGCGGGAATGAGCGGGTGCTGCGGGCGCGGTTTAACGATGCCCGGTTCTTTTACGATGTGGACCAGAAGCGGCCATTGCTGGACCGCGTGGCCGATTTGGCGAACGTGACGTTCCAGGCCAAGATCGGGTCGTATCTTGAGAAGACTTCGCGGATGGTGGCCCTGGCGCAGGAGCTGGGCGGCAGTGAAGCGGCCGAGGCGGCGTATCTGGCCAAGGCCGATTTGACGACCGAGATGGTGAAGGAGTTCACCGACCTGCAGGGGATTATTGGCGGGTTGTATATTGCCGCGCAGGGCGGCAAGCCGGACGTGGCGAAGGCTGTTTACGAGCACTATAAACCTCTTTCGATGGAGGACACGATCCCGTCGACGGTGACCGGTCAGGCGGTGGCGTTAGCCGATAAGGTGGACACGCTGCGGAGCTGCTTTGCGGTGGACCTGATTCCGACGGGGTCGAAGGATCCGTTTGCGTTGCGGCGCGCCGCGCAGGGCGTGGTGAAGATTCTGGTGGAGGGCGAACTGTCGCCGTCGCTGCGGGAGTTGGCCGCGGGCGATGGGAAGCTGGAAGAGTTTTTCCTCGAACGGGTGAAGCACTACTTCCGCGAAGTGAAGGGCTATGCCTACGACGAAGTCAACGCCGTGCTGGCGGTTGGCTGGGCCGATTTGAAAGATGTCGAGTTGCGGTTACAGGCCGTGAAGGCGGTGCGGCCGACGCCGAACTTTGAGCCGGTGGCGGCGGCCTTCAAGCGGATTAAGAACATCTTGACGCAGGCGGGTACGCTGCCGGCGGGTGCGCCGGAGGCGAGCCTGTTTAACGAGGCCGAAGCCGGGGTAGCGGCGGCGGCGCGGCAGGCGGCCATCAAAGACGGCGGCTACCCGGCGCAACTCGAACGGATTGCCGGGCTGCGGCCGGCGATTGATCACTTTTTCGACCAGGTATTGGTGAACGACCCGGACCCTGCTGTCCGGGACAATCGCCTGCGCCTGCTCAATCAACTCATTAGTGAGTTTTCCTCGATCGCCGATTTTTCGGAGATCGTTACCAAGTAGTTTCACCTCTCAGTCAGGAGATATTGGATGAAGAAATACGTCTACAGCTTCGGTGTAAAGACCGACGGCGACGGCAAGATGCGCGACATCCTCGGCGGCAAGGGCGCCGGGCTTGCCGAGATGTGCAAGGCCGAGATTCCGTGCCCGCCGGGGTTTACGGTTTCCACCGAAGTCTGCAACATCTACTTCGAGAACAAGAACACGGTTCCGCAGGAGATTGAAGACCAGATGGCGGCCGCGCTGGCTCATCTGGAGAAAGAGACCGGCAAGAAGCTGGGCGATGCGAAGGACCCGCTGCTGCTGAGCGTCCGTTCCGGCGCGAAGTTTTCGATGCCGGGCATGATGAACACCATTCTGAACCTCGGCATGAACGACAAGTCGGTGTCCGGGATGGCGGCCAAGACGGGGAACGAGCGGTTTGCGTATGACTGCTATCGCCGGTTCATTCAGATGTTCGGCGAGGTCGCGCTCGAGATCCATATGGAGAAGTTCAACCATATTTTCGATGCGCAGAAGGCCAAGCGGAAGGTGAAGCTGGACACGGGCCTGAACGCGGAAGATTTGAAGCTGGTGGTGGCCGAGTATAAGAAGCTCGTGCAGAAGGAGACGGGCAAGCCGTTTCCGCAGGATCCGCTGGTGCAGCTGAAGATGTCGCGCGATGCGGTGTTCCGCAGCTGGTGGAACGAGAAGGCGATCTACTACCGGAAGATGGAAAAGATTCCGGATTCGATCGGCACGGCGGCCAACGTGCAGGCGATGGTGTTTGGCAACCTGGGCGAGACCTCGGGCACGGGCGTGGGCTTCACGCGCGACCCGGGCAACGGCGACAAGGTGTTTTATGGCGAGTTCCTGATCAACGCGCAGGGTGAGGACGTGGTGGCGGGTATTCGCACGCCGTCGCCGATTGCTGAGCTTGAGCATGTGATGCCGGCGGTGTACCAGCAGCTGTTTGAGACCACGCAGAAGCTGGAACAGCAGTACCGCGACATGCAGGACTTCGAGTTTACGATCGAAGAGGGCAAGCTGTACATGCTGCAGACCCGCAACGGGAAGCGGACGGGCCCGGCGGCGGTGAAGCTGGCGGTGGACATGTGCGCCGAGGGTCTCATTTCGAAAGAAGAGGCCGTGCTGCGCGTGGCGCCGAATCAGCTGGACCAGTTGCTGCACCCGGTGTTTGACGCGGCGACGCTGAAGACGCTGCCGGTGTTGACGACGGGTATTGCGGCGAGCCCCGGCGCGGCCGTGGGCCGGATTGCGTTCTCGGCCGAGGCGGCCGTGGCAGCGGCGAAGCAGTCGCCGGTGATCCTGGTCCGCAAGGAGACGACCCCGAACGATATTGCGGGCATGGACGCGGCGAAGGGCATTCTGACCGCGATTGGCGGGAAGAGCTCGCACGCGGCCGTGGTGGCGCGTGGCATGGGCCGGCCTTGCATTGTGGGCGCGGGCGACCTGGTGATTGACGAGCACAAGGGTACGGCCGTGGTGAAGTCGGGCGGCAAGTCGGTGGCTTTGAAGGCGGGCGACTGGATTTCGATTGACGGCACGACGGGCAAGGTGTACGCCGGGCAGGCCAAGACGAACGAGCCGGACCCGAATTCGGGTGAGTTCGGTAAGTTCATGGGCTGGGTGGACGAGTTCCGCGGCAGCTTTGGCGTGCGGGCGAACGCGGACATTCCGCGGGACGCGAAAGTGGCCCGGGCGTTTGGCGCCGAAGGCATTGGCCTGTGCCGTACCGAGCATATGTTCTTTGCCGAAGAGCGGCTGCCGATTGTGCAGGAGATGATTCTGGCGCGGGACGAGAAGGCGCGGAAAGCGGCCTTGAAGAAGCTGTTGCCGATGCAGCGCAGCGACTTTGAGGGTCTGTTCAAGGCGATGAACGGCTTCCCGGTGGTGATCCGGACGCTGGATCCGCCGCTGCACGAGTTCCTGCCGAAGCGGGAGCATCTGATGGTGGATATCGCCAAGCTGCCGCACGCGGATGCCAAGGCCAAGAAGGAGCTGTCGAAGACTTACGGCATTCCGGTGCCGGAGCTGAAGAAGCAACTGCCGGCGCTGCTTGAGCGGGTTGAGGAGCTGCACGAGTTCAACCCGATGCTGGGTCACCGCGGCTGCCGTCTGGGGATCACCTATCCGGAGATCACCGAGATGCAGGTGCGGGCCATTTTCGAAGCGGCCGCCAAGGTTGCCAAGAAGGGCATGAAGGTTGTGCCGGAGGTGATGATTCCGCTGATTGGTTCCGTGAAGGAGCTCGAGCACCAGAAGGCGATTGCCACGCGGATTGCCAAGGAAGTGTTTGAGAAGGCCGGTGTGCCGGATCAGCATTACATGATCGGCACGATGATTGAGATTCCGCGGGCTGCGCTGACGGCGGATGAGGTAGCCAAAGAGGCTGAGTTCTTCAGCTTCGGCACGAATGACCTGACGCAGACGACGATGGGTCTTTCCCGCGACGATTATACGAAGTTCTCGAAGCATTACGAGGACCTGAAGATCTTCTCGGCGGATCCGTTCGGGGTGCTTGACCAGACGGGCGTGGGCAAGTTGATTGACCTGGCAGTGAAGGCGGGCCGTCAGACCCGTCCGGACCTGGAGGTTGGCATTTGCGGCGAACACGGCGGCGAGCCGAGCTCGGTGGAATTCTGCGTGAAGGTGGGCATGAACTACGTTTCGTGCTCGCCGTACCGGGTGCCGATTGCCCGGTTGGCGGCGGCGCAGGCCGTGATTGCGAGCCAGGGCGGCAACAGCGCCGAATCGAGCCGCACGAAGTAAGCGGCGCGTTACGCGAAAATGCAGGTCCGAGAACGGCCGCTGGCGAAAGCTGGCGGCCGTTTTTCGGTTCTGTGGGGTTCTTTTGGGTTCGAGTTGGGTTCTATTTGGGTTCTGTGGGGATCGGTTTTTGAAAGAACCGAATTTGTAAGTGGTTTCTTTTGATGGACTTCCTGGGTTCTTCCTTGCGCGCGCGTGAGGCGCGCGAGGCGCGTGCGCGCGCGGTATATTGATACGGCCCGGCGGGGTTCGATGCCCCGCCGGGCCGGGCCCGTTGTGTGGACGGGAAGCATTGCATTGGGGGGAGATGGGCATTACCTGGGTCATGGGCATGATCTTCCGGGACGCTTTCAGGTTGGCAGACGGGGGAGAGTAACCCGGACGGGGGTGTGACCGGAGGGCCGTGGATATTGGGGGAAAAAATTTGAATGGGTCGTGAATGGAATTCGAGTGCCGCCCTGGCGCGGTGAGCAGGCACTACTCGGACAGTGCCACGGGCGTTTTCCGAGCCGTCGCCGTAGCGCTGTTTTTTGGGTGGGGCTGGGCGGGCCGGACGGAACCTCGACCGGTTGGCGGGACGTGGTGGCGGCTCAGCGACGGACTACGGTTCCCCGAACTTCGGTTCCGAAGCAGCGCGGCACCCGAAGATTTCATTAATAAAAGTAAATTCCCTTGTTTCTAATTTTGTTTCGCGATAGCTTGGAGGAGTTCTTTCACTAACAGTTACTTGGGTAGGATTTCTGTAACTTCCATGGTTTTTCTTTCGTCCCCCCCCCCCCGGAAACGCACTGCGTTAGATAGATCCTGGCGGCTTGCGTGGTCTGTAGTCCTTGTCGGCGCAGCTACCCCGTTCCTGTTTCCTCTCCCGCTTTTGAGTCAGGCTCCGGTTCAAAGTCCGGCTGTATCTCCTGCTGCTCAGGCGGCGCTTTCGGCGGCGCGGAAGTTTCCACGGTTGCCCATGGCGGTGCCCAGTGATCATTTGGAGCGGGTGTTTTTGGATCGTTTCGCGTCGGCGAGTTCCAGCGTTGGCCGGATGGCCGCCGGGCTGGCGGACCTGGAGGTCGGCAAGCAGGCGAGAGAGTTAGGAATCACCAAAGAACAGATGGCCATTGTGATGCGTGAGGCGACGCAGTTTTCTGCGCAGGTTACGCAGATGGAGGCTGCGGCACGGTCGATGGCAGGAATTACTCCGGCGCAGGCGGCGATGGCGTTGGGGCGAGAGCGGTCGATGGCAGTGCGAACGGCGATGGACCGGCTGCACAAGGCGCTGGACGCCAAGACGCGGAACCGGATCCGCGCCCATATCTACACGACCGGCGACATTCCCGCGGGGCCGGCGCTTCCTGGGGGGAAGAAGTGAGGACGCCGATGGCTTGGTATCTTTTGTTCTTAGTCCCGATGCTCGCTATGGCGATGCCGTATCCGACCGGGGTTACGCTGCCGGGGGGGATTGGGAGCGCCGGAACGTTTGTGTTTGGATTTCGGCCGGATGGCATCACCAAACGACCGATTAGCACGGTGTATATGGCGATTGAGAGCAGTCCGGGCGCGGACGGATGCTATTTTTCCTACTGGCCCCAGTGGGGGATCTTTTTGGCGGACCGAACGGGCAACGCGGTGGGGCCGCTGGCGCCGGGGAGCAGTGGTAGTTTGGAGAATGCGAGTTGCAGGCTTTCCGGCGCGGGATCCTATGCATCGGTTGGCGTGGACGGGGAGCTGTCGGTGGGTCTTTCGGTGACCTTTAAGACGGCGATGCCGGCAGGGACGAAGCCGCTGTGGTCGGCGGCGCTGGACGGGGTGGCTAGCTCAGGCTGGGTGGCGAATTTGGGTGGGGTGTATTGTGTGCGGGAGTGCTCGGCGACGAATCAAGTACCGATTGTTCAGCCCTTGACGCCGGAGCAGCGAACGGGGACGGTGGAGAACTTTACGTTTGACTTTGCGGACGGGGACGGATCGGGCGACATATCGAACGGGTTGGTATTGATCAACGGGGGGCTGGACAGGCGGGATGCCTGTTTGTTGAGTATTGACCCGTTGGCGGACTACGGGCGTGGGGTGGCGTATTTTGTGACCGACCGGGGTCCGAGTCAGGCTGTAACGGTGGATACGCTGTTTCCGGGCAACGCGGCCACGGTGGGCCGGAACGAGCAGTGTGAGGTCCAGGGCGGCAGTTTGCGGATCGTCAAGTTTTCGACTACTGTGCGGGTCTCGATGTCGATTAGGATGAAGGGGGCCGGGACCAAACAGATTTACATGGCAGCGCTGGACCAGCGGGGCGGGAACTCGTCGTGGGTGAATCGGGGGGCGTGGATTGCGCCGGCGATCGCGCCGGCGCAGCCTGACCAATATGACCCTGGTTGTGCAAATGCTTGGACCTGCACTACAGTCGTCGGACTTTACCAGCCAAGGGTTGATCGGTCTAGATTTCCACAGCTGGCGCTGGAGGTTGGTCCGGTCACGCTCACGAATGCCTGGCTGGGCTTGTCTCCGACGACAGAGACTAGATATAGCGACTTTAGGGTATTCGCCGTGAAGTATGCCAACGGTTGCCCGGCAGGCCACACTATCGGTCCGTATTCCAGCCCAAGTTACCCGGGCGTCCCAGTAGGAGCAGTGCATACCCAGACGACGGTAAACCAGAAAGATTGGTTGAAGACTGAAGTCATCCGGCGGAACCTGTCGGAGCGGGGATTTGGTCCAGGTTACTATTATTTTCGGATGGAGGCGACGATCAACGGTACTCGGTCTGGACAGGCAGGCACCCCCAGTGTGCGCTTCTGGCACACAGGGTGTATCGAAGCGGGGTTTGCGCCCCAGATTGACGGTCTGCGAGATAATGTCAGTGGATTGCCACAGATTGAGCGGGGGGCCGAAACGGGTTATGTTGAGGTTTACGGAACTGTTAACGGAACGAGTAGTACGTCGATCAGTCCGAATCAAGGAGTCGCGCCGTGGCAGATTTCGGGGGTCTACCCGCAATCGAACCAGGTGAATGTATCCTATGCGGTGGATCGGAGCGCGACGACGGGAAGGCGGGAGATCAAGCTTTATAACGGATTGTGGTCCCCTCCCTGGCCCTTGTATGTTGTTGATCCGGAGCCTCAGATTACGTCGATGGTACCGGATCGGCCATGGCAGCCGGGGGAGACG
>JAINDL010000010.1 GCA_019931245.1 Bryobacteraceae bacterium CoA2 C42
ATGACGGAGTAGGGATGGACGAGAACCTCGTCGGCGAGGGTGGCGTTCGCGAGGATGGAACCGGCGCCGAGGCGGCAGTCCGCGCCGATCGTGGTCTGGCCGAGGAGTCGGACGCCGGATTCGACTATCGTATCGGCGCCGATGGTGACGTCGACATCGACGGTGATGGTCTCGGGCTTCTCGAGGGTGACGCCGCCGAGCATGAGTTCGGTGGTTTTGCGGGCGCGGAAGACGGCGTCGACTTTGGCGAGTTCGACGCGGGTGTTGATGCCGAGGAGTTCGTCGGGGTCGGCGAGGATGCGGGCCCGGGTGAGGTGGCCGGCGGCGCGGAGCAGTTCGACGATGTCGGTGAGGTAGAATTCGCCGGCGGGGTTGTTGGTGCTGATGGCATCGATGTGCGCCCAGAGCTTTTCGGCGCGGAAGCAGTAAATGCCGGAGTTGATTTCGCGGATCTCGCGCTGGGCGGGGGTGGCGGCTTTGTGCTCGACGATGCCGGCGACGTGGCCCGCCGGGTCGCGGAGGATGCGGCCGTAGCCGGTGGGGTCGTCGAGGATGGCCGTGAGGACGGTGGCGGTCTCCGGGCGGTCGTCGACGAGGGTGGCGAGCGTGGCGGCGGTAAGCAGCGGCGCATCGCCGTAGAGCACGACGAGGTGGCCGTGGGCGGGGGCGGCGGCGCGGGCGCAGCGGACGGCGTGGCCGGTGCCAAGCTGTTCGGTCTGTTCGGCGGTGCGTACGCCGTACGGGGCGAGCACGGCGCGGACCGCATCGGCGCCGTGGCCGACCACGACGACGATATTCTCCGGCTCGGCGACCGTGCGGGCGAGGCGGACGACGTGTTCGATGAGGGTAAGGCCGCCGGCGCGGTGGAGTACCTTGGGGGTTTTCGAGCGCATGCGGGTGCCCATGCCGGCGGCGAGGATCACGACGGATACAGGGGAGTTCATAGGGATTTGCGGGCTCCTTCAATTTGGCGGCGGCGCCGTCCGAGGCGGGCCAGTTTCAGTACGATGGCGGCCGTGGCCGCGGGATCGTGGCGGATCTTTTCGCCCTCGCAGAGCAGGTCGGCCTTGAGAATCTCGAGGCCCATTTCGCGCAGGGCGGCCGTATCGTTTTCCACCGGCAGCGCCTGCTTGGCGGCGTAGCGACCGAGTTGGCGCGGATGGATGCCCTGCGAGTTCAGTACGACGTAGTGGAGAAACTGCGACCGCGCCTGGCCGGTGAGGCCCGTGTGGCGGATCATGGCGCGGATGTGGTCCGAGGCGGTGAAGTTGACGGTCTCACCGGGCTGCCACATCAGGTTGCCGATTGAGACCTTGAGCGCGGGGCTGGCGGCGATCGCCTGGGGAATCCCGGCGACGAGCAGATTGGGGATGATGCTCGTGAACAGCGACCCGGGGCCGAGGGTGATGAGGTCGGCGCTGGCGATGGCGGCCAGGGCTTCGGGCAGCGGTTGGGGGCGCCGCGGCAGGATGCGGATTTCGCGGATGGGCGAGCGGGTTTTCGAGATGTTGCTTTCTCCGCTGACCAGGGTGCCATCGTGGAGCTTGGCCGTGATGACGACGTTTTCGGCCGTCGACGGGATGATCTCGCCGCAGGAGGCCAGCACGCCGCTGGCAAAGCGTACCGCGCTGGCGAAGTCGCCGGTGAGGTGGGTGAGCGCCGTGAGGAACAGGTTGCCGAAGCTGTGGCCTTTGAGGCCGCGGCCGCCGGTGAACCGGTATTGGAAGAGTTGGCTGAGCAGCGCCTCCTCTTCTGCCAGGGCGACCAGGCAGTTACGGACGTCTCCCGGGGGGAGCACGGCAAAGTCGCGGCGGAGGCGACCGGAGCTGCCGCCATCGTCGGTGACGGTGACCACGGCCGTCAGGGAGATCACCGGATCTTCGACCGAGGCGTGTTTCTTCAGCCCCTTGAGCAGGGAGGACAAGCCGGTACCGCCGCCGATGGTGACGATGCGGAGCGGCCCCCGCGGACCGGACTTAGCGTCCGGCGATTTTTTCGCTGTAGACAAGTTCGCGGAGGGGGGAGTGCTGGAGCGCTTCGTGGAAATCGGCATCCGCGCGGGCGGCGGAGCGATTGGCGGGCTGGAGTTCGATTGCGCGGAAGAGGCTTTCGGCGGCGCCACGGTAGTTGTTCTGCAATCCACGGGCCAGCGCCAGTGCATAGTGGATGTGGTCGGCGCCCGGCGCCAAGTCGGTGGCCGTCAACAAGGCTTTTTCCGCCTCGGCCAGTTTGCGCTGGTTGGTAAGAGCGAGTCCGTAACTGTAATAGTCCTCGGCTGTGGCAAGTGACGGCTGGGGCATAGTACCCAGGCGCTGTTGACACATCCGCGCATGCAAGTGAGCGGTCTGTCCAATATCCAGATTCGACCCTTTGGCGGCTTCGGCAAACAGCGGCATCGCGGCCGCGAACTCTCTGTTGTGAAACAAGTGCACTGCCTGTTCGAAGGCCGCCATCTGGGGATCAATCGCCTTGGTCAGCCCATCAGCAGGCGCTTTCTTGCCTGGTCCCGTTTTTGACATGATTACCCTTAGCTTCTAGTATAGAAAGAATAAGCTCAGTCTGGGGACGGCGAGTTTCTCAAACAGCTGCCGGTCGAGAAAGCTCTTTTCGAGCAGCGCGAGTTCGGCCGTGCCCATGCGACTGCGATGGGGTTTGAGCTGGGCTTCGAGATCCTGGCGGAGGGCGACTAAGTCAGCCTCGGTCAACTGCAGCCGCGCCCGCGCCAGCACACGCTCTTCGAGCGCCGTGAGCCGCTGTTCGAGCGCCTCGAGGTCGGTGTGCGCCGCGTCGATTCCGGCGGCCAGAGTGGCAAGCGAAGCGGCCTCTTCGGCGAATCCCCGCGTCCGCAGCGCTTCGCTGTTGGCGGCCAGATAGGCCTGCACGCGGTCCTGCGGCAGGCTGTCTTCGTTAGTGGGCGCGGCTTTGGCCGGCCGGTTGCGCGCCATATCATCGGCCGCTTTCTTGATGGCTTGGCTGCAGTAACTGAGGGAGTTGACCTGCTGGAACTTGGGACGCTTGCGGGAGAAGGCATCGTCGATGCCGCGCAACACCGCTTCAAGCGGGACGCCGGCGGCCTTCCAGCTTTCGACGAGCGCCCAGTCGATGGGCGACAGGAGAAACAGGCTGGTGCCGCGGGCTTTCTGAAAGTGCTCTTCGACTTCCGTGAAGTAATTGAAATAGTTCAGTTCCTCTCCCATAGCAGGCGCAATCCTTTGAGGGTGAGGTCTTCGTCAAGATACTGCACGAGACGCGAGCCGGCGCGAATGAGCGGCGCCTGGCCGCCGGTGGCGATCACGCGCGGCTCGCCGCCGAGTTCGCCGGCGAGCCGCGCAATCAGACCGTCGACCATCCCCATGGTCCCGTAATAGAGACCGCTCTGGATGGAGCCGACCGTATTGGTGCCGATGAGCTTCGACGGCTGTTCGAAATTCACCTGCGGCAGCAGCGCCGTCTTGGCGAACAGGCCGGAGAGCGAGATGCCGATGCCGGGGTAGATGAGGCCGCCGAGGTAGGCCGCATCGGCCGAGATCACATCGAACGTGATGGCCGTGCCGAGGTCAATGACGATGGCCGGGCCGCCATAGAGGGAGTAGGCCGCCACGCCGTTGACGATGCGGTCGGCGCCCACCTCGCGCGGATTGTCATAGCGGATGGTGAGGCCGAGATTCATCTCCGTGGAGACGAACACGGCCTGCCGGTCGAAGTACTTCGCCACCATCTCGGACAGGGTGCCGTTGATGACGGGCACGACCGAGGAGATGATGATGCCGCGGACGTCAGCCAGGTTGAGGTTCGAGAGCGCGAAGACGTTGCGGAGCAGGATGCCCCATTCGTCGGCCGTCTGTTCGCGAATGGTGCGGAGCCGCCAGCGGCCGATGAGCAGTTCGCCGCGGAAGGCGCCGATGGTGATGTTCGTATTGCCAACGTCGAGAGCTAGGAGCATGGACGGACGCCTCCGGCGAGAATGGTGTGGCGGCGGCCCTGGTCGTCATCGAGCAGGAGGTAGCCGTGCGGGTCGAGTCCGGCGGTGACGCCGCGGACCTCTGTCCCGTTGAGTTCGACGGCGACACGGCGGCCGCGGACGTAACTGGATTGCTGGGTAAAGGCCCCGAGCACCGCTTCGACCGGTAACTGGAGGAAGGGCGTGAGGCGGTGGAGAATTTCAATCAGCAGCGCCTCGCGCGCCCAGGCGCGGCCGGTGGCCAGGCGCAGGCTGGTGGCGATTCCGGCCAGCTCCGGCGGGAACGCTTCGTGGTTGACGTTGATGCCGATGCCGGCCAGCACGCGGTCGTCATGGCCCTGGGTCAGGATGCCGCAGCACTTGCGGTCTCCGGCGAGCAGGTCGTTCGGCCAGCGGATGTCGCACTGCAGTCCGGTGCAGCGGGCGATGGCCTCCTGCACGGCGAGGCCGATGGCCATGGTCAAGGCCGGCAGTGGTTTGGTGCGCAGCACGACGGTGCAATAGAGGCCGTCGCCCGGGGCCGAGTGCCACGGGCGGCTGTAGCGGCCGACGCCGTGCGACTGGGCATCGGCGATGACAACGGCGCCGTCTTCTTCGATGGCGGCGGCGGCCGCCATGGTCGAGCCGATGGTGGGGTAGAAGTCGATGCGTCGTTCGGGGAAGGCGGCGCGGACCAGGGCGGGATCGAAGGGCATCAGGCTTCGAGGTGCAGCCGGAAGTTGATATCGACGGCAACGGCTGAGTGCGTGAGGGCGCCGACGGAGATGAAATCGGGTCCGGCGAGGGCGTAGTCGCGAAGTTTTTCAAGCCGCATGCCGCCTGACAGTTCGACGGTGGCGCGCTTGTTGATGACGCGGATCCAGTCGGCGGCCTCGGCCGGGGTGAGGTTATCGAGCAGCAGATGCTCGGCGCCGAAGGTGAGCGCCTCGTCGAGTTCGCCGCGGGTGCGGACTTCTATCTCGATGCGGAGGCCGGGCGGCAGTCCGGCGGCGCGGACGGCGGCGATGGCCTGCTCGACGCCGCCGGCGGCGGTGATGTGGTTGTTTTTGATCAGTACGGCGTCGAACAGCCCGAGACGATGGTTGACGGCGCCGCCGGCCGCGGTGGCGATCTTTTCAAGGCGCCGGAGCCCGGGTGTGGTTTTGCGCGTATCGAGGATACGGCAGCCGGTACCGGCGACCGCCTCGACGTGCCGGCGGGTGTAGGTGGCAATGCCCGACAGGCGCTGCATGAAGTTGAGCGCCACCCGTTCGGCCGTCAGCAGCCTGCGGGCGGGGCCGCGGACCGTGGCGAGCACATCGCCGTCGGCGGCGCGGTCGCCGCTGGCCACGTGGAGCCCCAGGAAGTCGACGCCGCCGAGTTCGGCGTAGATCACCGGCAGGAGTTCGACGCCGGCGACGACCATATCCTGCCGGGCGTGGAAGCGGCCGGTGGCCTGGCGGCCGGCGGCGACCGTGGAGTTGGTGGTGAGGTCGCCGGGGCCGATGTCTTCGGCCAGGGCGCGGCGGACGGCATCGAGAATTTCGGGATGGTCGAAGTCGGGTTGGGTCATGCTACAGCTCGTCGAGCGCCTCCTGGCTCTTGTTCCGCTGAGCGCGATAGTCGGCCAGTTTCTCGCGCATGGAGGCCAGTACCTTTTCGGGGGCTTTGGCCAGAAACGCCTCGTTCGACAGCTGGGCTTCCGAACTGGCGATGACCTTGGTCAACTGGTCGATCTCTTTGCGCAGGCGGTCACGCTGGGCGTCGAGTTGGGCGGCCGAGACGGCCAGCACGAGGTCGAACTCGGGCGTTGAGCGCCTGCTGCCTTTGACGCGTTCGGCGCTGGCCGGGGCGAGCGTCAGTTGCAGATTGGCGAGTTTCTCGATGGCCTCCTTCTGTGCGGCGGCGAGTGACGAAACGAAGCCATCGGCGTAGATGACGGCGTCGAAGGGCGCCTTGGGGTCGAGCTTGTTTTCGGCGCGGAGGGTGCGGGCGGCCGTGATGAGCTCCTGCAGAGCCGCCATCTCGCGTTCGGCCTCCGGGTCGGCGGCGGCGGGGTCGAACTGGGGGAACGCGGCGAGCGAGATGGACCTCTTTTCGTGCGTTCCGAGCCTCTGCCAGAGCTCTTCGGTGAGGAAGGGCATCGAGGGGTGCAGCAGCCGGAGCGAGGTGTCGAACACCGTGAGGATGTTGCGCCAGTGGGCGTTCAGGCCGCTGTTTTCCGCAAAGCGGAGTTTTTTGAGTTCAATGTACCAGTCGCAGAAATCGTCCCAGAAGAAGTGCCACTGCAGTTGGGCGGCTTCGTGGAAGCGGTAGGCGTTGATGGCTTTGTTGATCTCGCCGGCGGCGTGGTTCAGGCGGCTGAAGATCCAACGGTCTTCCAGCGGCACAGCGCCGTCGATAGCCTCGGGCCGGTAGCTCGGCTGTTCGGCGGGCGACCAGGGTTCGGCGCCGGCGCGTTCGAGATTCAGGAACAGGAAGCGGGCGGCGTTCCAGATCTTGTTGGCGAACGAGCGCGCGGCCTCCATGCGGTCTTCGCTGGCGATGATGTCGGTGCCCGGGGGCGCGGCGAGCAGCAGCGACATGCGGACGGCGTCGGTGCCGTACTTTTCGGTGACGCTGAGCGGGTCGATGACGTTGCCCTTGGTCTTGGACATCTTCTGGCGTTCGGCGTCGCGGACAAGGCCGTGGATGTAGACCTGGCGGAAGGGCACCTGGCCCGTGCAGTAGAGGCCCATGACCATCATGCGGGCGACCCAGAAGAAGATGATGTCGAAGCCGGTGATGAGCAGGGAAGTGGGGTAGTAGCGTGCGAGGTCGGCGGTCTGGTCGGGCCAGCCGAGCGTCGAGAAGGGCCACAGGCCGGAGCTGTACCAGGTGTCGAGCACGTCGGGGTCCTGGGTGAGATGGGCGCTCTGGCAGTGCTGGCAGACGGTGGGCGTTTCGCGGGCGACCGTGATGCCGGCGCAGTCGGCGCAATGCCAGGCCGGGATGCGGTGGCCCCACCACAACTGCCGCGAGATGCACCAGTCGCGGATGTTGTACATCCACTCGAAGTAGGTTTTGCTCCAGTTCTCGGGGATGAAGACGGTTTCGCCGGTTTCGACGGCGCGGATGGCCGGGGCGGCCAGCTCCTTCATCTTCACGAACCACTGCTTCGAAATCAGCGGCTCGACGATGGTGGCGCAGCGCTGGCACTTCGAAATGGGCAGGGCATGCGGCTTGACGGCGCGGAGCCGGCCGGCGGCTTCGAGGTCGGCGAGCACGCGTTTGCGGGCTTCGCCGCGGTCAAGCCCGGCGTAGGCGCCGGCTTCGGCGGTCATCTTCGCCTGCGGGCTGATGACCTGAATAATGGGCAGGCTGTGCCGCTTGCCGGCTTCAAAGTCGTTGGGGTCGTGGGCCGGGGTGATTTTCACGACGCCGGTGCCGAACTCGGGATCGGCCATGTCGTCGAGGACGATGGGGATCTCGCGGTTCATAAGCGGCAGTTGGACCGTGTGGCCGTGCAGGTCGAGGTAGCGTTCGTCGCGGGCGTTGATGGCGACGGCGGTGTCGCCAAGCATCGTCTCCGGGCGGGTGGTGGCGACGGTGAGCACACGGCCGGGCTGGCCCGTGACGGGGTAGTCGATCTCCCAGAGGCTGCCGGCGGTGTCTTCGTGGTTGACTTCGAGGTCGGAGAGGGCCGTGTTGCAGCGGGGGCACCAGGTGACCATGTACTCGCCGCGGTAGATGAGCCCGTCTTCGTGCATGCGGACGAAGACTTCGCGCACGGCGCGCGACAGCCCTTCGTCGAGCGTAAAGCGGTTGCGGGTCCAATCGACCGAGTCGCCGATCTTGCGCATCTGCCGTTCAATGTTGCCGCCGTACTGCGCCTTCCACTCCCACACTTTGGCCTCGAAGGCCTCGCGGCCGAGGTCGTAGCGGGTGATGTTCTGCTTGGCGAGATCGCGTTCGACCACCATCTGCGTGGCGATGCCGGCGTGGTCGGTGCCAGGAATCCAGAGCGCGTTGTCGCCGATCATCCGGTGGTAGCGGGTGATGACGTCCATTTCGGTGTGGCCGATCATGTGCCCGATGTGGAGTGAACCGGTGACGTTCGGCGGCGGGATGGCGATCGAGAACATCCTGCCCGGCCGCGCAGGATCGGCTTCGTAGATGCCGGACTCTTCCCACCACTGGGCCCAATGGGGTTCAAACCGTTGGGGCTCATAGACTTTTTCGAGTTGCATTCGTGAATCCACCAGTTTACCAACTCCACCGGGCACGCTAGCATGGGAAGGTGCACGAACTATCCCATTTTCGGGCGAATGTCGAGGCGATTGCGGCCCGCCTGGCCACCCGCGGATTCGCTTTCGACGTTGAGCAGTGGAAGGTGTTGGACGCCGAGCGCCGCTCGGCCGTCACCGAAGCCGAGCAGTTGAAGGCGCGGCGGAACGCGCAGAGCCTGGAGATTGGCAAGCTCAAAAAGGCCGGGGAGGATACCTCCGCCGTCCAGGCCGAGGTGCGCGCCATGGGCGACCGGATCGCCGACCTGGACACGAAGGTCCAGGCGGTCGATGAGCGCTTCCGCGACCTGCTCACCGCGATTCCGAACCTGCCGCACGAGTCGGTGCCCGTGGGCGCTTCGGCCGACGACAACGCCGAGATCCATCGCCACGGCACGCCGCGGAGCTTTGAGTTCGCGCCCAAGGCGCACTGGGACCTGGGGGTCGAACTCGGCATTCTCGACTTCGAACGCGCCGCCAAGATTACCGGGGCGAGGTTTGCCGTCTACTACGGCCTGGGGGCGCGTCTCGAGCGGGCGCTGATGAACTTCATGCTGGACGTGCACACGCGCGACCACGGCTACACCGAAGTGTTTCCGCCGTTTCTGGTCAACTCGGCCAGCCTGTTCGGCACCGGCAATCTGCCCAAGTTCGGCGCCGACCTGTTCAAGATTGAAAACTCCGACTACTGGCTCGCGCCTACGGCCGAAGTGCCGGTGACGAACCTGTTCCGCGACGAGACGCTCGAGCCGGAGCAGTTGCCCATTCATTTCTGCTCCTATACCTCGTGCTTCCGCAGCGAGGCAGGCAGCCACGGCCGGGACGTGCGCGGCATCATCCGGCAGCACCAGTTTCAGAAAGTGGAGTTGGTCAAGTTCACCACCGCCGAACAGAGCCATGCCGAACACGAGCAGCTGACGCGGGACGCCGAGGATATCCTCGAGCGGCTCGGCCTGCCGTACCGCCGCATGCTGCTCTGCACGGGCGATATGGGCTTCTCCTCGGCCAAAACGTATGACCTCGAAGTCTGGCTCCCCGGCCAGGAGACGTACAAAGAGATCAGCTCCTGCAGTAACTTTGAAGCCTTCCAGGCCCGTCGGGCGGGCATTCGCGTGCGCGCGGGCAAGGGCAAGGCGGAGTATGCGCATACGATCAACGGCAGCGGCCTGGCCGTAGGCCGGACCTGGGTGGCGATTGTCGAAAACTACCAGCAGGCCGATGGCTCGGTGGGGGTACCCCCGGCGCTGCAGTCTTACCTGCAGGCCGAGGTGATCACCAAGGCCGGGATTTTGCGGTAGCGTCGTCCGGGTAAGGGTTGGCGCTGGTCCCGGGCGAGGGCAACGCCTTGGGGCTTCTGCCGCCGCGGTGCCGGCGGAGTTGCCGGTCTGTCTGGGGTGTTGCCGGTCTGTCTGGGGTACGGTCTGGGGTGCGGCATGGGTCCGCTCGCAGGACGCACAGCAGTGGCTGGAGGCCGGGCTCGGGGGGGCTGCGCCAACGAACTATCGTTAGCGGGTGGAACTGCCAGGGAGGAACGGGTTGCGGCAAGGCCCGCTCTCCGCGGCGGCAGGGTCGCGGGGCGAGCGGGCCGGAACAGCGGCGATTCCCCGCTAAAGGGCGTACTTCTTGAGCTTGGCGTCGTCGAGGGCGACGCCAAGGCCCGGGCGGTCGGAGGCCCGGACGCGGCCGCGGGCGTACTCGATGGGCTCTTCGACGACATCGTCGAGATAAGAGACCGGCCCGAGGATATCGCACGGGAACTCTTCGGCGCCGATGCCCGGCGAGGCCATCGCCAGGTGGGCCATGGCGGCGCTGGCCACGCCGAGTTCGAGGTTGCTGCCGACGGTGCAGGTGAGTCCGGCGGCTTCGGCAATGATGGTGATCTTCCGCGCGGCGCCGAGGCCGCCGCCCTTGCTCACGTAGACCGAAAGAATATCGGCCGCTCCGGCGCGGATGAGCGCGGTGGCGTCCTGCGGGGTATTGCAGCTCTCGTCGGCCATCACCGGCACCGGGACGGCCTGCCGCACGTCCACCAGCCACTGCATATCGAGCGCGGCCACGGGCTGTTCGGCGAAGAGGATGTTGCAGGTCTCGTGGATCTGGCGGATGCACTGAATCGCCACGCGCGGGCTCCAGCCGCCGTTGGCGTCGATGCCGACGGGGAAGTCAAGACCGACGGCGGCGCGCACCGCCTGCACGCGGGCGATGTCGGCCTTGGGCTCAATGCCGGTCTTCACCTTCAACGCCCGGATGCCGATGCTCATGGCCCATTCGGCGCGCTTGGCGGCGGGGCCGGGTTCGACGCCGGAGACCGACATCTTAATCGGTACCCATTCGCGGACGGCGCCGCCGAGAAGACGGTAGACCGGCAGGCCGGTGGCCTTGCCAAGAATATCCCACAGCGCCATTTCAAGGCCCGCTTTCGTGAAGAAGTGCCCGAAAACGGCGCGCTTCATCTTGCCGGTCAGTCGTTCGATGTCGCGCGGGTCTTCGCCGAGCAGGGCGGGCACGAGAAACTTCTCGAGAACGTAGACCGCCGTGACGGCGTCCTCGCCGCTCCAGACGGCGGTGGAAGAAACCTCGCCCACGCCGGTGATGCCTTCGTCGGTGCGCACCTTCAGCAGGACAAACGTCGATTGGTCATGGATGCCGAGGCTGCCCCGGATGACCATCTCGGGCCGGATGGGAACCAGGACCGGAAAGGTTTCAACGCTCGTGATCTTCATAGCACGCCGTACTTGGCGAACACATCGCGGAGATAGGCGCCGTTTTGCAGTTCGGCGCGGGAGTGGTTCTCGCGACGGACCTTATCGGCGGCGATGCCGAGGACCTCTTCGACGAGGGCCGCGGGAATGACGATGATGCCATCGTGATCGCCGAAGACGAAGTCGCCGGGGTTGACGATCACCTCGCCGCATTCGACCGGCACGTTGTAGCCGGTGACGATGCCGCGGCCCATCGAATCGACGGGCTTAATGCCGGCGGCAAAGACCGGGAAAGAGATCTCTTCAATCTTGCGAATATCGCGCACGAGACCGTCGACTACCGCGCCGCGGGCGCCGCGGGCCTTCGAGGCGGTCGACAGCAGTTCGCCCCACGGGGCATTGCGGGTGGATTTCTGGGTGCCGACTACGCAGATCTCGCCCGGCTGCAGGCTATCGATGGCTTCGATTTCGAGGCCGTACGGATCCTCCGGGATGTGATAAATGTCCGAGCACGTGACGGTGCGGGCCCAGCCGGCCATAACGCACCCCGGGTGCACCGGACGGAGGTACTCCCGCATCGCCTGATGGCGCACTCCCAACTGGTCTAACGCGTCCGACACAACGGCCGTGTAGAGCTCCCTTTCTGCCATCTCGGCGAGTTCGATCTGCTTGGATAACTCGATCATTCCGTACTATCTTAACGGGAATCGGCCGGAGCTTGTCCGGGGCGTCCAGAATGCAGATCAGAAATCAGCAATCGTTGCCAAGCGGGGGGATGCCTGTGCTAATCTAGCCTCTAGCGCGGTGCCCTTAGCTCAGCCGGTAGAGCGTCGGATTGTGGTTCCGAATGTCGCGGGTTCGATCCCCGTAGGGCACCCCACTTTCGCCCGTTAGGGGCCGTCTGATTGGACGAGCGGTATAGTAGGGGAGAGTAGGGTGTTTTCCCCATGCTTCTCAGCGCAGATACCCACATTCACGAGTTTCGCGTCGTACGACTGCTCGGGAAAGGGGGCATGGGCGAAGTCTACCTGGCGGAGGATACCAAACTCGGGCGCCAGGTGGCGCTCAAGGTGCTGCGCGCGGAGTTCGTTGATTCCCCCGCCCGCACAAAACGGTTCCTGCAGGAGGCTAAAGCCGCCTCCCGCCTGAATCATCCCAACGCCGCGCACGTATATTCTTTCGGCGAGTGGGAGGGCGGTGCCTTCCTGGCGATCGAGTACATCGCCGGCGAAACGCTCAGCGCCAGGATTCAACAGGGAACGTTCGCGTGGGAAGAGGTGGCCCGGGTGGGCGTGCAGACGGCGGAGGTGCTGCAGGCGGCGCACGATCTGGGCATTGTGCATCGGGAGATCAAAAGCCAGAACATCATGCTGGGCCCGAATGGCATCGTGAAGCTGCTCGATTTCGGCCTGGCCAAGCTGGCGGCGGAGCCAGCCGGGCCGGCGGTCGCCGAGACCGAGACCCAGTTGACGGCCGAAAACGCGGTGGTTGGCTCGCTGGGGTATATGAGCCCGGAACAGGCCTTGGGCAAGCCTCTCGATCGCCGAAGCGATCTGTTTTCCTTTGGCATTGTGCTCTATGAAATGGCCACGGGGCGGCGGCCGTTTCAGGGGACCAACCCGGTGGAGATCCTGTCCAAGGTCATCTCGTCGGCCCCCGATCCGGTCTCCAAATGGAACTACGCCACGCCCGAGGAGATGGACCGGATCATCCGGAAGTGCCTTGAGAAGAATCGGGACGACCGGTATCAATCGGCGCGGGAGATTGGGATCGACCTGCGGGCGTGGCTGAGCCTGCGCTCCTCGCGCGGTTCGGTGACGCAAGCGTCGCTCGCCCCGGCCGCCCCGGCGTCCCCGATCTCCCGGCGCCGGATCGGTTTGGCCGTTGCCGGGACGGCCGCCGTGGGCGCCTCGGGTTGGGGCCTATACCGGTTCCTACGGCCCGCCGGGCCGGCTTCGATCGCCGTGCTCCCGTTCGAGAACAGCTCGGGAGCCGAAGATGCGCCGTTGAGTGACGGGCTGACGGAGGCGCTGATCAATTTGATTGCGACCGCCGGCGACGTGCGCGTGATCTCGCGAAGCGCTGTTTTCCGCTTCAAGAAGATGGATGATCCGCTGGCGGTGGCGCGTCAGTTGAAGGCGGCGGTGATGATGGTGGGGCGGCTGCGGCGGGCGCAGAACGGCATCCACATCTCCTTCGAAGTGGTGGATGTGGCGACGGCGCAGCAGCTGTTAAGCCGTCAGCTTTCCACCTCGCTCAGTGGGTTTCAGGAGTTGGCGCAACAGATCGCTGATTTAGTGATGAGTTCGCTGGGCATTCGCCGGCGTAGGGCCGAGCCGTTGAAGGTTCACGTTGCCGACGGCGATGCCCACCTGCTGTATTTGAAGGGCCGCCATGCGCTGAACCGCCGCGTTCCGGATGCGTTTGCCAAGGCCCAGGATCTGTTTCAGCAGGCTATTGAAGCCGACCCTTCTTACGCTCTGCCCTACGCCGGATTAGCGGACGTCTATTCGTTGCAGAGCGGCAACCGCCCGCCGAACGAAGTCTGTCCGAAGGCCAAGGCCGCGGCGCTGCGGTCGATTGAACTCGATCCCTCGCTCGGCGAAGGCCACACGACGCTGGGTTTCGTGCAAATGCACTATGACTTTGCGTGGGCCGCGGCGGAAGCGTCCTTTCAGCAGGCTCTGGCTCTCAACCCGAGCTACGCGCCGGCGCATTCTTACTACGCCCGGCTACTCACCGCGCTGAAGCGGTTCTCGGAAGCCGAAGACCGGCAGAAGCGCGCGATGGAACTCGATCCGCTCTCGCCGGCGCTGGCGACGGCGCTGGCGGTGACTTACTATCATTCCCGGCGGTACCCCGAAGCGGAAAAGACGTTGTTGTCTGTTCTGGCGGACCAGCCGCGGTTCATTCAGGCGCAGTCGATGCTCGGCACGGTGCGGATGGCCATGCGCCGATTCGCGGCGGCCATCGCCGATTTCGAAAAATGCCTGGAGATGATCGGAGAAGATGATTACGGCGTGGTGAGCGACTGGGGATTGGCGCAGGCTTTAAACGGGAATCGGGAGAAGGCGCGGGACGCCATCCGGCGGATTGAGGCGCTCGCGGCGAGTTCGTATGTGGCGCCCTGCTTCTGGGCCGGACCCTACATCGGCCTCGGCGAGACCGCCCGCGCGCTCGATCTGCTCGAACAATCTGTCGACCCGGATCACTCCTGGCCGGTTTATTACTACGGGGTCGAACCCAAGCTCGACCCCGTAAGGAGGGAGCCGCGTTTTCAGAAACTGATCACGCGGCTGGCCCTGCCTACCTGACCGCGAGCGCGACCGCTTGCGCGGCTCGCGGAAACACCCGGCCGTTGTCGAACGTGGCGAAGACGGAAACCGGTTGGTTGCCGGGCGCCAGGCCCGTGGGAACGGTAGCCCGGAGCACCCAGGCGCCGGGTCCGGACGGCTGCGGCACAACCGATGCGGCTGCCTGGTCGCCGATCCGGACCGTGTACCGAATATCCGGCCGGAGGGTGATGCCCGTACAGTAGATGTCCAGCAAGTCCCCGGCCCCGGCCGGGCTTTCCGGAAGAACGGGGCGTCGCGATCCTGCAAAGAAGATGGACGGGCGGTTGAAAATGAATGGCTCGACAACGTCGACCGTAAGGGTCGCCCGGGCCGTGGTGGCCTCAGGCAGGTTGACGAGTAAGAGTGTCCTCAGCAGCGAGGGGCTGGGGGCGGGGGTGGTAGTTGTCGTTAATCCTGTGGGTAGCCGCAGGTTGAGCTGGGTCGGGCTGGCGTAGAGGATTTCGACGGGTAAGCCTTCCAGGGAGACCGTGGCCTGCGCTGCCTGAGCCGGCAAGGAGCGGCCAAACAGGCTGACAATGGAGCCGGGCGTCGACACCGCCGGAAGGACTTGCGTAATCGCCATCGCGGGGGGGGAGAGTTCCGGCTGCGGCCCCACCGCGGTGAGGGTCATCACGCCCTGCGCATCGATGGTCGTGTTCAGGCGCGCCCGGAACAGGCCGGGCTTCAGCAAATAGGCCAATAGCGGGTCGTCGCCGAGGAGCGGGTAGTCCTGATAGACGACCGTATCGCCGGTGGCGTTGAAGCGCGTGTCGTTCAGGTCCGGTTGCAGGGGCAGCACCCGCGCCGGCGGTCCCTCCACGGTGAAGCCGGTCAGCACGGCGCCGGGCCGCGTGAAGCCGCGGGCGGCCAGGCTGATGTTGGCCAGACCGGCCAGCACCGTACCCGCCTCGTTGCGGAGCGTGTGGATGGTGACCAGGCCCCCGGTGGACGCCGTCTCCGGGGTCGAGGAGGTGAGGATCCGTTCGCCGCGGACCTCGTAGGTCAAGCTTTCCGGCGTGCGCAGCAGGGCGCCGCCATTACCGGCGGCGGTGCGGAGCTGAACGTAGAGGGACGACGGGTTCTGCAGCATGGCCTCCAGTCCCGCCATGGCCGCGGCGTTGGTGGGGTCGAGAATCTGCCGGAAGGTGATGGTGCCGGAGGTGCCCGCCGTGGCGACGGTGTTCGGGATGGGCGCTTCGATCACGGTGGGACCAAAGGCGGCGACGCTGCGCAGGGCCAATCCCGCGATGACGGCGGCGCTGTTGCCGGCGCGGTAGCGCACCTGATACTGCAATTCGGCCGCGGTGATGGGCGAGCCGGGAGTGCGGCGCAGGTAGGTGGCGCGGATGGCCACTGCGGCGCCTTCGAGGTCCCGCGGCGGAGTCAAGTGCGCGAGGGCGATGGCCTCGGCGCCTTCGAGAGTGAACGCGGGGTTCAGGGAGTAGCCCTCGGCGCGCTCTTCGGTCTGCACGAAGAGCGTCCAGCCGGCCTCGCCCGCCGTGGTTTCGAGCGTGGAGCCGCGCAGGACAACGGTGCTGCGGCCGGCGGGAAGCACGAGCGGATTCGCCGCCGTGATCCCGAAGGTGAGCTGCGCCTGGGGTCGCCGGAGCGCTATCTCCGTGAGGCGCACCGGGCGGTCCATGACCGCATCGAGCAGAAGCTCCGAGACGGCGAAGTAGCGGGTTTGGCCGCCGTCGACGCTGAGCCGGTCGATGCGGAGTTGGGCCTGGATCGTTCCGAGACCATCGGGAAGGATCAGCGGCAGTTGGGGGCGGTAAGAGGTGCGGGGCGGTCCCGGCGGGTTGCCCCCGCCATCGGGTCCGCACCGACCACATTGTGCATTTGCCGGACCGGACGCTAACGTAACGCAAAAAAGAGCAGTTCCGAGTTTCATGGCACCTGGAGCATACTCCTTTGCCGGCCCGAGCACAATGAGGGGTCAGCGGCCGGCGTAGACCACCGTGGTCCGGGTGGTATGGGAGAGTCCGTTCTGCGCCGTGACGGTGAGGTCGAAGCGGTACTCGCCGGGCCCGCCGCCGAACTGCACCGTTACCTTGGGGCGGTCTGCGTGGTTCAGCGCGGCGGGGAGCCCCGCGACGCGCCACTGGTAGCCCACAATCTGGCCGCCGCCGGGCACGGTGGAGGAGGAGCCGTCGAGTTCCACTTCGCGGACGAGGACAGGGCCGGGGATGGGCTGAACGCTGGCAGCAGGCCGATAAGTGAGCTTGGCGGCTTCTTCGGCGGCCTGCCGCGGAGACTGCTCCACCAGGTCCGGTTCGCGGTAGACCGCGCCGAAGCGGAGCGCGTTGTTCTGGAAGGAATAGACGAGATTCGCCCAGTCGTCGTGGCCGCGTAGGACGGTCCCTTCGCCGCCGTTGAGGTCTGCGGTGACGAAGCGGTCGCCCCGGTTGCCATCGCAGTTCCAATCGAGCCCAAAGCCGTCGGTAATCGATTCGACGACGACGGCGGAACGGCAGTTGTAGGCAAGGGCCGGGAGTTCGGTTCGCTCCTCAATGGTACGGTTGGGCAGCGCGACGCGGACGCGGGCGGGCAGGCTGGCGACAGGATAAAAGGGCGCGGCTTCGTTCAACGCTGATTCGTCGAGGGTGGGGAGTTCGAGACGGGAGAAGTCGTAGCGATAGACGATTTCGTCGGGTTCCGCGCGGAGCGAACTCGAATTGGCGCTGCCGGTGAATCGCTGCAGTTGGGCGGGGACGCCGCGGAACTGGTGGCGGTAGTTCATGACGCTGCGGTAGTTCGGCTTGTTATTCACGTCGTCCCCTCCGCCGTGGCGGAGACCGAGGCTGTGGCCGAGTTCGTGCATCAGCGTACCGGCGATGGCGCCGGCATCGTTGTTCGGGAGAGTGACCATCAGATCGTCGCCCGGCGTTTCGCTGATGCCGGAGCTGGTGTTATCCGCTTCGTACTGATGGCCGAAGATGGCGTAGCGAAAGGCGAAGCGCCGGGGATTGCTTTTGCCGAAGTTGGTTGCATCGGCCTTGATCCCGGCGAACGGCTCACCGAAGAGCAGGACATCCTGGTGGCGGATTTCGTTGCTGAGGTCGATGTGCAGGGTGATGCCGGTCTTGCCATCGGGATTCTGCACCGGGGCTTTCGCAAAGGCTTCGATGACGATTTGCAGCGCTTCGGCCGGCGGCTTGTGGCTGTGGCCATCGCCAGCTTTGCCCATGTAGTCGATTTCGAGAAAGACGTCCCTGTGGAGCGGGTTGGCGCCGAGCGCGGGGAGGTCGAGGTCGATTTCGCCATCGCCGTTGGTGTCGACGCCGAAGGTCTCCCAATCGTCCCAGAGACCGTCGCCATCGGTGTCGCGCTCGACGCGCAAGTAGAGAACGGTATCGTTGAAGTCCTGGTCGCCGTTGTTGCGGGTATCTTCCCAGCCGAGGTAGAGCAGCGTGCCCTGGTATTTGCCGGGGTGGATCTCCCGTTCGACGAGATGGTCGGCGCCATCGGCGTTCTTGTCCTTGTTACTCGACCAGAAATCGTCGCAGACGCCCTGCCCGAGTTTGTCGACGCAGAGGCCGAGTTCGAAACTGGTGCCGGCGGGAAAGCCGTCGATTTGATTGGGGGTGCTCGGAACGCTGTCGAAGGTGACCCGGCAGCCGAAGGCCGCGAGTTTGTCGGTAACGAGCGGCAGCCCCAGTCCTATGCCGGGCTTTTCGGTCCGGCAACCGGAGGAGCCGAGGATGACTTCTTTTCCGCCCGGGTAGGTGGCGCGGACCAGGAATACCGTATTCCGGTACCCGGATTCCATGTTGACGAAGTCGAGCGAGACGCGCCCGGCCTCGCGGATAACAACGTCCCGGGCGGTCAGGATCGTTGCTATCCCAAACAGCAGCAGACACTTAGTGCTCATGCCGCCGAGTATACACCCCGGTCAGTGGCTGGACGGGGTGGCTTCGAGGTTGACGTTCTTCCAGTCTCCCCGCATGATAGCCGTCCGAATTTCGGCCGCGGTGAACTTTTCCTCGTGGAGCTGCTTGGCGAGCAGCGCCTCTTTCATGCAGGTGCCGCAGTGTGAGCTGTGGTTATCGCGGAAGCAGTCGAGCAGGCCTTTGTGCCCGGCCGAGCGGTCGCAGTAGCAGTAGCAGGGCTGCTGGGCGAGGATTTCGGGGATCTCTTTAGCGACCTGGTAGGCTTTGCGGATGATGGGGTCGGTGAAGGATTTCGGGTCGAGGGTGGGGGGGAAGGGTTTGGCCGCGGCGGCGGTTTCGTGGAAGTAGGGCACCGGGGGCGTTGGGGGAATCTTCTTCGCGCTGGCAGCGGGCGCCGGGGTGGTGGGCGATTCGGTGGTGCAACCGGCGAGCAGCAGCAGGGGAAGGCAGAGAATGAGTGCGCGCATCCCCTTATTCTAGCGGGTCCGCTAGACTGGGAGAGACTCCATGGGGCTTCCCGGTACTCTGTTTCTGCGCAACCTGTTTGCGCGTCGTAACCTGCTGTTTCAGTTGATTGCCCGCGACTTCCGCCAACGCTACATCGGTTCGGCGGCGGGCTGGCTTTGGGGCCTCGTGCATCCCACGGTGCAGCTGGCGAGTTGGACCTTCGTGTTCTCCTATTGCATGAAAACGCCGATGCCGCCGGGCGAGGCCACGGAAAACTACACGCTGTTTCTGCTGTGCGGCTATCTGCCGTGGATGCTTTTTCAGGAGACGGTGCAGCGAAGCGCCAACTGCATTCTCGAACACTCGAACCTGATCACCAAAACGGTGTTTCCGAGCGAGATGCTGCCGATCTCCGTCTTCTTTTCGTCGATGCTGAACCACCTGCTGGCGGTGTTGCTGGCCGTGGCGGCCGTCGCCTTCTGGGACCGGCATTTGCACTGGACGCTGCTGTTTCTGCCGCTCTACACGGGCTTGCTGGGGACGCTGGCCGTTGGCATCGGCTGGGTGTTTGCCAGTCTGCAGGTGTATCTGCGGGATACGGCGCAGGGGGTGATGGTGCTGCTGACGCTGTGGTTCTGGGTGACGCCGATCTTTATCAACGAAGAGCAGATTCCCGAGGGGATGCGGTTCCTGTTGCGGGGGAATCCGCTTTCCCTGTTCGTAAAAGCCTACCGGGCCCGGCTACTCTCTGCAGAGCTGCCGAACCCGGAGGAGTTGGCCGTGATGGCCGCCTGGAGTTGCGGGGCGTTCGTGGTGGGCGGCCTGTTTTTCCGCTACTTGAAACGCGGTTTTGCGGACGTGCTTTAGAGCGCCTCTTTGAGGGCGGACAGCAGCAGGTCGACGTGGGCCGCTTGCGAGCCTTCGCCCATCAGACCGATGCGGAAGACCTGCCCGGCTAGGGGCCCGAAGCCGCCGAGGATCTCGATGCCGTGCCGCTCCATCAGCTTCTTGCGGACTTCGAGGTCGCTCACGCCGGTGGGGACTTTCGGCGTGTGGAGCGCCCACATGCGGTTCTCGGCCGGGACGAGCATTTCGAGGCCAAGCGCCTCGAGGCCGGCCGTGAGCTTGGCGGCGTTCACCCGGTGGCGTTCGTAGCGGGCTTCGACGCCTTCATCGAGGATCAGCGCGATGCCTTCGCGCAGGGCGTAGAACATGGAGATGGGCGCCGTGTGGTGGTAGCGGTGGGCGCCATCGTAGTACTCGCTGAGCAGCTTGAGATCGAGATACCAGGTGCGGATCGGGCTCTGCCGGGCGCGCAGGCGGTCCATGGCGCGGGGCGAGCAGGAGATGGGCGCGAGGCCAGGCGGGCAGCTCATGCCTTTCTGCGTGCAGCTGTAGGCGATGTCGATGCCGACCGCGTCCATGTTGATGGGCATGGTGCCGAGCGAGGTGACGCAGTCGGCGATGGTGAGCGCGTCGACTTCCCGGGAGGCCTGGGCGATGGCGTGGCCGGGCGTCGAGACGCCGGTGGAGGTTTCGCCGTGGACGAAGGCGACGACCTGCGGTTTCTCGCGATGGATGGCCTCGGCGGCCTCGGCGTCGCTCACCTTCTGGCCCCAGGGCTTTTCAATGCGGACAACGTTGGCCTGCTGGCGATTGCCCATTTCGGTGAGGCGGTCGCAGAAGTAGCCGTTGGCGAAGACGAGGAATTTCGACCCCGGTTCGACGAAGTTGGAAACGGCGGCCTCCATGCCGGCGCTGCCGGTGCCGGACAGGGCGAGCGTGAAGGGGTTGGCGGTGCCGAAGACCTGTTGGAGGCCGGCGCGGATCTCTTCGTTGACCTGGAAGAAGAACGGGTCGAGGTGACCGACGACCGGTTTGGCCATTGCCTCGTACACGCGGGGCGCCACCATGGACGGACCCGGTCCGAACAACAGGCGCTTGGGCGGTGATAGAGGAGCGAGTGGAGCAGACATGTCGATAGGATATCCTTTTGCGACTTCCAATTGACAGTCTGTTGCCGGAGATCGTGGCTTCGCTCGGCAAAACCCCTAATTTGGTGATTGAGGCCCCGCCCGGGGCGGGAAAGACGACGCGGGTGCCGGCGGCGCTGCTCGCGGCGGGGATGGGCGAGGTGCTGGTGCTCGAGCCGCGCCGGCTGGCCGCGCGCCTGGCGGCCCGGCGCGTGGCGGCCGAGTTGGGCGAACGGCTGGGCGAGACCGTCGGCTATCAGGTCCGCTTCGAGGACGTGAGCGGACCGAAGACGCGGCTGCGCTTTCTGACCGAGGGGGTGCTGACGCGGCGTCTGCTGAGCGATGCGGCGCTGCGCGGGGTGCAGGTGGTGGTGCTCGATGAGTTCCACGAACGGCATCTCGATGGCGACCTGGCCCTGGCGCTGCTGCTCGACCTGCAGCGGCGCCAGCGGCCTGACCTGCGGCTGGTGGTGATGTCGGCCACGCTCGATGCGGCGCCGATTGCGGCGCATCTGGGCGGATGTCCCGTGTTGCGGAGCGAAGGCAAGCTTTATCCGATGGAGGTGGAGTACACGCCGCATTCGGCGGCGACGCTGGAGCAGTTGGTGGCCGGGGGCGTTGAGCGGTTGGCGCGGCAGGGCTTGACCGGCGATGTGCTGGTTTTTTTGCCGGGCATCGCCGAGATGCGGCGGGCGCAGCGGCTGTTGGCTTCGTTTCGCACTTTCCTGCTGCACGGCGATATGACGCCCGAGGAGCAGGACCTGGCGCTGGAATTGCGAAACGAACCCAAAGTCATTCTGGCGACCAACGTGGCCGAGAGTTCGATTACCATTCCCGGGGTGACGGCGGTGGTGGATAGCGGTCTGGCGCGGGTGGCGGTGGATTCGCCGTGGACGGGGATGCCGTCGGTGGAGGTGGCGCGGGTGAGCCAGGCATCGGCGACGCAGCGGGCGGGGCGGAGCGCGCGGACGGCGCCGGGGCGGGTGGTGCGGCTGTATTCGCGGGAGGAGTTTGTGCGGCGCCCGCTGCAGGACGCCCCGGAGATTATGCGGCGGGAGCTGTCGCAGTTGCTCGTGAACCTGCACGGCTGCGGGGTGAAGGATCCGTTGGCCCTGCCGTGGTTGACGCCGCCGCCGGGGCCGGCGCTGGCGGCGGCCGAGACGCTGCTGGGCCGGCTGGGCGTGGTGGCGGACGGGGCGTTGACGCCGTTGGGCCGGCAAATTGCGCAGTTGCCGGTGCATCCGCGGCTGGGGCGGTTGATGGTGGACGGCGGGGAGGACGGCTGCCGGGCGGCGGCCGTGCTGTCGACAGGCGAGCGGTTGGAGGGCAAGCCGCCGCATCTGGTGGATTCGGATCTGTTTCTGCTGCTCGAGCGGCCGTGGGGGCCACAGACCGTGCGGACCTATGAGCAGCTGCGGCGGGCGGCGCGGCCCGCGCGGCGAGACGACCAGGCGCTGCTCGTGGCGCTGACGGCGGCCTTCAGCGACCGGCTGGGCAAGCGGCGGCCGAACGGGGAGATATTGCTGGCGGCGGGCGGGCAGGCGGCGCTGGCCGAGAGCTCCGGGGTGCGGCAGGCGGAGCTGGTGGTGGCGATTGAGATGGAGAACCGGGGGACGCCGTTGATCCGGCTGGCGAGCAAGGTGGAGCCGGAGTGGCTGCTCGATCTGTTTCCGGAGCGGATGGAGAGCCGGGACGGCGTCGACTGGAACCGTACGGCCGAGCGCGTGGAGCGGGTGAGTGCGCTACTGTTTGACGGGATGGTGATCGAGGAGACGCGCAGCGGCGGGCCGGAGGCGGGGGCGGCGGCCGAACTGCTGGCGGCCAAGGCGCTTGAGGCGGGCATGGAGCGGTTTGCCGACGTGTCGGGGCTGTTGGCGCGGTGGCGCTTCGCGGGTTTACCGGCGCCGGATTTGCAGCAGGCGATTAGCGGGGCCTGCTATGGGCTGCGCAGCTTCGCGGAGTTGAAGGGGTTGCTGGGCGACGGGGGCCTTGAGCGGATTTTGCTGGACGGCTTGGCGGACCGGGCGGTGCTGGAGGCCAAGGCTCCGGAGCGGGTGAAGCTGGCCAAGGGGCGGTCGGTGGCTGTGCACTACGTGGACGGGCAACCGCCGTGGGTGGCGTCGCGGCTGCAGGACTTTTTTGGGATGCGGGAGACGCCGCGGGCGGGGCAGACGCCGGTGGTGGTGCATCTGCTCGCGCCGAATCAGCGACCGGTGCAGGTTACGCAGGACCTGGCGGGGTTTTGGGAGCGGCACTATCCGGCGCTGCGGCGGGAGTTGGGGCGGCGGTATCCGCGGCATGCGTGGCCGGAGGATCCGCTGGCGGGGTGAGGGGGCTGGATGAGGGCGGTTGGCCGCGGCGGTGGGGGGCTGGGTGGACCGCGCGGGGCTGCCTCGCAGCTATGGGACGGATGACGCGCCGCGCGCAGGGCCCGGAGGATCGGATGACGGCGTGACGGTGAGGGGGCGGATCCAGAACGTCTGGCAGCAACCGCTAATGAGGTTCACCTTGGTCTTCAGGCGCGTCCAGCCGGTCGTATCGGCGTTTTCGGGGACCTCATGGGCGATGACGAAGCGGGCGCCGGCTTGGGCAAAGCCATCGTAGATCTTCTGCCGGACGGCGGAGGGGGCCTGCCAGAACCGCTCGAGATGCATCCGATCGAACAGGATGCCGCGGGAGGGGCCCGGGTCGCGGCCGTAGCGGAAGGGGATGTCGCCTACGATACGGAACTGGCCCTGGCGGGCCCATTCCGGCTGCAGCGTGAGCCCGATGAAGGCGACGGCAGTTCCGGGCGGGGCGCCGGCGGCTTGCATCTCGGCGGCGACCGCGGCGTGGGGGTTGGGGGTCACCCCGTCAACGAACAGCTCCTGCGCCGCGACCTTGACCTCGGCAGCGAGCAGGAAGAGGACGGCGGCCGAGGCGGCGATAGGGAACAGCCAGGAGGCGGGGCGGCCGGCGCGGGTGTAGGCGGCGCGCAGCGGGATGGTGCCGAGCAGGAACAGCTGCGGAGCAAGGTAGCGGGGTTCAAAAAACACCGCGGCGTACATGCCGGCCGTGGCGAGGGCGGGCACGAGCAAGAGCCAGCGACTGCGCACTTCGCTCCCGAGGCCCCGCCAGTCCCGGATACGGGGGCTCAACGCCAGGGCGGCCATGAAGCCCGGGGCGGCGATCCAGTACCAGAGGATGGGGGCGCCGTTTTCCCGGAACGCGCGCAGTTGATTGACCAGGGAGAAGGGCTGCTTTTCGAGGCCCGCGAACCAGTAGGAGGGGTCGTACCAGGGGGGATAGGTAACGGCGAACGGCGCGGGGTAGATGAAAGCATCGGGCTGCGCGGAGATCTGGCGCGTGGAGTGGACGCCGCCCTGGCCGTGATACCACCGGGTGAGGCCGTTCACCTCCCAGGCGTGGTTCAGCGCGCCGGAGTCCCCGATGGTCCAGCGGCCGGTATGCTGGTGGAGCGCAATCCACCAGGGCGCGCAGCAGACGCAGAGAATGGCGCCGGCCAGCAGGGCCCGGCGGCGTTCGACGAAGAACCAGCAACCGAGGAGGATCAGCGCGAACGGGAGCATGGCGGCTTTGGTCAGGTAGGCGGCGGCGAGGACCAGGCCCAGTAGAACGGGCCGGCGGTGAAGCACCAGGAGACAGGCCGCGAGGTAGAGGCAGACGGTGAGTCCGTCGGGCTGGACGAGACCGATGCTGGTGAGGTCGAACACCATCCACCAGGCCGCCAGCCAGCGCGTCAGGAGCCAGCCGCGATCTTCGACCGTCTCAGGAGATAGCTTTCGCCACAGCCGGTCGGCGAGCAGCACGGCGAGGAGGGCGAAGAGAGCTTGTAATCCGTGGAAGGCGGTCGCGGACCAGGCCAGCGGGACGAATCGGACCACCGGAATCAGAAGCCACGAGTAGAACGGACTCCAATAGGAGTTCAGCGCAAGGTGTTTGGCCACGTCCAGATACGCGATACCGTCCGAACCCATGTAGAAACGGTTGTTCCAGAGCTGCAGCAGCGCGATGAGGAGGGTACCGATCCAGAGTATGCGCCGGGTTGCCATTCGTCCTGCTTAGCTATCGGCCTTTGGGGGCCGCGTCTTTATGGCAAAATCAGGGTCGGTTATCTTTATGACTCGAAGGGACGTATTGTTCAGTTTGGCGGCTCCGTTACGCTTGCCGCGGAAGCTGCGTTTGGCCGTGATCGGCACGGTGGGCCATATCGGCGACGTGCTGACGCCGCTGCCGAAGCTGCCGGACGTGGAACTGGTGGCGGTGGCCGAATCGGACCCGGACGGCTTGAAGATTGTGGCCGGCCGGCCGGCGCTGCGCAACGCCAAACATTACACCGATTACCGGAAGATGCTCGATGAGGTGAAGCCGGACGTGGTGGCGATCTGCAACGACAACGGCGGGCGGGCCGCGGCGGCGCTCGAGTGCGCCGAGCGCAAGCTGCCGATGATTGCCGAAAAGCCGCTGGCGATCGACCGGAAAGAGTACGAGCGGGTGAAACGGGCGATTGAGCGGTCCGGGCAGCCGGTGCAGTTGATTCTGCCGATGCGCTACGAGCCGCATTATGCCAAGCTGCGCGAGATTGTCACGAGCGGGGTGATCGGCGAGGTGGGCCAGATCAGCAGCCAGAAGAGTTACAAGGCAGGGAACCGGGCGCAATGGTACCGGAATCAGAAGACGTATGGCTCGACGATTCTCTGGATTGGCATCCACATGTTCGACCTGATGCGGCACTGTTCGGGGCGGGAGTTCACCGAGGCGTTCTCGTATCAGTCGCAGGTGGGCGCCGGGGCGGGACTGGGGCAGATGGAGAATACGACGACGACGATTTTGAAGCTCGATAACGGCGGGTCGGCGTCGCTGCACATGGACTACTACCGGCCGGACGAGGCGGCGACGCACGGGGATGACCGGGTGCGGATTGCCGGGTCGAAGGGCGTGGTGGAGTATATGGCGGCGACCGGGTTGACGTTAATGGAGCGGGGGAAGAAGCCGGTGGTGGTGAGCCCGCTGCCGGAGGCGGGGCAGGTGTTTGTCGACTTTCTGGGCTGGGCGTTCGCGGGGCAGAGGTGCACGATGCCGCTGAGCGACATCTGGGCGGTGAACGAGACGACGCTGGCGGCGCACGAGTCGGTGCGGGCGCACCGGCCAGTGCGGATTTAGAGCCGGGTGCCGATGGCGGCGTAGTCGAGGCAGCCGAAGAAGGCCTCGCGGAACTCCGCGGGCAGGGCGGCGAGCGAGGGCATGGAGTCGATGGCCGGGGCGAGGCGGCGGATTTCGAGCCGGCCGTAGCCGGCCTCTTCGAGGTAGTGGGCGGCGAGGGCGGGCGGGACGGGGCGCTGGTGGGTCGGGTCGAGATAGAAGTGCGAGGCGAAGATGGCGAGGCACTCCGGGTTCGGCGTTTCAAAGACGGCCACCGCGCCGGGGCGGGACTTGGCGGCGCAGAGGCTAAACAGGCGGGGGACGAGGGGTGGGGGCAGGTGTTCGATGACCTGGCCGCAGAAGACGCCGTCGAGGGAGTGATCGGGCTGGGCTTCGAGCCAGGCGAACAGATCGGCTTCGACGGCCGTTAAGCCCTTTGACAGGCAGATGCCGACCGATTCGGCGTCGCCGTCGACGCCGGTGGCGGTGAGGCCGTTTTCGCCGAGCAGGGCGAGGAACTCGCCGCGGCCGCAGCCGAGGTCGACGAGGTTTTGGCGGCCGGCGAACAGGGGGAGATAGGCGGCGTAGTTGGCGCGGACGTAGGCTTCGGGGCCGCGGAAGCGGTTGGCGAAGTGGATGAAGTCGTAGGCCGGGGGCTCCGGGGCGGCGGGGGGCGGGTGGGCGGCGGCGGCGAAGGCTTTCTGGCGGATGGTGCGGAGTTCGGCGTGAATGAGGCGTTCGTACTCTTGGCGAACCTTGGCGAAGTCGGCCCAGAAGCGGGCTTGGGTGGCTTCGTTCGAACGGGCGACGAGGCCTTCAAAGTCGCGGTGCTGGCGGGAGACGATGTCGCGGAAGTTGGCTTCGAGTTGGGCGGTGCGGTGCTGGTAGGCGCCGTTGAGGTCGGCGACGCTGCGGAGGAACTGCACCTCGTTGACGCTGAGTTTGCGTTCCCACTCCTGGCGCCATTCGTGCCAGTGGAGGCGGACGTCGGCGAGTTCGCGGGCCTGTTCGCGAAGGCCGTCGATGTTCGAGAAGGCGGACTCGACGGCGTCCAGGCGGCGGGCGTTTTCTTCGAGGGCGAGGGCGATGTCGCGCAGGGCGCGGTTGTGTTCGTTGAGAGCTTCGAGGGTGGCCTGGGTCGCGTTGACCGCGCCGCGATTGAACTCGACCTGTTCGCGGACGTGCCAGTCGAGGAGGCGGGCGAGGAGGCGCTTCCAGGATTGGATCAGCGAGTTTTTGAGGCCCGGCGGGCGGGGGTTGACCGTGCCGATGGCGGCCACTTTGGCTTCGGCCGCGTCGCGGGCGTGGAGCAGGGGCAGGAGGTCGGCGACGGGGATGGCGAAGCGGCCGTGGGCGCCCTGGGGGTGGCGCGCCTGGACGCGTTCGCGGATTTCGCGGACGGCCTGTTCGAGGGGGTGCTCAGCGTCCACGCTTGCTCTTCCTGACGTAGCGGGCGGTGATCTTCGACGGGATGCCGCCGCGGGGCATGAAGTCGCCGATGACGGTGGCTTCGAGGGGCTGGGCGGCGCGGACGAGGTCGGCGAGGAAGCGGTTGACGACGTTTTCCTGGAAGATGCCGAGGTTGCGGTAGGCGAGCCAGTACATCTTGAGCGACTTGAGTTCGAGGCAGTGCTGGTCGGGGACGTAACGGAGGGTGAGGGTGCCGTGGTCGGGGAGGCCGGTTTTGGGGCAGACGCTGGTGAACTCCGGGTTCACGATCTCGATTTCGTAGCCGGTGCGGAACTGGTTGGGCCAGGTTTCGATGTCGGGCAGGGGGGCGTCGAGGCCGGAGGCGGCGTGTTCGTCGGTGTAGGCGGGTTTTTTGTGCACGGATTTCGATTTACTCATGACCGGGCACCAGTTTTTTGGCGAGGTGGTCGAGAAAGAGGCCGACGTCGGTGACGACGCCGACGGCCTGGCCGGTGCCGCGGTCGCTGAGTTTGGTGGCGACGGCGGGGTTGATGTCGACGCAGACGGTTTTGACCCAGCCGGGCAGCATGTTGCCGGTGGCGATGGAGTGGAGCATGGAGCTGAGGCAGAGGACGAGGCCGGCGCCGTGGGCGTGTTCGTTGTAGGCGTCCTGGGCCTGGTTCATGTCGGTGATGGTGTCGGGCAGGGGGCCGTCATCGCGGAGGCTGCCGGCGAGGACGAAGGGCACGTTGGCTTTGACGCATTCGTACAGGATGCCGCTTTGGAGGCGGCCCGATTCGACGGCGCCGCGGATGCCGCCGGCGTGATAGATGGCGTTGATGGCGCGCATGTGATTGCGGTGGCCGTGTTCTTCGAGGCGGCCGTCCTGCATGCGGACGCCGAGCGAGGTGCCGAGCAGGGCGGCTTCGATGTCGTGGACGGCGAGGGCGTTGCCGCACAGGAGGGCGTCGACGAAGCCCGCGCGGATGAGCGCGCCGAGGGGCTTGACGCCGCCGGTGTGGACGACGACGGGCCCGGCGACGACGACGACGGTTTTGCCTTCGGCGCGCATCTGGCGGATGAGGTTGGCCGTCTGGCTGACGGCGGTCTCCACCTGGCGCTCGGAGCTGATTTCGTTGCTCATGAAGGCGAAGCCGTGGCGGTCGCGTTCTTTCGATTCCGGGATGACGCGGATGCCGCGCATGCCGACGACGACGGCATCGCCGGCTTTGACGTTGCGGAGTTTGCGGCAGGAGGCGGCGCCGTTTTCAACGACAATGCAGGCGTCCATGCGCTGCTTGTCGACGGTGAGCCAGGCGCCGCCGTGGCGGATTTCGGTGCGCTGGTTCGTGGTCGAGTAGAAGTCTTCGGGGGCGCAGCAGTCGCGTTCGACGAGGCGGGTTTCGGCGTCGCGGGAGTCGACCGGGGTGCAGCCGAGGCCGAGGAGCTGGCCGAGCACCTTGTCCATGAGTTCGCCGGTGGGGGTTTCGATGCGGAGCCGGAGATGGGACGGTTCGCTATTGGTGCGCCCGATCTGAAAGACTTCAACTTCAAAGCGGCCCTGATACTCGACAACGGTATCGAAGATGCGCTCCATGATGTGACTGTCGATCAGGTGGCCCTGGGCTTCGACGGTTTCGTGATACATGCGTCCTTACAGGATAATGGATTCATGCCCGAAGCTATAGTCTGGCGGCCGGATGCGGCGACAATCGAGCGGGCGCAACTCACCCGGTTTCTTGCGCAAGTGAGTCTGGGGTCGTATGCCGAGCTCGAGGCGAAGGCGGCGGCGGACCCGGCGTGGTTTACCGGGGAGTGGCTGCGGTTTCTCGATTTGCCGTGGGACCGGCCGTACACGCAGGTGATGGACTGTTCGCGCGGAATCGCCTGGACGCGATGGTGCGTGGACGGGGAGATGAACATCGGGACGGCGTGCCTGGCCAAGGGGCCGGCGCGGCAGCCGGCGGTGGTGTGGGAGGGGGAAGAGGGCGTGACGCGGTCCTGGAGCTACCGGGCGCTGCGGTTGGCGGTGGAGCGGTGCGCGGGCGGGTTGCGGGCGAGCGGCATCGGGAAGGGCGACGCGGTGGGGGTGCATCTGCCGATGATGCCGGAGACGGTGGCGGTGATGGTGGCGCTGGCGCGGATCGGAGCGGTGGCAGTGCCGCTGTTTACGGGGTTTGGGCCGTCGGCGATAGCGGCGCGGTTGCGGGATGTCGGCGCTAAAGCGGTGTTTACGTGCAACGCGTTTCCGCGGCGGGGCAAGATGGTGGAGGCCAAGCGGGCCGTGGACGAGGCGGACGCGGCCGAGTTGGTAATTGTCGTCGAGCGCGTCGAGGGGCATGCGGTGGCGATGCGCCCGGGGCGGGACATCGGCTGGCGGGAGTTTTGCGAGTTAGCGGGCGACGCGACGCCGGAGCGGGTATCGGCCGAGGATCCGCTGCTGCTGATCTATACGTCGGGGACGACGGGGGCGCCGAAGGGGATTCTACACACGCACTGCGGCTTTCCGGTGAAGGGGACGCAGGACATGGCGTTCAACATGGACGTGGGGCCGGGGACGCGCGTGAGCTGGCTGACGGATATCGGCTGGATGATGGGGCCGTGGCTGATTTACGGCAGCCTGCTGCTGGGGGCGACGATGGCGCTCTACGACGGCGGGCCGGAGCATCTGTGGGCGTTTACGGCGCGGCAGGGGGTGGAGGTGCTGGGGGTGTCGCCGACGCTGGTGCGGACGTTGATGGGGGCGCCGGTGCAGCAGGAGTTTCCGCGGCTGCGGCTGCTGGGTTCGACGGGGGAGCCGTGGACGCGGGATGCGTGGATGTGGCTGTTTGAGAAAGTGGGGCGGGGGAGGCTGCCGTTGATCAACTACTCGGGCGGGACGGAGGCGTCGGGCGGGATCCTGTGTTCGAACCCGCTGCTGCCGATTAAGCCGTGCGCGTTCTCGGCCCCTTGCCCGGGGATGGCCGCGGACATTGTGGACGCGGACGGGGAGGGGGTAGGGGAGTTGGTGGTGCGGCAGCCGTGGATCGGCATGGCGCGCGGTTTCTACAAAGATCCGGCGCGGTATGAAGAGACTTACTGGTCGCAGTTTCCGGGGGTGTGGCGGCACGGGGACTTCGCGGCGCGGGACGAAGACGGGTTCTGGTACATCCACGGCCGGAGCGACGATACGATCAAGATTGCGGGGAAACGGGTGGGGCCGGCCGAGGTGGAGACGATTGTGACCTCGCACGGGGCGGTGCGGGAGGCGGCGGCGATTGGGGTGCCGGATGCGTTGAAGGGTAGCGAGTTGATCGTGTATTGCGTGCGGCAGGGGGAGGTGTCGGCGGCGGAGGTGGCGGACCTGGTGGCGCGGGAGTTGGGTAAGCCGCTGCGGCCGCGGGAGGTTAGCTTTGTTTCCGGGCTGCCGAAGACGCGCAACGGGAAGGTGATGCGGCGGCTGGTGCGGGCGGCGCGGCTGGGGCTGCCGCTGGGGGATACGAGTAATCTGGAGAATCCGGAAGTGTTGGAGGAGTTTCGATAACGATATGCCGATCTATCATCAGTTGGGGGTGGTGCCGCGGAAGCGGAACGCCACGTTTATGCGGGCCGATGGCGGAGACCATTTCGTGGCGCTGGCCGGGAGCGGGGGCTACGGCGGGGCGTTGAGCCGGCTGTACCATGTCAACGACCCGGGGCGCGTGGTTTCGACGCGTCAGGCGTTTGAATTGGTTTGGAAGAGAGAGCCGGCGCAGCCGCTGCGTTACCGGCACTTCCGGACGCACCGGCTAGCGGCGGCCGACCGGATTCCGCTGCTGTGGAACGACGAGGTGGCGCTGCACACGTGGACGCCGCACAAGAGCGGCCTTTATCGGAATGCGCAGGCCGACGAGGTGCTGTTCGTGACGGAGGGTGCCGGGACGCTCGAGACCCAGATGGGGGAGATGGCCTATCAGGCGGGCGAGTTTCTGGTGATCCCGCGGGGGATTTTGCATCGGCTACGGATGAACCCGGTGCGGCACCGGTTTCTGGTGATCGAGAGCCGGGGCGCGGTGCGGATTCCGCGGGGGTATCGGAACGGGGCGGGGCAGCTGCGGGAGGATGCGCCGTACGGGGAGCGGGATATCCGGCGGCCGCAGACGCTGCCGGTGCATGAGGAGCGGGGGACGTTTTCGCTGGTGGTAAAGAAAGACAAGTGGCTGCACGAGGTGGTGATGGAGCATCATCCGTTTGATGTGGCGGGCTGGGACGGCTACTACTATCCGTGGGCGTTGTCGCTGCAGGACTGCGCGGCGGGGGCGGGGAAGCTGCTGTCGGGCGATGGGTTTGCGGTGGGCGCCGGGGGGATGGGCGAGGAGGTGGTGTACTGCGTGAAGGCGGGCGGGCCGGAAGTTGAGAGCGGGTCGCTGCTGCTGCACCCGGAGGGTTTGGCGCGGCGGGCGGTGGCCGGCGAAGTGGCGGTGCGGCTGACGGTGGCGCGGCCGCTGGTGGTGGGCGACGGGGCGCTGCCGGTGGAAGCGAGCGGGTATTGAGAAGCGCCGCCTGATAATGTTATATGCTACGATTCCGGCGGTAAGAGGATTGAGCGACCATGGATACTACACGGGTTCTCGTTGTCGAGGACGAGAGACGGATTGCGGATTTTCTGAGCAGGGGTCTGGAGAGCGCCGGTTATGTCGTGTCGACGGTACACGACGGGACGAGTGCGCTCGAGGCGCTGCATAGCGCGGCGCATGATCTGGTGGTGTTGGACCTGAATCTGCCGGACATGGACGGGCTGAAGGTGCTTGAGAAGATCCGGAACCGGAAGGTAAGTCCGCCGGTGCTGATTCTGAGCGCGCGAAGCAACGTGGATGACCGGGTGAAGGGTCTGGAGTCTGGGGCCGACGATTACATCAGCAAGCCGTTTGCGGTGGTGGAGTTTTTGGCGCGGGTGAAGGCGCTGCTACGGCGCGGGGCGCCGCTGCTGGACCGGCTGCAGGTGGGCGATCTGACGCTCGATTGCATCCGGCGGAAGGTGGTGCGGGCGGGCGAGAGTATTGATCTGGCGCCGAAGGAGTTTAGCATTCTCGAATATCTGATGCGGAACCGGGGTCGTCCGCTGAGCCGGACGATGATTGTCGAGCACGTCTGGGATATGGATTATGACGGGTTGACCAACATCGTGGATGTTTACATTCGGCACTTGCGGAGCAAGATTGATGACCGTTTCCCGGTGCGTCTGATCCATACGGTGCGGGGGATCGGCTACCTGATTGATGTTCCTGAAAAGGGCGGCGAGCAGGAGTAGGCCGTGCTGCAATCGTGGCTGCGCGAGACGGGTAAGATCGCCCGCGGTCTGCGGTTCCGGCTGACGATGAGCTATGTGGTGATACTGGCTGTTCTGCTGGTGGGGATTGGGGTGTACTTCCGGGTGAGTCTGGAGCGGTTGATTGAGGCGCGGACGCGGGAGTTGATCGAGGAAGAGTGGCGGGCGGTGCGGAGCTTCGTCCGGATTGAGCGGGGGCAGGTGACGTGGACGTTTGACCCGCGGGAGTTGGATGATGCCTCCTACGTCGAGCGCCTGCGCCGGCTGTTATTGATCACAGACCGCGATGGGACGGTGCTAGAAGTTTCGAATGGATACCGGGCTTTTGGGGTGGAGACGGCGACCGAGATTGCGCAGATCCTGGCTAACCGGATGCCACAGTGGAAGCTGAAGAAGGACGGCAAGGGGTCGACGCTGTTGGTGCGCTATGGAGTGATCCGGTCGGCGAGTCAGCCGTATCTGCTGGTGGTGGGCCGGACGCTGACGGATAACGAGACGCTGCCGTCGCGGTTTGTGGGCGATTACTTTAGCGTGCTGCCGCTGCTGGTGGGGTTGACGCTGGTGCTGGGGTGGTTCATGGCGCGGCGGGGTCTCGAGCCGGTGAACCGGGTGGCGGCGACGGCGCAGGAGGTGAGCAGTTCGACGCTGCACGTGCGGATTCCGGGGCGGGGCAGCGATGATGAGCTGGACCGGCTGATTGATGCGTTCAACAAAATGATGGACCGGTTGTCGGAGAGTTTTGAGCAGGTGCGGCGGTTCAGCACCGACGTTTCGCACGAGTTGCGGACGCCGTTGACGTCGATCCGGGGGCAGTTGGAGGTGGCGCTGTTTACGGCCAAGACGAAGGAGCAGTATCGGGACGCCATCGTGAACGCGCTGCAGGATGTGGACCGGTTGTCGAGCATTGTGCGGGCGCTGCTGCTGTTGTCGCAGTCCGAGGCCGGGCATCTGGTGTTGAAGTTTCTGCGGCTGAACCTGAGCGAGACGGTGAGGGAGATTGTAGACCAGTTTCAGATTCCGGCCGAGGATGCCGGGGTGACGCTCGACGCCGAACTGCCGGGGGAGGTGTGGGTGGATGCCGACCGGGTGCAGATGGAGCGGCTGGTGGCGAATCTGCTGTCGAACGCGGTGAAGTATACGCCGCGGGGCGGGAAGATTCGGGTGACGCTGCGGGCGCTGGCGGGAGAGCAGGGCGATACGGTGGAGATGTGTTTTTCGGATACCGGGCAGGGGATTCCGGCCGAGAGCCTGCCGCATATTTTTGAGCGGTTTTATAAAGTTCCGGGGGGCGATCCGGAGAAGGGATTGGGCTTGGGCTTGAGCTTTGTGGCCTGGATTGTGCGGGCGCACCACGGCAAGACAGAGGTGGAGAGCGAGTTGGGCGCGGGGACGCGATTCCGGGTGCTGTTGCCGGCGAGTCCGGAACCGGGCGCGGGGATGCCGTCGCTGGCCGGGATGGGAGTGGAGGAGAGGCGAGGATGATCGAGATAACCGAGCGGGAAAAAGAAGGGATCGTGGTGCTCGACTGTGCCGGGCAGTTGGTGGCCGGCGAATCGACCGGGGCGTTGCGCGCGCGGCTGAGCGCGTTGATTGCCGCGGGCAAGAGCCAGTTGATTCTGAATCTGGCCGAGGTGAACTATATAGACTCGTCGGGTTTAGGGGCGCTGGTGATGTGTTTTTCGAGCGCGCGGCGGGCCGGGGGCATGATGAAGCTGGTGCATCTGTCGCGGCGGACGGTGGAGTTGATCGTGCTGACGCGCCTGGAGACGGTGTTTGAGATCTTCGATGACGAGCAGTCGGCGGTGAACAGTTTCTTTCCGGACCGGGAGATTCGGAAGTTCGACATTCTGAGCTTCTTGCAGCATCGCAAGAGCGAAGGGTAACCTGAAAGGAGATGGCAAACTCGATCTCCGAGATTCTGGGCTCCGCGGCGGCAATCGCCAAGGGCATGAGCGTCACTTTGAAGGAGATGATGTCTCCGACGGTGACCGAGGATTATCCGGACGCTCCGCCGAAGTTTCAGGAGCGGTATCGCGGGGTGCACGTACTGCAGCGCGACGAGGCGGGCCTAGAGAAGTGCGTGGCCTGCTTTCTGTGCGCGGCGGCGTGCCCGTCGAACTGCATCTACATCGAAGCCGATGAGAACACGGAGCAGAAGCGGATCAGCGGCGGCGAGCGGTATGCGAGCGTGTACAACATCGACTACAGCCGGTGCATCTTCTGCGGCTTCTGCGTGGAGGCCTGCCCGACGGATGCGATTACGCACGGCCACCAGTTTGAGATTGCCAGCTATAACACCTCGACGCTGATCTACCGGAAAGAGCAGATGCTCGTGAACATCAGTCCGCTGGCGAAGGCGCCGGCGGTGCCGGTGGAGACGGCGGGCGGCGGCCACTAAGCTAGCGGACGTTGCGGGCGGCCAGGCGGATGGTCTGGCGCGTGGCGTTGTTGGTGAGCACGAGATAGCCGTCGGCGTGGTGGACGTCGTCGACCTGGTCGAAGCCGGGGGGGATGGCGGCGTAGAACATGTGGAAGGTGGCGGCGATTTTTGATTTCGCCGGGAGCCAGCGGTAGGTGGGCTGGTCGAAGAGCTTGCCGAGGCTGATGGCTTCCCGGCGGGAGACGTCAAAGGGCTGGGTGCCGAACTCGAGGCCGCGGGAGAGTTCGCCCGAGGCGGGGTAGTTGTGCCACTCCTGGAGCCAGGGGTAGTCGGCGCGGGGGAAGTAGTAGCCGAAGACGAGGCGTTTTTCGAGGTGCAGGGCGGTGACGAAGCCGTGCGTGCGGTTGGGGTCGATGGCGCAGCCGGTGTGGTCGAGCGAGTTGGCGCCGGGGGGGACGCTGCGGAGGCTGCGGGTGCCGCCGTTGCGCAGGGGGACGTGGGGATAGGTGAACTCGACGCCGGCGTTGAGGGTGGCCTTGGGGCCGCCTTTTTCGTCGGGGCGGGTGAGGCAGCGGCCGACGGAGGCGTCGACGACGGTTTGGCCGGGGGTGAGGAAGGGGGCGCCGATGGTGCCGTGTTCGGCCCAGTTGAGGGGACGGTCGAAGGCGAGTTCGTTTTCGACGGTGGTTTCGACGGTGATGACCTGTTCGCCGGGCAGGAGGGTGATGCGGCGGGTGACGGCTTCGTGGAGGAGGGGGAGGCGCGTCGAGAAGAGGCCGGGGGCGGATTGGGTCCAGGATTGGCGCACGGCTTCGCCGTGGCCGGGGAGGCCGGCGGCCTGCTCTTCTTTGGAAGTGGGGCCGAAGCCGTCGAGGCAGAGGAAGTGGCCCTGGTAGTTGCCGCTGCCTTTCCACATGGGATTGGTTTGGGCGGGGTCGGCGAGGAGGAGGAGTTTGGTGAAGGCGCCGCCCGGGTTTTGGACGGAGAGTTCGAGTTTGTCGTTCTTGATGAGGATGAGGTCGGCGAACAGAAGCAGGAACGCGAGCATGCTGCATTCTACGTCAGAATAGAGACATGTGGGGAATCCTGTTGTTTGCGGTGATGACGGTGGCGCAGGTGGAAAAGCTGCTCGAGCAGGGGAGGAACCTGTCGGCGAATCCGCTGCAGCGGTTGGAGCAGCGGCTGAAGACGAACCCGGACGATGCGGCGGCGCGGATTCAGCTGCTGGCGTGGTATACGGAGAACGCGTCGACGGCGGGGGAGGCGACGGCGAAGGCGGCGCGGGTGGATCACATCCTGTGGTTTCTTGAAAACGATGCGAAGAACCCGGTGTTGACGCATGCGTCGGGCGTCGGAAAGCTGAATTGCGAAACGAAGCCAACGAGCCGGGACGAGGAGCGGGCGTGTGAGCTTCAGGGGCGGGCGCGGAAGTAGAGGAGCGTGGCGGCGCCGAGGATGACGGCGGCGACGAAGACGGCGTTGGCGGCCCAGATAAGCCAGTAGAAGACACGCCAGCGGCGGAAGAGGCGGTGGGTGGGGATGGTGGCGCGGCAGTGGTCGTAGAGAGGGCGGTCGGGGAGGAAGGGGTTGGTGGCGGGGAGCGCGGGGAAGCGGAGGCGCAGTTCGAAGCGGAGGAGGCTGTAGGGGATGCTGAGGGCGGCGGCGGCGCTGATCAGGATGAGGATGAGCGCCGCCGGCATGGCGGGTTAGATCGAGAAGAGGCGGCCTTTGTTCTGGCCGACCAGGATCTGGAAGAGGCGATGGCCGATTAACTCGTGCAGGCTCCAGAGTTCGCGGTTGGCGGCGAACATGCCGGCCGAGTCCTGCGGGCTGGCAACGCGGGGGCCGGCCGTCTTGAGCGCTTCGGTGGCTTCCTTGATGATGGGGTCGGTGAGGACCTCGCCGGCCATCTCCCAGAGGGTGATGAAGCGGTCGACGGCGGTGGGGAAGCTGACGGCGAAGACGCCGTGCTGGCTCGTGGATCTTGGCGGCTTGTAGTCGAGGTTGAAGGGTCCGTTGAAGCCGTGGCTGCGGAGGAGAACTAAGACGTTGAGCCAGTCGAAGGGGTTGATGAGGCCGACGGCGATATCGACGTCGTGTTTGAGGCTGTAGCCGTCGTTGATGTCGAAGTGCCAGAGTTTGTTGGCGAAGAGCATGCGGGCGAGGGCGGCGCGGACGGCGGTGCCCCACATGCGTTCGTGGAGATACTCGGGGTTAAGGCCAACCATGGCGGGGTACTTCAGTTTGCCCGAGTGGATGAAGGCGAGCATGGCGTCGCTGGTGGGGAGGAGGATTTCGGCGACGGGTTCAAAGGGCTTGGCCTCCATGCAGTGCTTGAGGGTGGCGCGGCCGAATTTTTTGGCCAGGTCGATGTCGGCTTCGCAGGCGGCGTTGAGGGTGTCGGCGTACCACTGGAGGACTTCGGTTTCGTCGATGGCGCCCTGAATCCAGTAGCCGAGGGCGCCGGGCCAGTAGACGGCGAACTGGGCGCCGAGTTCGTGGCCGATTTTGACGGTATTGGCGACGCGCCAGGCGGCGTATTCGCGGATCTGGGCGGCTTCGGGCGCGGAGCTGGCGGCCCAGACGGGGTTATTGAAGGTCTCGGTGGTGACCATCGAGCACTGGAGGCCTTCCTTCTTCAGGGAGGCGCCGATGCGGCCGACGATTTCATCCTGCTGGGCCTGGCCGAGGCCGGCGGTGGGGATGACGTCGGTGTCGTGGGTGCACCAGTAGCCGATGCCGATTTTGGCGTACTCTTCGATGATGCGTTCAAAACCGATGGCGGGGCGGGTCTTGTCCTGGAAGAGCGAGTTGCCTTCGTAGGCGGCGGCCCATTGGGGGCCGGTGATGAAGAATTTGCGCCGGGTTTCCGGGGAATAGGCGCCGCCGCAGGCCGCGGCGAGGCGCTCAACGAGAGCTTGTTGCTGGTTGGGTTCGAGAGCAGACATAACGGAAGACGAGACACCATGATATCGCGGTTGATAGAATCGCCAGAATGACGCAAGACGCTAAACCCGTATCGCTTCCGACCCTGGTGCCCCCGTCGGAGGAGTTTGTCCGGCAGGCCAACGTGAGTGGGATGGAGGCTTATCGCGCGCTCTACGCGCGGGCTTTGAACAACACCGAGGAGTTCTGGGGCCAGTTGGCCGAGCAGGAGCTCGCCTGGTTTGAGCGGTTTGAGAAGCCGCTTGAGTGGAACGCGCCGTTCGCCAAATGGTTTGTGGGCGGGAAGATCAACGTCTGCTACAACTGCGTGGACCGTCATGCGGAGAACGGGCGGGGCAACAAGGCGGCGATTATCTTTGAGGGCGAACCGGGCGACCAGCGGACGATTACGTATCGCGAACTGCAGCGGCTGGTGACGCGGTTTGCCAGTTCGCTGCTCGAGTTGGGTTTAAAGACCGGCGACCGGGCGGTGATCTACATGCCGATGATTCCCGAGGCCGCGATTGCCATGCTGGGCTGCGCGCGGCTGGGCATTCCGCACTCGGTGGTGTTCGGCGGGTTTTCGGCCGAGGCGTTGAAGGCGCGGATTCAGGACCTGGAAGCGGCGGTGGTGATTACGGCCGATGGCGGGTGGCGGCGCGGCAAGGAGATCCGGCTGAAGGATGCCGTCGATGAGGCGTTGCGGGAGTGCCCGACGGTGCGGCATACGGTGGTGTACCAGCGCACCGGTTCAGAAGTGAAGATGGAGAAGGGCCGGGACCACTGGTGGCACGTGCTCGATGAGGCGGCGAGCGAGAACGTGGCGCCGGTGCCGCTCGATAGCGAGCATCCGCTGTACGTACTGTACACGTCGGGGACGACGGGCAAGCCAAAGGGGATTCTGCATACCTCGGCCGGGTATCTGCTGCAGGCGACGATGACGTCGAAGTGGGTGTTCGACCTGAAGGAGCAGGACACGTACTGGTGCACGGCGGACGTGGGTTGGGTGACGGGGCACAGCTACGTGGTGTACGGCCCGCTGTCGTGCGGCGCGACGAACTTCATGTACGAAGGAGCGCCGGATACGCCGGCTTTTGACCGCTGGTGGCGGCTGATTGACAAATATAAAATTTCAGTTTTCTACACCTCGCCGACGGCGATCCGGGCGTTGATCCGGCAGGGCGACCATTGGCCGGAGCGGCATAATCTGGGTTCGCTGCGGTTGTTGGGTTCGGTGGGCGAACCGATCAACCCGGCCGCCTGGGACTGGTATTACCGGGTGATTGGCGGCAGCCGGTGCCCGATTGTGGATACGTGGTGGCAGACCGAGACGGGGGCGATTCTGATTTCGCCGATGCCGGGGGCGACGCCGCTCAAGCCGGGTTCGGGGACGATGCCGATGCCGGGGATTGTGCCGGAGATTGTGGACCACAACGGGCACGCGGTGGAGGACGGCAAAGAGGGCTTCCTGATTATGCGCAAGCCATGGCCGAGCATGCTGCGGACGATTTGGGGGGATGCCGAGCGGTACAAGGAGCAATACTGGTCGCGCTTTCCGGGCTACTACTTCACGGGGGACGCGGCGCGGAAGGATAAAGACGGCTACTTCTGGATTCTCGGCCGGGTGGATGACGTGATGAACGTCAGCGGCCACCGGCTGAGCACGATGGAGATTGAGTCGGCGCTCGTGAAGCATCCGGCGGTGGCCGAGGCGGCGGTGGTGGGTAAGCCGCACGAGATTACGGGGCAGGCGGTGTGCTGCTTTGTGACCTTGAAGAAGAACGCCAAGGATGTGGACACGCTGGGCAAGGAGTTGCGGCAGTGGGTGGCGCACGAGATTGGACCGTTTGCGCGGCCGGAGGAGATTCGGTTTACCGAGTCTTTGCCGAAGACGCGGAGCGGGAAGATCATGCGGCGGCTGTTGCGGGAGATTGTGACGTCGAATACGGTGGCGGGTGATGTGACCACGCTCGAAGACATGAACGTGTTGACGTCGCTGGCGTCGCAGCACGATGAGGATTAGTTTTTTGAATCAAGGGTAGTTGTATTTTTGTTACGCGGCGGGGTAGGCAGCGTGCCATCCTATGGGCATGCAGCCCCCCGCCGCCAACCAAACCCGTGGAGAAGTTTCTCTCGCGGTCATGCTGCGGTTGACGCGGATGGATGTTTGCTGCGGTCCTCCCTCCTTCCTTCCTTTCTCAGCGGTTCCCGCTGGTTTTTAAATCCCCGATTGCCATTTTAAGGAGTTGATTCCCATGTCGACGGAAACGTCCGTACTTTGGGAAGAGTCCCTGCCTGGCGGTAGCATCTGGTCCCACGTATTCAAGCGCGGCACGGCGTTGCGCATTACGGATACGGAGGGCGGAGCGAACGTCTCGGTACTCTTCTATAACGCTGACAATTTTGTGGAGCGTTACAACATGCCCGATACGCTGAAGTGTCAGCACACGGCGCATTTGACGGTGGGCCACTGCCTGTACTCGGATATGGGGCGGGTGATGGCCTCGATCACCCACGATGACCTGGGCTGGCATGATCCGCTGACCGGCTTTTCGAACAAGGCGATTGTGGAGCGGCAGTTCGGCGCCGGGTCGTATCAGCAGCTGCGGAACGGGTGGCATACGAATGCGCAGGACCTGATTCTGGTGGAGCTGGCCAAATACGGGATGAATGAGCGGGACTTCACGGCGAGCGTGAACCTGTTCAGCAAGGTGGTGGTGGAAGAGGACGGTTCGTTCCGGTATGTGGAGGGCCATTCGCCGGCGGGATCGACCGTGGAGCTGCGCAGCGATATGAACACGCTCATGATTTTATGTACCTGCCCGCATCCGATGGCGCCGGGCGGGGCATGGGCGCCGAAGCCGGTGGGGCTGACGGTGAAGCGGGTGCCGCTGGCGGGCGCGGAGGATCCTTGCTGGTTGTCGCGGCCGGAGAACGGGCGCGGGTTCACGTTGACCGAGAGGTATTTTCTATGAGCTTAGTCGAGAGCCAGTTGACGCCGGAGACGGCGGTGTACCGGCAGGTGGTGCCGGCGGGGGATGGTTGGATTCACGAAGTCAAGCAGGGGCAGATCTTCCGGATTGTCGATCTCGAAGGCAATCAGGCGGCGGATACGCTGTTTTTCAATGCCCACGACTACAGCGACCGGTACAGCGCCGTGGACACGATTCGGGAGCAGGGCAGCCTGTACCTGACGACGGGTTCGGAGTTGAAGACGATTCACGGCCATACGCTGATGACGATCGTCGCCGATACGTGCGGGCGGCACGATACGGTGGGCGGGGCTTGCGCGATGGAATCGAACATGGTGCGGTACGCCATTGAGAAGCGCTCGATGCACGCCTGCCGGCAGACGTTCGTGCGGTTGGCGCTCGAGTGGGGCGGGGGCCTCGAAAAGCGCGACATCACACACAACGTGAACTTCTTCATGAATGTGCCGGTGACGCCGGCGGGGAAGTTGACGTTTGAAGATGGCGTGAGCGCGCCGGGCAAGTACGTGGAGATGCGGGCGGAGATGGATACGCTCGTGCTGATTTCGAACTGCCCGCAGTTGAATAACCCCTGCAACGCGTATAACCCGACTCCTGTTGAGGTCATGATCTGGGATGTTTAAGAAAGTACTCATAGCCAACCGGGGAGCGATTGCCTGCCGGGTGATCCGGACGCTGCGGCGGATGGGCATTGCTTCGGTGGCCGTATATTCCGAGGCGGACACGGGTTCGCTGCACGTGGCGCAGGCCGATGAGGCGGTGCTGCTAGGGCCGTCTTTGGCGGCGGAGAGTTATCTCGACACCGCGAAAGTGCTGGCGGCGGCGAAGGCCACGGGGGCGGAGGCGATCCACCCGGGCTATGGGTTCTTGAGCGAAAACGCGGGCTTTGCCGAGGCGTGCCGGGCGGCGGGGATTGCGTTTATCGGCCCGGCGCCGGAGCACCTGCGGGCATTTGGTTTGAAGCATACGGCACGCGAGTTGGCGGCGGCGAACGCGGTGCCGCTGGCGCCGGGTTCGGGTCTGGTGGGCTCGCTCGAAGACGCGCAGGCGGAGGCGGCGCGGATTGGCTATCCGGTGATGCTGAAGAGTACGGCCGGGGGCGGGGGCATCGGGATGCAGGTGTGTCACCGGGCCGAGGATCTGGCCGGCGCCTATGAGACGGTGGCGCGGTTGAGCCAGGCGAACTTCAAGGACGGGGGCATGTTCCTCGAGAAGTTCGTGGCGCGGGCGCGGCATATTGAAGTGCAGATTTTCGGGGACGGGAAGGGCGAGGTGATTGCGCTGGGGGAGCGCGACTGTTCGCTGCAGCGGCGGAACCAGAAAGTGGTAGAGGAGACGCCGGCGCCGGACCTGCCGGAGGAGATTCGGCAGGCGCTGTTTGGCGCGGCGGAGCGATTGGGGCGGGCGGTGCAGTACGCCAACGCGGGGACGGTGGAGTTTCTGTACGACGCCGATACGCGGGAGTTTTACTTCCTTGAAGTGAACACGCGGCTGCAGGTGGAGCACGGGGTGACGGAGCAGGTGACGGGGGTGGACCTCGTCGAATGGATGGTGCGGCAGGCGGCGGGCGAGTTGGAGTTGCAGCGGCCCGCGGTGTGCGGCGCCTCGATTCAGGTGCGGGTGTACGCCGAAGATCCGGGGCAGAACTTCCGGCCGTCTTCGGGACAGTTGACGGCGGCGAGTTTTCCGGCCGGGGCGCGCGTCGAGACCTGGGTGGAGCGGGGCAGCGAAATTACGCCGTTCTATGACCCGATGATTGCGAAGGTGATTGTGACGGGCGCCAACCGGGGGGAGGCGATCGGGAAGCTGCGGGAGGCGCTCGAGGAGACGCAGGTGGCCGGGATTGCCACCAACGTGGAGTATCTGCGGCAGGTGGTGGCGTCGGAGGTGTTCCGGGGAGCGTCGATGACGACGGCGTATTTGAACGCGTTTCAGTATGTCTCGCATGCGGTGGACGTGCTGGACGGCGGGACGCAGACGACGGTGCAGGACTACCCGGGGCGGCTGGGTTATTGGGAAGTGGGCGTGCCGCCGTCGGGACCGATGGACGCGCTTGCGTTCCGCCTCGCGAACCGGCTGGTGGGGAACGGGGAGGGCGCGGCGGGGCTGGAATGCACCGTGACGGGTCCGACGCTTCAGTTTCGCTGCGATGCCGTGATTGCCTTGACGGGCGCGGACATGGAGGCGAAGCTCGACGGCAAGCGGGTGCCGCGGTGGGAGGCGATGGCCGTGCGGGCCGGGCAGACGCTGCGGATGAACCAGGTGGTGGGCGCGGGGATCCGGGCCTACGTGGCGGTGCGCGGGGGATTCGACGTGCCGGAGTATCTGGGGAGCCGGGCCACGTTTGCGCTGGGTAAGTTTGGCGGGCACGGGGGCAGGGTGCTGCGGGCCGGGGACGTGCTGCCGGTGCGCGAATTGACGGCGGGGGCGGCGGAGCGGACGGAGCATGCACCGGAGTACGGGAACCGGTGGGAGATCGGGGTGTTGTACGGGCCGTACGGGGCGCCGGACTACATGACGGATGGCGACATCGCCCTGTTCTTCTCCACCGACTGGAAGGTGCACTACAACTCCGATCGAACCGGGGTGCGGCTGATTGGGCCGAAGCCGGAGTGGGCGCGGAAGGACGGGGGCGAGGCGGGCCTGCATCCTTCGAACGTGCACGACAACGCCTATGCCGTGGGCACGGTGGACTTCACGGGAGACATGCCGATTATCCTGGGGCCGGACGGGCCGAGCCTGGGGGGATTTGTTTGTCCGGCGACGATTGTGTCGGCGGAGCTGTGGAAGATGGGGCAGTTGAAGGCCGGCGACACCGTGCGGTTCCGGCGGATGACGAATCAGCAGGCGGTGCAGCTGGAGTGGGAGCTGGACCGGGCCATTGCGGGGCTGACGCGGCTGCCCGGGCTGTTTGCCGGGGTGGGAGAGGAGCCGGCCATTGTGATGGCGCACGGGGATACGCTCTACCGGACGGCCGGGGATAAGTATCTGCTGGTGGAGTTCGGCGAGCCGGTGCTGGACATGAGGCTGCGCTTCCGGGTGCAGGCGATGGCGCACTGGCTGGGGCAGCAGCAGATTCCGGGGGTGATCGACATTACGCCGGGCATCCGGACGCTGCAGGTGCACTACGACAGTAGGCAGCTCTCGCGGACGGAGTTGCTGGAGATTCTGGCGCAGTCCGAGGGGCGAACGGAGGAGGAGGTGCCGTCGCGGATTGTGCATCTGCCGTTGAGCTGGGAGGATCCGCAGACGCTGCTGGCGATTCAGAAGTACATGCAGAGCGTGCGGCCGGATGCGCCGTGGTGCCCTTCGAACATTGAGTTTATCCGGCGGATTAATGGGCTCGATTCGGTGGAGGACGTCAAGCGCATCGTGTTTGACGCCAGCTACCTGGTGATGGGCCTGGGTGACGTTTACCTGGGTGCGCCGGTGGCGACGCCGACCGATCCGCGGCACCGGCTGGTGACGACCAAGTACAATCCGGCGCGGACGTGGACGCCGGAGAACGCGGTGGGGATCGGCGGGGCTTACCTGTGCGTGTACGGCATGGAGGGGCCGGGCGGCTATCAGTTTGTGGGTCGGACGATTCAGATGTGGAACACCTACAAGAGCACGGAGGCTTTTGAGCCGGGCAAACCGTGGCTGCTGCGGGGGTTCGACCAGATTCGCTTCTTCCCGGTGGGCGCGGAGGAGCTGCTCGAGTACCGGAAGGCGTTTCCGCTGGGTAGATATCCGGTAAAGATTGAGCCGGCGACCTACCGGCTGGCGCCGCCGCCGCCGGGGACGGCGGAGTTCAAGGCGCGGCAGCAGGCGGCGTTTGAAGCCGAGCGGGAGCGGTGGGGCAAGAACGCGGCGGTGGCCGAGGTGTTTGAAGAGGCGCCGCCGGCGCCGGAACTGGACGTGCCGCCCGGGTGCCGGGCGCTGCGGGCGCCGACGACGGCGAGCGTGTGGAGCGTGGAGATTGCCGTGGGGCAGATGGTGAGCGAGGGGGGCCGGCTGGTGATTCTGGAGGCGATGAAGATGGAGGTGGCGGTGTGTTCGCCGGTGAATGGATTGGTGCGGCAGGTGCTGGTGGCGCAGGGCGGGGTGGTGCAGGCGGGTCAGGCGTTGTTGATTGTCGAGGAGGCTCCCGATGCTGAGTGAGTTGAGCTTTGATCTCGAGACGCTGCGGAGCGGGTACCTGGCCGGGCGGTTTACGCCGGCCGAGGTGGTGGCGGAGGCGCGGCGGCGGGCGGGGGGCGGCCGGCCGGTGTGGATCGCGATGACGGACAACGCGCCGGCGGCGACGTTTGATGCGGCCAAGCCGCTGTCGGGCATTCCGTTTGCGGTGAAGGACAACATTGACGTCGCCGGGATGGAGACAACGGCGGGCTGCCCGGCCTACGCCTACCGGGCGGAGCGGACGGCGGTGGCGGTGCAGCGGTTGCTGGAGGCGGGGGCGGTGCTGATCGGCAAGACGAACCTGGACCAGTTTGCGACGGGACTGGTGGGGGTGCGGTCGCCGTACGGGGCGTGCGGGAGCGTGTTTGACGAGACGTACGTGTCGGGCGGGTCGAGTTCGGGTTCGGCGGTGGCGGTGGGGAAGGGGATGGTGACGTTTGCGCTGGGGACGGATACGGCGGGGAGCGGGCGGGTTCCGGCGGCGTTCAATAATCTGGTGGGATTGAAGGCGACCAAGGGGGTGGTGCCGGCGAGCGGGGTGGTGCCGGCGTGCCGGACGCTGGACTGCGTTACGGTGTTTGCGCTGACGTGCGGGGACGCGGCGGCGGTGTTGGAGGTGGCAGGCGGCTTTGACGAGACGGACGCGTACTCGCGGCCGAGGCGCGTGGCGGCGCAGCCGTGGGCGGTGGGGGCATTCCGGTTCGGGGTGCCGCAGAGGGAGCTGCTGCAGTTCTTTGGGGACGCCGAGGCGGAGGCGCTGTACTGGCGGGCGGTGGCGCAGTTGGAGGCGTTGGGGGGGACGCGGGTGGAGATTGATTTTCAGGGTTTCCGGGAGAGCGCGGAACTGCTGTACGCGGGGCCGTGGGTGAGCGAGCGGCTGGCGGCGATCTCGTCGTTCGTGGCGGCGCAGGCCGAGGCGATGCACCCGGTGGTGCGGCAGATTATTCAGGGGGCGAGCCGGTATTCGGCGCAGGATGGGTTTGAAGCCGAGTATAAGCTGGCGGCGCTGCGGCGGCGGACGGAGGCCGAGTGGCGGAAGATGGACGTGATGCTGCTGCCGACGACGGGGACGATCTACAAGATTGCTGCCGTGGAGGCGGATCCGATCCGGCTGAATACGAATCTGGGCTACTACACGAACTTTGTGAACTTGCTCGATTTGGCCGCGGTGGCGGTGCCGGCGGGATTCCGGGGCAACGGGTTGCCGTTTGGCGTGACGCTGATGGGGCCGGCGTTTTGCGAGCAGGGGCTGCTCGAGATGGGCGACCGGCTGCACCGGGCGCAGGGGCGGCACCTGGGCGGGACGATGGCGCGGCTGAGCGAGACGCCGGCGATGGCGGCCGCGGCCGTGCCGCCGGGCTGCGTGGCGGTGGCCGTGGTGGGGGCGCATTTGAGCGGCATGCCGCTGAACGGGCAGTTGACCGAGCGGGGGGCGAAGCTGCTGCGGACGACGCGGACGGCGGGGCACTACCGGTTTTACGCGCTGCCCGGGACGACGCCGCCTAAGCCGGGGCTGGTGCGGACGGAGGGGGCCGTGGGGCAGGGCATCGAGGTCGAGGTGTGGGCGATGCCGGTGGAACACTACGGCAGTTTTGTGGCGCTGGTGCCGGCGCCGCTGTCGATCGGGTCGCTGGTGCTGGAGGACGGGTCGACGGTGCAGGGCTTCTTGTGTGAGCCGTATGCGGCGGCGGGGGCGACGGAGATTACGGCGCTGGGCGGATGGCGGAGCTACATGGCGACGCTGGCGAAGCCTGCGCGGTAGAGGACGCAGCGGCCGCTGATCTTGACGCGGTCGCTAGTGCCTGGAGGACGGGTCGACCGGGCAGGGATTTTGGTGTGAGCCGGATGCGGCTGCGGGGGCGACGGAGATTACGGCGCTGGGCGGCTGGCGGAGCTACATGGCGACGCTGGCGAAGCCTGCGCGGTAGAGGACGCAGCGGCCGCTGATTTTGACGCGGTCGCTGGTGCCTGGAGGACGGGTCGACCGGGCAGGGATTTTGGTGTGAGCCGGATGCGGCGGCGGGGGCGACCGAGATCACGGCGCTGGGCGGCTGGCGGAACTATATGGCGACGGTGGCGAAGCCTGCGCGGTAGAGGACGCAGCGGCCGCTGATTTTGACGCGGTCGCTGGTGCCTGGAGGACGGG
>JAINDL010000051.1 GCA_019931245.1 Bryobacteraceae bacterium CoA2 C42
CGCCCCCGCCGGCCTCACCTCGCCCCGCCGCCCCCGCAAGGACCCCGCACCCCCGCCCGCCCCGCCGCCTCCTCACCCCGGCGCCCTCCGCCTCGCCGCCTCCCCCGGGCCCCTCCCGGCCGACCGTACCGGCTTCGCCGTCCTCACCGCCAACCAACCCGGCCCCCTCCGCTGGTCCGTCCGCGGCCAGGGCCACCTCGCCGGTCCCCCCCTGTTCGGCTCGGTCAATCTCGTCCGCACCACCGCCACCCCCGGCAAAATCACCGTCACCGCCACCAACCCCGCCGGGGAAACCGCCTCCGTCGAACTCTGGTCCACGGCCGTCCCCCTCGGCGCCGCATGGATGCGCGAACCCGCCCGCTAAACACACGCCAAAAAGTACTTGACACCCCCACGCAATCCGCTATCCTAAGTCAGGCGAATAAAAAGCGAATCATCTCCCGAGGGGAAAAAACATGCTGGCTACTAGCGAAATGACCCGCGTTGTGGACACTATGGTGAAGGCATCAAACCCAGTTCCGCGACAGGAAAAGCTTATGTTGGACGAAAAAGAGAAAATGCGAGCCCTCCAAGCCACGCTTGGAGCCATTGAAAAGCAGTTTGGCAAAGGTTCCGTGCTCCGGCTCGGCTCCAAGGAATCGGTGCAGCCGGTGGCGGTCATCCCCTCGGGCTCCATCTCGCTCGACCACGCCCTCGGCGTTGGCGGCTTCCCCCGCGGCCGCATCATCGAGGTCTACGGTCCGGAGTCCTCCGGCAAAACCACCATCGCTCTCCAGGTCGTCGCCGAAGCCCAGAAGGCTGGCGGTGTCGCCGCCTTCGTCGACGTCGAACACGCCCTCGACCCCGTCTACGCCCGCAAGCTCGGCGTCGATATCGACAACCTCCTCGTCTCCCAGCCCGACTTCGCCGAACAGGCCCTTGAAATCACCAATACGCTGATTCAGTCCGGCTCCATCGACGTTCTCGTCGTCGACTCGGTCGCCGCCCTCGTCCCCAAAGCCGAACTCGATGGCGAAATGGGCGACTCCTTCGTCGGCGTCCACGCCCGCCTCATGAGTCAGGCCATGCGCAAGCTCACCGGCATCGTCGCCAAGTCCAACACCTGCCTCATCTTCATCAACCAGATCCGCGAAAAGATCGGCGTCATGTTCGGCAGCCCGGAAACCACCACCGGCGGCCGCGCGCTCAAGTTCTATTCAAGCGTCCGGCTCGACATCCGTCGCATCAGCTCGCTCAAAGAGGGTGAAGAGGTCATCGGCAACCGTACCAAGGTCAAGGTCGTCAAAAACAAGGTCGCCCCGCCCTTCCGCGAAGCCGAGTTCGACATCATCTACGGCCAGGGCATCTCCCGCGAAGGTGACCTCATCGACCTCGCTGTCGCCAACACCGTCGTCGAGAAGTCCGGCTCCTGGTACAGCTACAAAGGTGACCGCATCGGCCAGGGCCGCGACAACGCTCGCCAGTTCATCAAGGACAATCCGGACTTCTTCCGCCGCATCGACGTCGAACTCCGCGACAAACTAGGCCTCGCCCAGGCGCCGGTGAACCCGGACCTCGAAAAAGCCGCCGCCGCTACCAAAAAGTAATCGGACCCTACCGGCCCCCGGCCGGCGCCAACTCGGCCTGCATCACGCAAAGCAGAGCCTCCGCTGGCGCCGTCCGGGGGTTTCCCTCTTGCCTGTCAAGTTATGCCTCGCCCAGGCGCCGGTGAACCCGGACCTCGAAAAAGCCGCCGCCGCTACCAAGAAATAACCCGTCCCTACCGGCCCCCGGTCGGCGCCAACTCGGCCTGCACCACGCGGAGCAGTGCCTCAAGGAGCGCCGCCCGGGGGTAACGTGTCTTATCCATGTTGTTCCGCACCGTGGCGTCCGGCGACTTGTCAAAAGGCAGCGCCACGGCAAAGTGGTCCCCCTTCAGCACGCCCAGGTACTTGCTGCCCGGCACAATTGCATCCTGTCGCGTCAACTGCCCGTCGTGGACCGGGTCGAAGGAGTTCATCAGCATCCACGTCTGCTGCAGCGCCTTCGACGTATTCTCCTTGCTGCTCGCCGCCACCACGGAGTACGTCGGCACCTTCGGCTCCGGAAACGCCGCCAGAAACGCCTGCCGCACCCCTTTGCCCAGGCTCTTGAACCCCGTCGACAAGTCGCCCCGGCACGTCTTGAACTGAAACTGCCGGATCCACCGGTCCGCCTGCCCCGGCATCGCATCCGCAATCGGCGACCCCCCGCTCGCCCCCGCCACGCTCACAAACGCCGCCACCTTATCCGCAATCCCCTCCCGCGCCAGCGCCTCCTGAATATCGGGCGTTCCCTTGCTGTAACCCACCAGAATCCACTTCCGCTGGTCCGTCTTCCAGCTCTCGTTCACGTACCGCGCAATCTCCTTGGCGTTCACCTCCGACCCGTCATTGCCCACCGCCAGCAACTCCACCGTCATCCCGTACTGCTTCCGCAGCGCGCGCGTCCCCTCTTCAAAAGCCGGGCTCTCGGCAAAGCACGAACTCATAAAGCCCGGCACCACCAACACCCGGTGCTCCTTGCCCAACGGCGCCAGCTTCCGGTCCGTCCGCCCCGCCCGCTCGGTCCAATCCTGGCACCCGCCCCAACCTCCCGTGTCCGGATTATTCTGCACAAGCACACTGCAGAAGGTATCGCTGAAAACCTCGCTCGCGTCCTGCCCCTCCCCTTCCAGGTAGATCACCAGCGTCCGCCCGTCGGAAAAGAACTCCTGCCCGTGCGCCGTCTTCGCCTTCAGCAGCGGATTCCGCACCGTCATGTACTCCCGCGCCGCCACCATCCCCGTATCGGCCAGGCTTTGCCCAATAAAATCCCGCTCCTTATCCGTCTCCGGGTCAATCTTGTGGGTCAGCTTGCCGTTCCGCTGATCCTTATCAAAGCCCACATCGTGCGTCCCTGCCCCGGCCCAAACCGTCCGCCCGCCCACCTGAAACGGCGCCTTCCAGATCCGAAAATGGTGCCGCGCCGCCACCACCTTCAATGGGTCCGCGTGCGCCCATCCGTAGTCCTGCGGCCGGTCAAACAGGTACAGCTCGCTCATCGGGATCGTCAGATAGGCTAGCTTTGAAAAACTCGCCAAAGCCCCCCGCAAGATCGTGTCCTTGATTGACCGGTCTACCGTCACCCAATCGCCCGCCCGCAGCGCCGCCACCACCTGCACCTCGCTGCCCACAATGAAGAAGTTCACGCGGTCCCCCGGCGTCCCCTCCTTATCCCCCACCCGCACCGGCACCGAGTTCAGCTGCGCCTCGGTCATCTTCACGATCGGCGCCTGCACCCGCGCCACCTTGGCCGCGCCCGCCACCCGCTCCACCCTCACCGTAAACGCCCCGTCCGCCCCGTCCGTCGCCGCCTGGTTGATCCCCAAAAACAGCCGCCCCTTCACAGCCACCCGCCGCTCCCCCTGCGGGCCAATCAGAAACGGCCGGTTCGTCTCCCCGTCCCCCACCCGGCCCACCAGCGCCCCCCGCTGGCCGTCCATCACCGGAAACGCCTTGATCATGTCCATCCACGCCCGCGCCACCCCCGCCGGCGACACCTCCCGGCCGTTGTAGCGCAGCGCGCCCGACGCCGTAAACCGCAGCAGATCCCCCGCCTCCACGTCCATGCCCGTATCGGTCCACTGCCGGCTCCCCGCCACCGTCACCTCGCCGCCCGCGCCCGGCGCGCTCCCCTTCGCGGTCGCCGCCGCCTTCCCCACGTCGTAACGGCTCGCCGGCGCCTGCGCCCACAGCGCCCCTCCCACCAGCCCAATCAAGAACACCAGCCTCATTGTATCGACTCCACAATCAACGCTTGAATCTGTGCCCAGAGTAGCGGATCGGCCTCCATCCGTGCGTGGCCCCCGCCCAGCACCCGCCGCCAACTTAGCTCCGGCGCCGGATACATCGCTAACAACGGGTACCGAAACCGGAAATTTCCGAGAATCTTCGTCCGCCGCGCATCCTCGGCCTGAATATAGTCCTCGCCCCGAAACGTCAGCAGCTCCTTCTGGTAGAAATTCACCGCCCGCCGCACATTCGGCGGGATATGCCCGTCCCGCCCCAGCGACACACTATCCACCTGCACCGTCAACTCCACCGCCACCCCGGCCTTGCCCAACTCCCTGGCCAATCGCACCACTTCGCCCCCGCCAAGGCTCTGCCCGAACAGGATGATCTTCACCCGCCCCCGCTCCTCCTCGTCCACGCGCCGGTTCCCGTTGGCGTCCAGCGCCGCCACCACCCGCCGCCGCGCCTCCCGGTGCCGGAAGTGCTCGAGCGTCTCGGCATACACCCCCGGCCGCCCCATCGCCCGGATCGCCAGCGCCAGCCGCCGCACGCCCCGCTCCGGATCGTCGGCGCGGTCCAGCCCCCCGGTAAAACCCAGAATCAGCGTACTGCCGGGCGGCAGCAGCCCCGCCCCCTCCGGCGCGGCGTACATCCCGCCCGCCAGGGCGAGCCCCCAAACTAGAATCTTGCGGAACATCCCGCTACGGTAGATGTCACCAACCGCCCGCCGCGTTTCCCCTAACCCGCCACCACCGCCGTGCCCGACACCGAAACCATCAACATCGTCCCTCCCGAGCCCACCGGAATCGTCTCGTAGTCCAGGTCAATCCCAATCACGGCGTTGGCGCCCATCTGCCGCGCCTGCTCCTCCATCTCCTTCATCGCAATCGTCTTCGCCTTCCGCAGCTCCGCCTCGTAGGAGCCGCTCCGCCCGCCCACAATATCCGTAATCTTGGCGAAAAAGTCCCGGAACACATTCGCCCCCAAAATCGCCTCCCCGGAAACCATCCCCAGATAGTGAATCTGTTGCCCCTCGAGCGTCGACGTCGTCGTCAGTAACATGTTTATCCCCTCTTCCGCAGCAGCGGCGCCAGCACCGGCAAGACATTCCGGTCAGCCACGATCTTACACCCCGCCGCCGTCGGGTGTATCCCGTCCTGCTGCATCAGCGAACCCACCGTCGCCACCCCGTCCAGCAGAAACCGGATCCGCGGCGCCTGATGCTTGGCCGCCAGCGCCGGGTACATCTGCTCAAACTCCCGGATATACTCCGGCCCGTAGTTCGGCGGCAGCGTAATCCCCGCCAGCACCACCTTCGCCCCGCCCGCTTTGAAAGCGCTGATCATCCGGTCCAGGTTCTGCCGGCTCAGCGCCACCGGCAGCCCTCGCAACCCGTCATTGCCCCCCAACTCCAAAATCACAATCTCCGGCTTCTCGGCCAGCGCCTGTGCAATCCGCTCCACGCCCCCGCTGGTCGTATCGCCGCTCACCCCCTGGTTCACCACCCGGTAGCGGTAGCCCTTCTCGTCCAGCGCCTTCTGCAGATAGTCCGGGTACGACTCCCCGGACTCCAACCCATAACCCGCGCTCAAGCTATCGCCAAACGCAACAATCACCGGCCGGTCGTCCCTACTTTCCTCCCTCACCGGCGTGGCTGCCACCGCCGCCGGAGCCGCCTCCTTCACTGGCTCCACCCGCTGCCCGCAACCCGCCAGCAGCACCGCCAAACTCATCAGAACCGTTCGCATCTAATGCCATAATAAGGCTTGGCGACTGTTACTCTAAGTTCCTCTGCCTCCCCGGCCATCCGGGTGCGTGGACTCACCAAGTCCATCTCCACCCCCTCCCACCGGGTCGATATCCTCCGCGGCCTCGATTTCGACGTCCCGCCCGGCCAGTTCGTCGCCATCATGGGCCCCTCCGGCAGCGGCAAAAGCACCCTCCTCGGCCTCCTCGCCGGACTCGATAACCCCACCGCCGGCAGCATCCTCCTCGACGGCGAAGAGATCGTCGGCCTGTCGGAAGACAGCCTCGCCCGCCTGCGCGGCCGCAAGCTCGGGTTCGTTTTCCAGAGCTACCAGCTCATCCCCACCCTCACCGCCGAAGAAAACGTCCTGCTCCCCGCCGAACTCTGCGGCGCCCCCGGCCAGCCCGCCCAACGCGCCCGCGAACTCCTCGATAGCGTCGGCCTCGCCGAACGACGCGACCACTACCCCATCCAGCTCTCCGGCGGCGAACAGCAGCGCGTCGCCCTCGCCCGCGCCTTCATGCTCGCCCCGCCCATCCTCATGGCCGACGAACCCACCGGCAACCTCGACTCCGCCAACGGCCAGCACGTCCTCGACCTCCTCCTCACCATGAACCGCCAGCAGCGCACCACCCTCGTCCTCGTCACCCACGACCCCCAACTCGCCGCCCGTGCCGACCGCCGCCTCCTCATGCGCGATGGAGTCATCGTCAGTGACGAATAGCGGCCTCTCCCTCTCCACCGCCCTCAAAATTGCCTGGCGCGAATCCCGCTCCTCGGCCTCGCGCTTCCTGTTCGTCATCCTCGCCGTCGCCATCGGCACCGGCTCGCTCACCGGCGTCCGCGGCTTCTCCCGCTCCTTCCGCGCCATGCTGCTCAAAGACGCCCGCACCCTCATGGCCGCCGATCTCTCCATCCGCGTCTTCGAACACCCCACCGAAACCCAATTGGCTTCGTTTCGCAAATGGGAGTCGCGCGGCCTCGAACGCACCTGGATCACCGAAACCGTCTCCATGCTCTCCGGCGACTCGGTCGCCGTCCCCCAGCTCATCGCCCTCAAAGCCGTCGAACCCGGCAAGTACCCCTTCTACGGCCAGGTCACCACCACCACCGGCATCTCTCTCTCCGACGCCCTTGCCGGCGACGGCGTCGGCGTCTCCGACGACCTCCTCACCCGCACCGGCCTCACCCCCGGCGCCGCGGTCCGCATCGGCTCGGCCACCTTCACCATCCGCGCCGTCCTCCGCGACGAACCGGACCGCATGAGCGGCTCCGTCAACGTCGGGCCCCGCGTCATGATGTCGCGCGAAAACCTCGAACGCTCCGGCCTCACCCAACTCGGCTCCCGCGCCAGCCAGCGCCACCTCTTCCGCATCGCCTCCACGCAGGCCGACGCCATCATCCAGCAGGTTCGCGACGATCTCAAAACCGTCTTTCCCGACGCCGTCATCGCCGACTATCGCGAAACCCACCCCCTCATCACCCGCGGCCTCAACAACGCCACCACCTTCCTCAGCCTCGTCTCCCTCATCGCCCTCGTCGTCGGCGCGCTCGGCGTCGCCATGGCCATGCAGGCTCACCTCCAGGCCAAGCTCGACTCCATTGCCATCCTCAAGGCCCTCGGCGGCCTCTCCTCCCATATCCTCCGCATCTACCTCTCGCAAACCCTCGCCCTCGCCCTCGCCGGCGGCGCCCTCGGCCTCCTCATCGGCTTCGGCGTCCAACTCCTGTTCCCCCTGCTCATCGCCCAATTCTTCCCCGTTTCGCCCACAATTGAGTTCCAGTGGATCTCCATCGCCGAAGGCCTCGGCCTCGCCTTGCTCTCGACGCTGCTCTTCACCCTCCCCACTCTGCTCGGCGTCCGCCAGATCCGTCCCATCGTCATCCTCCGCCGCGACATGGACGGCGACGCCCCGCCCGCCGCCGAGCGCTGGAAGCAGTGGCGCGCCTCGCTCTTCGCCGGCTTCCTGATCCTCTCCGGCATGACCGCCATGGCCACGGTCCTGATCGACGCCAACTGGCGGGATTCGTTCCGCATCAGCGCCTGGTTCGTCGGCGGCCTCACGGTCGCCCTCTTCGCCCTCGCCGGCTTCAGTTGGGCGCTGCTGCGCGGCCTCCGCCTCCTGCTCCGCGCCCCGGGCCGCCGCCTGCCCTCCACCCTCCGCCACGGCCTCGCCAACCTCTACCGCCCCGGCAACCACGCCGAAGCCGTCCTCGTCGCCCTCGGCGTCGGCGTCATGTTCACCCTCACCGTCTACCTCCTGCAAAGCAGCCTCCTCGGCCAGATCGCCGCCAGCGCCCCGCCCGGCATGCCGAACGTCTTCCTCATCAACATCACCGAAAGCGACCGCGCCGCCGTCAAATCCTTCCTCGAAAACGGTCCCGGCGTTCAGGGCGAAGTCATCGTCTCCGCCACCGCCAGCGGCCGCCTCAAAGCCATCAACGGCAAACCAATCGACAAGATCGCCGTCGAAGGCCCCGCCAAACGCTTCCTCCGCGCCCGCAATCTCACCTGGAGCGCCGAACTCCCCAAGCAAACCGAAGTGCTCGCCGGCGCCTGGTGGAAAAACTCGTCCCCGGACCGGCCTGAAATCGCCGTCAACCAGGAAAGCGCCCGCCTGCTCGGCCTCGCCCCCGGCGCCGTCATGGAATGGGAGTGCGCCGGCCGCCGCATCGCCCTGCGGGTTGCGGCCATCTTCCGCACCGAAGCCGTTGGCCCCGGCGCGAACGCCGAGTTCATCACCAGCCCGGACGCCCTGCGCCAGGTGCCCATGCTCTACTTCGGCGCCGCCCGCGTCGCCCCCGCGCAGATCCCGCAGCTACAGAAGCTCTCGTTTCAAAAGTTCCCCGCCATTACCATGCTCAATCTGGCCGACGTGCTCGACCGCGTCCAGGAGGTCGTCGACCAAGTCGCCCTCGTCGTCCGCTCCATCTCGGCCTTCTCCATCCTCGCCGGCGTCATCATCCTCGCCTCGAGCGTAGCCGGTTCCCGCCTGCGCCGGGTCCGCGAAGTGGTCATTCTCAAAACCCTCGGCGCCACCCGCCGCCGCATCGCGGCCTCCTTCACCATCGAATTCCTCCTGCTCGGCGGTGTCGCGGGCCTCATGGGCAGCCTCCTCGCCAGCGCCTTCTCGAGCCTGCTTCTCACCCGCCTGCTCGACGCCCGCTTCGTCTTCTCGCTGTGGCCCAACCTGGCGGCCGTCCTCGCCAGCGCCCTCATCGCCCTCGCCGCCGGATGGCTCGCCAGCTTCCGCATCCTGCGCCAGAAACCCCTCGAAATCCTCCGGAACGAGTAGGGGCCATGTGGTAGACTTCCCTCAGTCGGAAGAGTCAAGGTTTGCGATCTTTAGTGACCGGCGCAGCCGGCTTTCTTGGCAGCCATACGGTCGACCGCTTGCTTGCGGATGGCCACGAAGTTATCGGCATTGATAACTGCATCACCGGAAGGCGCCAGTTTCTGGAGCGTGCCTGTGCCTCCCCGCGCTTCCAGTTCATTCTCGGCGACCTCTTCGACTACACAACTGTCTCCGAGGTCTGCCCGGGCGTCGATGCGGTCTTCCATCTCGCTGCCCACTCCAATCTCCGCGACGGCGCCGAGTTTCCGCGCCGCGACCTCGACCAGAATGTCATCGTCACCTGGAATGTCCTTGAAGCGATGCGTCGCCACGGCGTCGGCACCCTCGTCTATGCGAGCACCGCCAGCCTATACGGCGCCACCACCCTCGTACCCACCCCGGAAATCGCTCGGCTCCCGGACCAAACCACGCTCTTGTGCGCCTCGAAACTGGCCGCCGAAGCCTTCATCACGGCCTACGCCCATACCTACGGCCTACGCGCTCTCCTCCTCCGCCCCGCAACGATCGTCGGCGAGCGCCAATCCCAGGGCCACCTGTTTCACTTCTGCCGGCAACTCCACCATCATCCCGGCCACCTCGACGTCCCCGGCCACCCGGCTCTCCGCCGCGGCTACCTCGATGTCGTCGACTGCGTCGACGCCATGCTCCTCGCCCTCAGCCACGCCACCGCTCCCGTCGAAATCTTCAACGTCGGCGCCCTCTCCCATCACTCCCTCGCCGATGCCATCGCCTGGACCACCAGCGAACTGCAACTCGACCCCGTGATCCACTACCACCCGCCCCCTGCCATCGCGGGCAGCGCGGTGCCCACGCTCCACCTGGATTGCTCGAAACTCACCAACCTCGGCTGGCGGCCCCAAACCAGCCCCGAAACCGCCGTCCGCCGTGCCGTCCGCTACCTCACGGCCAATCCCTGGTTGCTCGCCGCTGGTTGCTGAAAGCCCCCGCCTGGCCCCACAATCAAACCAGCATGACCAGTCAGCAGCGGGAACGCTACTCCCGCCAAATCCTCTTCGCCCCCATCGGCGAAGCCGGCCAGGAGCGCCTCCTCGCCTCCCGCGTCGCCATCGTCGGCTGCGGCGCCCTCGGCTCCTTCCAGGCCGCCTCCCTCGCCCGCGCCGGCGTCGGCCATCTCCGCCTCATCGACCGCGACTACGTCGAAGCCTCCAACCTCCAACGCCAATGGCTCTACGACGAAACCGACGCCGCCGAAGCCCTCCCCAAAGCCGCCGCCGCCGCCCGCGCCATCGCCCGCTTCAACTCCTCCATCCAAGTCGAACCCCTCATCGCCGACCTCACCCCCGCCAACGCCGACGACCTCCTCGCCGGCGTCCACCTCATCCTCGACGGCACCGACAACTTCGAAACCCGCTACCTCATTAACGACTTCGCCCTCGCCCACCAGATCCCCTGGATCTACGGCGCCGCCGTCGGCAGCTACGGCCTCACCATGCCCATCCTCCCCGGCCAAACCTCCTGCCTCCAGTGCGTCTATCCCGCGCCCCCCTCCGGCGCCCAACCCACCTGCGAAACCGACGGCGTCCTCGGCGCCATCACCTCCACCATCGGCGCTCTCCAATCCGCCATGGCCCTCCGCCTCCTCTCGGGCTCACTCCCCGCCACCAAACTTACAACCATCGACGTCTGGTCCGGCAACATCCGCCAACTCGACCAACCCCCCGCCGACCCCGACTGCCCCGCCTGCGGCCGCCGCGAGTTCGCCTATCTTGACGGCGCCCGCCGCGCCCCCATCAGCCTCTGCGGACGTAACGCCGTCCAAATCCACGAACGCAACCGCCCCCTCGACCTCGCCTCCCTCGCCGAACGCCTCGCCCCCCTCGGCCCCGTCCGCCGCAACGAGTTCGCCCTTCGCTTCTTTCTCGATCCCTACGAACTCACCCTGTTCGCCGACGGTCGCGCCATCATCAAAGGCACCCAGGATATCGGCATCGCCCGCAGCCTCTACTCCCGCTACATCGGCGCCTAGGATACTCCTGATAGCGTCTCACTCGCGTTCTCCCACAAGATTTTGTAGTTTTCCACAATCTCCCCACAGCAGAGCATGATATGCTCAGTCCAGCAACGTGGTTACGCAGCAGTCCTGGAGTCGCGATCAAGTACGACGCGTCCTGTCGGTGACGGAACGCCATCTCCGCTGTTGGGAACAGCAGGGGCTCATCCCCCCACAAGAGCGTTACGGCCTCAGCGATCTCATCGCCCTCCGCGCCCTCAACTCGCTGCGGGAAAAGAAAGTCCCCGTGGCCCGCGTCCGCCGTAGCTTCCAATCTCTGCGCGAACGCCTCCAGCACATCGCCAACCCCTTCACCGAACTCAAGGTCTTCCTCGACGGCAAGCGCATCGGCGTCCACCTCGGCGGCCAGAAAATGGACTCACTCTCGGGGCAACTCCTCCTCGATTTCGACGCCGCCGCCCTCGAAAAACTCCGCCCCTTCAGCCGCCCCGAAGGCCGTAAAATCAAAGACCGCCAAAAAACGCTCGCCGAAGCGGACGAGTGGTTCCAGCGCGGCCTCGAAGTCGAGCAGACCGGCGGTCCCATCGAACACGCTATCCTCGCCTACGAAAAGGCAATCGCCCTCAATCCCCAAGCCGCCGGCGCTCACGTCAATCTCGGCACCATCCGCTTCCACCAGCGCCGCTGGGCTCAGGCCGAAGAGCACTACGGCAAGGCCATCGCCGCCGACCCCGAGTACGCCCTCGCCCAGTTCAATCTCGCCAACCTCTACGACGAACGCGGCGACCGTCTCCGCGCCCTCACCCACTACCACGCCGCCCTGCGCCTCAACCCCCACTACGCCGACGTCTACTACAACCTCGCCCTGCTCCATCAAGCCTCGGGCGATGTTCTGCAGGCCGTTCAATACTGGAGCACCTACCTCAAGCTCGATCCCCACAGCCAGTGGGCCATCGTCGCCCGCCGCGAACTCGCCAAACTCAAGCAAGCTACCGTCATTCCCGGCGCCCGCTCGCTCTCCCAGCACGCTTAACTCTCCCGCCGTCGCGCCGGTCCTGCTATAACTAACTTGATCCGCTCCGATGCCGCCGAACTCCAAGTCCCGCCGTCGCTTGCCCACCATCCGCATCGGCCACCTCTCCATTACCCTTCTCCCCGGCGAAACCGTCGAACGCGTCCAGCAGATCACCGACCAGGTCTGGGACCGCTGGCAACCGGATAACATCGTCGAGCAGTTCGACTGCGACATGATCATCCACGCCCTGTTCAAAATCGAACGCTACGAACGCTTCCGCGACCAGTTCGTCGCCAGCGGCATCCGCGCCGAAGACCTCGACCGCGCCCAGAAATCCTACGAGTCCACCATCGTCACCGCCGAACGCAGCCTGCTCATCGCCCGGGAATCCAACTCCCGCCCCCGCCAGCAGGTCACCCCCGACCTGCTCGCCGATTGGCCGGTCGACGGGCCTGTCCAGTAGCGCACGGTGTATCCTGAAGGTTTCAGGAGCTTTTCGTTGTCTCGTATCGCTGACGCCTTTTCATCCTTTTTCGGAATCCTGTTCTCGGGAACCCTCCCCGCTGACGTAGCCAAAACCTACGGATACACCAAGGCCGTCGAAAAGAAGCCGGAGCCCAAGGCCGCCCCCGTGCCCGTTGCCAAAACCAGCGACGGCGCCCTCCAAATGCTCGGTATCCTCCAGCGCGAAGCCCGCCTCGTCGACTTCCTCATGGAAGACATCTCCGCCTATCAGGACGACCAGGTCGGCGCCGCCGTGCGCACCCTACACGAACAGGCCGGTAAGGCCATCGGTCGCTATGTCACCCTCGCCCCGGTCATCGACGGCGTCGAGGGCACCTACACCGAAACGCGCGCCGCCGGCCCCCTCGCCAAAGACAACGCCGCGCTCAAGTTCCTCGGCAACGTACCGGCCCAGGGCAAGCCCCAGGGCGGCACCCTCCGCCACAAAGGCTGGCACGCCGCCAAGGTCGACCTGCCCGAAGTCAAGCCGGCCATGTCCGTCCACATCCTCGCCCCCGCCGAAATCGAAATTGAATAGCATGCAGCCAACCCTTGGCATCGACCTCGGCACCACCAACTGTGCCGTCGCGCGCGCCGAAGAAGGTGCCGTCGAACTCCTTGGGATCTCCCAACTCGTCAACCCGGGCGAGGTTCGCGCCGAGTCGCTGCTGCCCTCCTGTCTCTATCTGCCCCGGCCCAACGAGTTCGCTCCCGGCGCCCTCGCCCTGCCCTGGGACGACAATCCGCCCCACCTCGTCGGCGAACTGGCCAAAAAGCGCGGCGCTGAAAACCCTACTCGCCTCGTCCACTCCGCCAAATCCTGGCTCGCCGTCGCCGCCGACATGCCCCACCTGTCCGCCGTCGAAGCCAGCCGCGCCTACCTCGCCCACCTCCGCGCCGCCACCCCGGATTTCGACGCCCATAACGTCCTCCTCACCGTCCCGGCCTCCTTCGACGCCGCCGCCCGCAACCTCACCCTCGAAGCCGCCCGCCAGGCCGGCTACCCCACCCCCGTCCTCCTCGAAGAGCCCCAGGCCGCCTTCTACGCCTGGCTCGAACGCCATCCCGACTGGCGCGAACGCATCCACCCCGGCGCCCTCATCCTCGTCATCGATATCGGCGGCGGCACCACCGACTTCACCCTCATCCGCGTCACCGACGACTCCGGCGAATTGGCCCTCGAACGCATCGCCGTCGGCGAACACATCCTGCTGGGCGGCGACAATATGGATCTCGCCCTCGCCCGCGCTGTCGAAGCCGAGATGCCGAAACTGGACGCGGCCCAGGTCCACGCCCTCTGGCAGCGCTGCCGCGTCGCCAAGGAAAAACTCCTCGCCCCCGGCGCCACCCAGGCCGAAGAGCCCGTCACCATCCTCGGCCGCGGCACCGGCCTCATCGGCGGTACGCTGAAAGCCACGCTCCGCCGCGCCACCCTCGAACAGGTCCTCCTCGAAGGCTTCTTCCCCCTCGCCGATCCCGCCAGCCGCCCCGCCACCCCCCGCCGCGCCGCCCTCCAGGAGGTCGGCCTCCCCTACGCCTCCGATCCCGCCATCACCCGCCACCTCGCCGCCTTCCTCCGCGGCCAGCAACCCACGCACATTCTCTTCAACGGAGGCGTCTTCCACGCTCCGCTCCTCCGCGAGCGTCTCCTCGCCGTCCTCAACTCCTGGCTCCCCTCGCCCGTTCAGGTGCTCAGCGGCGAAGACCTCATGCATGCCGTCGCCCGCGGCGCGGCCTACTACGGCCTCGCCCGCCAGGGCCGCGGCCTGCGCATCCGCGGGGGCGTGCCCCGCACGTATTACCTCGGCATCGAATCCGCCATGCCCGCCGTCCCCGGCTTCCCGGCGCCCATGAAGGCCCTCACCGTCGTTCCCTTCGGCCTCGAAGAGGGCTCCAAGGTGGCCCTGCCTGACTATCAGTTCTCCCTCCGTACCGGCGAACCGGCCGAGTTCCGCTTCTTCTCCTCCACCAACAGAAAAGACGACCAGCCCGGCGACCTCCTCGACCCCATCCCCCCCGGCGTCGAAGCCCTGGCCCCCATGGAAGTCACCCTCTCCGGCGCTCCGGCCCGCGTCTCGCTCGAAGCGCAGGTCACCGAAACCGGCGTGCTCGAAATCTACTGCGTCGCCGCCGCCGGAGAACGCTGGAAACTCGAATTCAACCTACGCTCATGAAGATCGGTATCGACCTCGGCACCACCAACTCCGCCCTCGCCTACTGGGACCCCTCCAGCGAAGACGCTGCCATCAGCGTCTTCGAGATTCCCCAGTTCACCGCCCCGGGCCGCCTCGAAAAGCTTCGCACCCTCCCCAGCTTCCTCTACCTCGCCGACCAGACCTACGTCGGCGCTTACGCCCGCGAACAGGGCGCCCTCACCCCCACCCGCTCCGTCCACTCCGCCAAAAGCTGGCTCTCCAACCCCGACGTCGACCGCTCGGCCAAAATCCTCCCCTGGGAAGCCCAACCCGAAGCCCGCGAACTCTCCCCCGTCGAAGTCTCCGCCGCATTCCTCCGCCATATCCGCCAAGCCTGGGACGCCGCTCATCCGGAAACCCCGCTCGCCGCCCAGGACATCGTCCTCACCGTCCCCGCCTCGTTTGACGAAGAGGCCCGCGAACTCACCGTCCAGGCCGCCGCCCAGGCCGGCCTCGACCGCATCACCCTCATCGAAGAGCCCGCCGCCGCCTTCTACTCCTGGATCGCCAACCACCTCACCGCCTCCCAAAAACAGCTCTTCGACGGCCAGACCGTTCTCATCTGCGACGTCGGCGGCGGCACCAGCGACTTCACTCTCATCAAAGTCTCCCGCACCGGCGACCTCGTCGAATTCACCCGCACCGCCGTCGGCAAACACCTGCTCCTCGGCGGCGATAACCTCGACCTCACCCTCGCCTGGCTCGTCGAAGCCAAACTCGGCCAACAGCTCTCTCTCCGCCAGCGCTCCGCCCTCCGCCGCCAGTGCGCCGCCGCCAAGGAGCGTTTGCTGAACGAACCCAATCTCGAAAAGGTGGAGATCACCGTCCTCGGCGCTGGCAGCTCCCTCATCGGCGGCACCCTCCGCTCGGAGATTCTCCGCGCGGAAGCCCTCGAACTCGCCCTCGACGGCTTCCTGCCCGCCGCCCCGCTCACCGAACGGCCGAAGGACGACAAGCGCAGCCTGTTCCGCGAACTCGGCCTGCCCTATGTCTCCGACCCCGCCGTCACCAGGCATCTGGCCGCCTTCCTCGCCGACAACGGCATCACCGACGGCCCCGACGCTATTCTCTTCAACGGCGGCTTCTTCATCCCCGAACTCCTCCGCCAGCGCGTCGCCGACGTCCTCGAACACTGGTTCGCCAAGCGCCCGGCGATCTTTGAAAATCGCGACCTCGATCTCGCCGTCGCCGTCGGCGCCGCCTACTACGCCAACGTGCGCACCGGCGGCAAGGGCGTCCTCGTCCGCGGCGGCCTGCCCCGGGCTTACTTCATCGGCCTGTCGCCGGACCGCAAGCAGTCCATCTGCCTAGCCCCCCGCGGCAGCGAAGAGGGCGCCGCGATGACCATCGACCACGAAGGCCTCCAACTTGTGGCCAACCGGCCCGTCAGCTTCCGCCTCTACAGCTCGCTCCACCGCACCGAAGATCAAATCGGCGACGTGGTCGATCTCTCCGCCGAACCCGAACTCCACGCCCACGCCCCGCTCCAGGCCCTCATCCGCTTCGGCAAACCCACGGGCGAGCGGCTCGTCCCCGTCCGCCTCGGCGCCCAACTCACCGCCGTCGGCACGCTCGAAATCTGGTGTGATTCGAAGATCAGTGAGAACCGCTGGCGTCTCCAGTTCGAACTCCGCAAATCCGCCCTCCCCACCGCCACCCGCGCCGCCACCGTCATCGCCGACGAAGCCGTCGCCCAGTGCGAGGAGTTGATCCGCCAAACCTTCGCCGCCGCCACCCTTCCTCCGGAAGAGCTTCCCGCTAAACTCGAGCAACTCCTCGGTCTCGGCCGCGCCAGTTGGCCGTTGAGCGTCATTCGCCGTTTCGCCGACCTCTTTCTGCAACTCGCCGAAGGCCGCAAACGCTCCGCCGCGCACGAATCCCGCTGGCTGAACCTCGCCGGCCTCTGCCTGCGCCCGGGCTTCGGCTTCCCCGGCGACGAACTTCGTATTGAACAGGCTCGCCGCGTCTATGCCGGTGGCCTCGCGTTTGGTAATCAGGTCCAGCCGGAGATTGAGTGGTGGATCTTCTGGGGCCGCGTTGCCGGTGGGCTCAACCGGAACCAGCAGACGGATATCTATCAGCGCATCGCCAATCAGATCCTGCCCAAGGGCAACAAGAAGGCGCCGCGGATCAACCCCAGCCTCCTGCGCGAACTCTGGCGCACCGCCGCCAGCCTCGAACACCTGCCTGCCGGCACCCGCACCGAACTCGGCGAGGCCTGCCTCAAGCGGCTTCGTAACAACCAATCGCCGCACCCGGACACGGACCTGTGGTGCCTCAGCCGCCTGGGCGCCCGCAAGCTCTTCTACGCCCCCCTGAATCTGGTGCTGCCCGCCGCCACCGCCGCCCGCTGGGCCGAACAACTCGCCAAGCAGCCCCACGCGCCGGTTCCCGATACCCTCGTCGCGCTCTGTCAAAAAACGGGCAACGCCACCCTCGACCTGCCCGCCGCCACGCTCAGCTTGGCCGCTGCCCGCCTCCGCTCGCACAAAGACGCCGACGCCCTCCTGGCCCGCCTCGAAGGCAAAGCCCCCGATTCGGCCGAGTCCCTCGCCCGCCTGTTCGGCGAAGAGCTGCCGAGCGGGCTCGTCTTCGCGACGCACACGGAGTAGAGCGGCCGCCTGCCGGCCGGCCGTTTCAATTGGAAAATCTCCGTGCAGGCCGGGAACCCCGCTCGGCTCGAAGTGTTAACCTGGAATGACAAGGGTCCATCTCTTGAACCCTATCCTTCTGGAGGTCTATTTATAATGAAGCTACCCGCGCAACGCTGGTCTTCCCCAGCTCTGCTGTGTTTCGCTCTCGCTCTCCCCGGTTTGGCCCAGCTCGCCAGCAACACCTCGATCGTCGGCAATGTCGCTGACGCCTCCGGCGCCAGCATCGCCGGTGCCCAGGTCACCGCCCTCAACCAAAATACCGGGGAATCGGTAAACGCCACATCCAACGACACGGGCAACTACGAATTCCAGTTCCTCAAGGCCGGCGTCTACACCGTCACCGTCCAGAAAACCGGCTTCAGCACCAGCAGCACCAAGGACATCAGCCTCAGCGCGAACCAAACTGTTCGTTCCGACTTCGCTCTCAAAGTCGGCTCGGTCGATACCCGCGTCGAAGTCACCGCCGACATTCCGCCGATCAAGACCGACGAAGCGTCGATGAACGAAGTAATCTCCACCAAGAGCACCGCCGAACTGCCCCTCAATGGCCGCAACCCGATGCGCCTGGCCATCACCACCCCCGGCGTCATCTTCGGCGCCCGCGGCACCAGCAACCCCGGTGGCGGCGAAGCCTATATCGGCGCGGGCTTGCGCGAAATCACCAACAGCGTCTCCCTCGATGGCGTGAGCATCATGTCCAACCTCATCACGACCACCACGCTGCGCCCCTCCGTCGACGCCGTCGCCGAAGTGCAGGTCCAGACCGGCACCTACCCCGCCCAGTACGGCGGCTATCTCGGCGTCCAGGTGAACATGGTAACCAAGTCCGGAAGCAACAGCTTCCACGGTGCGGCCTACGAGTTCCTCCGCAACCAGAAGCTTGATGCCAAGCCCTTCTTCCTCCCCCAGGGCCGCAACAAGCCGCCCCTGCGCCAAAACCAGTTCGGCGTCCAGTTCAACGGCCCGGTCGTCATTCCGAAACTCTACAACGGCAAGAACAAGACCTTCTTCATGTTCGGTTGGGAGGAGCTTCGCCTCGTCTCCCAAGCACCGGTCATCGACAGCGTCTTCACCCCGTTGATGCGCCAGGGCAACTTCAGCGAAACCACTACCATCGCTCGTGACCCCCTCACCGGCAACCCCTTCCCCGGCAACATCGTTCCGAACAACCGCATCGCCCCCCAGGCCACCCGTTCGCTGGCCTACATGCCCCTGCCCAACGCTTCGGGCTTGTTGCAGAACTACAACACCAACGTCGCGGCCAACAACACCGGTCGGCAGTACGTCGGTCGTCTCGATCAGTCGATCGGCGAAAACAACCGCTTCTTCTTCCGTTACGTCACCAACACCACCGTTCTGCTCAACGAAAACTCGAACCCCTTCAATGGTTCTGAACAGCCCGTTGGCGATCGCAACTGGGTCGTCGGTTACACCAAGATCTTCAACTCCTCCATCGTGAACGACTTCCGCTACGGCGACCAGTACACGACGATCGACGCGTTGAACTTCTTCACCCCCGGCAAGCGCTTCCCGGCCACCGCTGGCAGCGACCTGGGCATCCCCGGCTTTGCGACCTCCGCCTCCAACCCCGGTCTGCCCTCGCTCGGCATCGCCAACTACATGGCCATCGGCGGCCAGAACATGAGCTCCACCAACTGGTTCCAGCAGGACGAAACCCACCAGGTTTCCAACACCACCAGCATCATCAAGTCGGCGCATAACATCGCCTTCGGTATCGATAGCCGCCAGGTCATCACCAATCGCACGGCCAACAACAACCCCCGCGGCGGCTTCGGCTTCAACGGCCAGCTCACCGGCTTCGCCCCGGCCGATTTCATGCTCGGCCTCCCGCAAAACATCACCACCCCGGGTCCCCTGGTCCCCGGCGGCGGCCAGCAGTGGCGTCATGGCTTCTTCGTCCAGGACAAGTGGCAGGTCTCCAACCGCCTCACCTTGACGCTCGGCATCCGCTATGAACTCCCCATCGTGCCCCAGTCCACCACCGGCAACGGCACCATCCTGAATCCCGAGCAGACGGCCTTTATCCCGGGCACCGTCCCCTCGAAGATCCCTTACCACCAAGCCGACCGCAACAACTTCGCGCCGCGCTTCGGCTTTGCCTACCGCATGCCGTCGAAGTTCGTCATCCGCGGTGGCTTCGGGCTCTACTACAACCCCAACCAGATGAACTCCTTCACTCTGGCCACCACCAATCCCCCGTTTTCGACGATCTTTACCTTCAACAACTCGCTCGTCAACGGCATTCTCCCCTCGAACGCTCTGACCCTGTCGAACCCCCTCCCCGCTGCGGGCGGTACCGTTTCGGCGCGGCCCAACGCGTTCCACATCAGCCCCTACCTGCCTAACGGTTCCATGAACCAGTGGAGCCTCAGCATTGAGCGCGGCCTCTGGCGCAGCGCCGGCATCGCCGTCGAGTACCTCGGCAACTACGCCTACCACCTCGACCGCAGCTTCTTCCTCAACACGCCGCGGCCGGGCCCGGGCAGCATCAACGATCGCCGTCCCAACCCGCGCTTCGCCGTCATCCGGCAGATCACCAACGACCTGAACTCCAAATACAACGGTCTCAGCCTCGTCTACCGCCAGAACGGCTTCAAGGGTCTCACCACCCTCTTCAGCTACACCTACTCGAAGGTCCTCGACGTCGCCACCGACTCCAACAGCGGCTCAAACGTCATGGATCCCTTCAACTGGCGCCTCGACTACGGCCGCGCCAACTGGGATATCCCCCATCGCACCGTGGCCAGCTATAACTACGAGATTCCGTTCTTCAACAGCACTTCGAACAAGTTCCTCAAGAACACGCTCGGCGGCTGGCAGATGAACGGCATCACCACCATCCAGTCCGGTCTGCCCTTCAGCGCCGTGCTCGCCCTGGACCGCGCCAACGTCGGCCAGGGTACCCAGCGCGCCAACTTCTCCGGCACGCCGATTTCCGTCAACTGCGGCAGCGGCAAGCTCATCAATTGTGTCAACATCAGCGGCTTCGCCCTTCCCGCGGAGTTCACCTACGGCAACACACCCCGCAACTTCCTCCGCGGACCGGGCCTCGTCAACTTCGATTGGAGCCTCTTCAAGAACTTCACCATCACCGATAACTTGAAGCTCCAGTTCCGTTGGGAAACCTTCAACACCCTCAACCATCCGAACTTCGGCAACCCCAACACCTCGTATGTTGTGGGCGCCACTAACTTCGGCAACATCACCGGCACCGCCACCAACATGCGTCAGCAGCAGTTCGGCCTGAAGTTCCTCTTCTAGCCAACCGCCGCAACGCATCGCCGCATCAACAAAAAGGGCCTCCTGGCAAGGGAGGCCCTTTTTGCTACCCGCCCTGCTAAGATGACCAGCGTACTATGTCTCCTCGCCGACCCTGGATGGGGCGCCTCGCCGGAATCACCCTCCTCGCCACCCTCGGCGCTGGCCTCTACCTCCTTCTCGAAGGCAGGCTCCCCGTCGACCGCACCCGCGTCTACCGCGTCGGCTTCAGCGCCCTGCCTCCCGCCATGAACCTCTCGCCCCAGGGCCGGCCCATCGGACCCGTTCCCCAAGGCTTTCAGGAGGCCGCCCACAACCTCGGCGTCCAACTCGACTGGGTGCCCGCCAACGAAGGCCCCGCCGCCGCCTTCGCCGCCGCGCGTATCGACCTCTGGCCCTTCCTCGCCCCCAGCCCGGATCTCCCCCCCTCCCTCCACTTCAGTGCACCCTACCATCGCCTCGCCTACTGGCTCATCACCGCCGAATCCCAACCCCTGCCCACCCGCTGGGCCGGCCTCCGCCTCGCCCGCGCCCGCGGCGGCCAGGCCGCCACCTGGAGCCAGCGCATCGCCCCCGGCGCCACCGAAGTCGAGGTCCAGGACCAGCTCGCCGCCTTCGACGCCTTCTGCCGCGGCCAGGCCGATGCCGCTCTCGTCGCCGAAGGCATGAGCGACGGTGTCCTCTCCTCGAAACCAACCTCCTGCGGCGCCCGCCGCATTGCCCTCCATACCCTCCCCGACTGGGACCTCGTGTTCTCCATCGCCGCCAACTCCCGCGACCGCGAAGCCACCCGCGTCGCCAACCAGCTCCGCGAAGAACTCAACCGCATGACCCGCAGCGGCCGCTTCGCCTCCATCAGCTTCAATTGGGGCATCGCCACCTCCAGTCAGCTGTTCACCATCTCCGAGTTCCTCGAATCCGGTCGCCGCACCCAACAGCTCTGGTACGGCCTCTCCGCCCTCGCCCTCGCCTGCCTCCTCCTCGGCTGGCAAACTCTCCGCCTCCGCCGCGCCCGCCTCGCCGCCGAGGCCGCCAACCGCGCCAAATCCGCCTTCCTCGCTAAAATGAGCCACGAGATCCGTACCCCCATGAACGGCATCCTCGGCATGGCCGGCCTCCTCCTCCAAACCAGCCTCCCCCCCCCCAGCGCGAACTCGCCACCACCATCAACGAATCCGCCGAAGCCCTCCTCGGCCTCCTCAACGAAATCCTCGACCTGGCCAAAGTCGAATCCGGCAAAATCGATATCCGCCTCGCCCCCCTCTCCCTCCCCGCCCAGCTTCAGGAGGTCGAACGCCTCTTCCGCGCCCGCGCCCTCGAAAAGAGCCTCCAACTCACTATCGCCCCCCTCCCGGCCGACCTCCCTCTCGTCGCCGCCGACGAACTCCGCCTCCGCCAGATCCTCGTCAACCTCGTTAGCAACGCCATCAAATTCACCGACCATGGCGAAGTCACCCTCGGCCTCTCCGTCGAACCCGCTCCGCGGCAGGAACTCCTCGCCAAATTCACCGTCACCGACACCGGCGTCGGCATCTCTCCCGCAGATCAGTCCCGCCTCTTCGAAGTCTTTGCCCAAGGGGAAGACCCCATCGCCCGCTGGCGCGGCGGCACCGGCCTCGGCCTCTCCATCTCCCGCCGTCTCGCCGAACTCATGGGCGGCAGCCTCACCCTCGCCTCCGAGCAGGGCAAAGGCTCCGTCTTCACCCTCGCGCTTCCCCTCGCCCCCGCCGCCGAGGCCCTCCCCGCCGCCGCCGCGCGCCCCGCCCGTCTGCCCCTCAAGTCCTCCCGCGTCCTCGTCGTCGAAGACAATCCCGTCAATCGCCGTGTCCTCGAACTCATGCTCAAGAAACTCGGCTGCCAGCCCACCCTCGTCAACTCCGGCGAAGAGGCCCTCGCCGTCACCACCACCCGCCCCTTCGACCTCATCCTCATGGACTGGGAGATGCCCGGCATGGACGGACTCGCCACCGCCCGCGCCCTCCACCAGCGCTGGTCGGAAAACGAACGCATCCCCATCCTCGCCATCACCGCCAACGCCATGCAGGGCGACCGCGACCGCTGCCTCGCCGCCGGCATGGCCGACTACCTCACTAAACCCATCGACCTCCCCACCCTCGGCGCCGCCATCACCCGCTGGACCCCTACCAGTGCATCACCTGCCCCCCATCCACATTAATCGTCTGCCCCGTTACCGACCGCGCACGCGCCGACGATAAAAACGCCACCATATCCGCAATCTCCGCCGGCTCCTGCCACCGCCCCAACGGCGCCACCGCCCTCACCTTCTCCCCTGCCCATTCCTCATAGCTCTTCCGCCCCCCCACCGGCTGCTGGTCATGCCACGCCTGCCACACCGCCCGATTCAGCGGCGTCTTCACCATCCCCGGATTCACCGTATTCACCCGCACCTCGTACGGCGCCAGATCCTTCGCCAGACACTGCGCAAAATTGATATTCGCCGCCTTGCTCGCCGAATACGGCGGGTCCGTCTGTGAACCGATCTGCCCGGCTACCGACGCCAGAAACACCATCGTCCCCGCCCGCCGCTCCATCATCCCCGGCGCCAACACCTGCGCCACGTTCACCATCCCCAGGATGTTCACCTCGAGCACCCGCGGCCAATCCCCCGGCGCCAGATTCAAAAACGGAAAGCCAAACTTCCCCGACCCCATCGCCGCCGCGTGCACCAGATGACGTACCGGCCCCAGCCGCGCCTCCGTCTCCCGCAGCGCCTCCTGCACCGACTCGAGCACGCTCACGTCCACGCTTCCCGGCCCCTGCCGGTCCCATACCGCCACCCGGCATCCCTCCCGCTCCAAAGCCTCCACGCAAGCCCGGCCAATGCCGCTCGCCCCGCCCGTCACCACCGCTACGCTGTCCCGCAGTTCCAGATCCATGCCGCCAGCATACCCTACCCGTCACCCCCACTTACGGCTCACACAAACACCCTCGCCCCCTCAGCGCCCGCTCGAGGCTACACCACCCCTCCCGAAACTCCGGCGACTCCGTAATCAACGCCCGCAGCCGCTCCGGCGCCGCTCCCGCCCGGCAACCGTAACTCCCCCGCAACGCCCGCACCACCTCCACTCCCCCAAACACCTCCTCCCCCGCCTTCGTCCGCACCGCAATGGAGGGCTGCAGCATCCAGTGCGTGCCAAACGATTCGGCCTTTCTCAGCTCCTCCGGCATCGCCACCAGATGAAACCGCACCCCCGGCAACTGCCGGGCCAACTCCACGTTCAACTGCCCGGCAAACTGCGCCCCCGCCCCCATCGCCGAACCGATCCCCCGGTCCTGGCTATACCTCCCGCTCAGCCCCGACGCCTCAATCACCACCACATGAACCTCCGGCGGCACCGCACACGGCAGCGTCTTCGCCCGCAGCGCGTAAAGCAGCATCTCCAGGCCCCGGTTGTCCGCCGCACCCCCGTCCGTCACCCAGTACCGGTCCCGTCCCCCCACATCCACCGCCGCATTCGAAAACACCGGCGGAAAGTTCGCGCTCAGCGCCGCGGCCTTCTCAAGCGGCGTCGCCGGGTCATCCACCAGCACCGGCAGCGGATCCTTCGCCACAAACGGCAACGCCGAGCGCGGAAACGCCTCCCGCAGCGCCAGGTTCGTCAATACCAGCCGTCCCCCCGCCACCTCCGATCTCGTCTCCCCCAAACGCGCCGAAGCCGCCTCCGCCAGCGTCAACCCGCCCTCCTGCCCGGCCCAGGCGAACCGCCCCGCCAGCGTCGTGTTCAGCATCAATCCAAAGTCGCCCACCTCCCCCATCCGCTGCCGCGCCCCCAACGCCCACCGCCGCTCAAAACTCTCCGCCAGCAAAATCCCCAGCCGCCCGCCCTTCACCATCCGCCACTCCGACGCCCGGTCGATCACGTCCGCGATGTACGGCTCGCTCATCTTGTCGTGAAACCGGTCCCACGCCGCCACCTCCGGAACCAGCAGCTCCGGCCGCCTCCCCGCGTAGTAAGCCAGCGCCGCCGACCCGCCCGATACCCCGACACCCGCCACAACCGACCCCGCCGGCCCCCGCTGCGTTATCCCCTCGAGCACCGCCGCCGTAAACAGCGCCGCCCGCGTACCCCCGCCCGACGCCGCCACCAGAATCCGCGGTCCCCCGCCACATCCCACCAACTCCGCCAGCCGCTTCCCGTTTCCCGGCCCCGACGCCGCCACCAGTCCCGGAATCTGCGTCTGCAAGCTCAACCACCACATCCCCCCGCCCAACAACACCGCCGCCAACAATCCCACCGATCCGAAATACTGGCTCAGCCGCCGGTCAATCCGCCGCGGCTTCGGCTCGGCCTTCCCCCCGGGGTTGCCCGTCGCCGCCAGGTGCACAAACAGATCCCGGAAAGACCAGGCCTCAAAGTACGGCAACTCCCCGTTTGGCCGGTACGCCACAAAACGCCCCAGCCCATGCAGCGCCAAAGCTCGCTGATCCGCCGGCACCCGCGTCACCGCCGGCCCCTCGTAAAGGTACGGAATCTCCGTTGACTCGCCGCCCCCGCCCAGCACCCCCAACAACTCCTGCCCCACCAAACGCTCCGTCCAGTAGTCGTACCACCACGTGATCGCGTACGCGTAGCCCAAAAACAGCACAATCTCCAGCCCCGTCGCCCCATCAAACACGGTCGTCACATACGAAACTCCCGCCATCCGCGCCGCCCCCAGCGCCATCAGCAACAGTGAAACCCCCAACGCCGCGTTCCGGAACCAGCGTACCGTCAAAATCCGCACCATCGCATACAGCCGCTCGTTCAGCGCCGTGAACACCACCAAAAGCCCCATCCCGCCCAACACCGCCACCCCCGCCACCCCCGTGTACGCCGGCGGCGCCACCAACACCGCCACCGCCGCCGGCAGCAGCAGCAGCCCCGCGCCGCCAGACAAACCCGTAATCAGCTGCCACAATAGCGCCCGCCCCTCCGCCGGCGCCGTTCTCCCCCGTGATTGAAACAGCTCCGTCACCCGTAGCCCCTGCGCATAAGTCGACCCCGCCGCCAACGGCCCCACCAACACCCGCGCCAACTGCGCCGCCACCAGCAGCACCACCCCCACCCCCGCCGTCACCGGGATCAGCAAATGCCGGTACACCCCCCCGCCCTCCGGCGCCTGATCCGGACCAAACCACCAGATCCCTGCCCCCAACAGCCCCAGCGCCGCCACCTGCGTCACCAGCAAATGGCGCCGTCCCGCCCGGAAGAGCGCGTACGCCGCCAACCCCACCACCCACCCCACCGCCAGCCGCCAACCCCACCGCGGCATCCCCGTCCACAGCGCCGCCGCCACCAGGCTTGGCCAGATCCAGGCATCGATGTTATGCCCGTCCGCCCCCAGTCGTTGCCAGCGGATGTCCGCAAACCGCACCTGGTCGTCCAACCATCCGGCCGCCCGCCGCAACTGACCAATCATTACCTGCCTCCCTACTGCAACTCCCGGAACGCCGCCATCGTCACATCCGACGGCTTATAGTTCCCAAACCGGTAACCCTCCGCTATCCGCATCGGCGTCCACCCAAAACGGTTCTTCCGGTCCCACACCTCCCGCTTCGCCCCCCGCTTCGCCAGCAGCCGCACCGCCCCCGGCAGGTTCTTATACGCCGCCCCGTGCATCGCCGTCTCCCCGTTCTGGTCCACGGCATTAACGTCGTTGCCCAACTCGATCGCCACCTCGATCGCCTCCATCACCTCCGCTTCCGTCCCCGCGTCCTCCCCCGGCGATCGCGTGCCCAATCCCGCCGCCGCCATCAACGGCGTCGACCCGTCCGCGTTCCCCAGCTTCGTATCCGCCCCCAACTGCGCCAGCAGCCGCATCAACTCCGCATCCGCCGTCCGCGCCGCCAGAAAAAACGCCGTCCCCCCGGCCGTGTTCAACCCCGTCATCCCCACGCCAATCTTCTTCCCCATCCGCGCGTTGATGTCGGCCCCCTTGGCCACCAGCGCCTTCACAAACTCGAGACTCGTCAACTCGCCCGATCCCTGCGGCGCCGGGTCGTTGTCCCCCAGCCCCGGCTTCCGTACCCACGTCACCGCGTGCAACGCCGTATAGCCCGGCCCGTCCGCGTTCGGGTTCGCCCCGGCCTCGAGCAACACCCGGCCCAACTCATAATGCGCATTCAGCGTCGCCAGGATCAGCGCCGACGTTCCCTGCCGCGGCGACTTCGCCGGCGCCGTCCGCCGCCCGCCCACCGGCGTCGTATCGTTCACCTCCGCCCCCGCCTTGAGCAGCGCCTTCACGGCCGCAATCCGCCCCTCCCGCACCGCGAACAGCAGCGGCGTGTAGCCCGAGTCCAGCCGGTCCTCCACCACCGCCCCCGCCTTCACTAACTCCGCAATCACCGCCGCATGGCCCTCCGCCGCCGCCCAGTGCAGCGCCGTCTGTCCCTGCTTGCTCTCCCGCGCCTTCACGTCCGCGCCTTTGCTTAGCAGCGCCCGCACCGCCTCCACGCTCCCTGTCCGCGCCGCCGTCATCAACGCCGTCTCCCCGCCCGGCAGCGCCGTGTTCGCATCCGCCCCGGCCTCGAGCAGCCGCGCCACCATCGCCCCGTTCCCGTTCGTGCAGGCGAGTGACAAGGCCGTCACCCCGTACCGGTTGGCCTCCTTCACGTCCGCCCCGCCCCGCAGCAGCCGCTCCACCGCCGCTAGGTCGTCCGCATACGCCGCCCGGTGCAGCGGCGTCGACCCGTCCGCCGCCGCCAGCACCCCCGCCAAAACCAATCCTACTGCCCAGCGCCGCATCCCTACACCGCCGTCAATTCCGGAATCTTCCCCGTGCTATCGGCAAACCGGTCCAGCCGCACGCCCACCCGGTCCAGCAGCGTCAAATGCAGATTCGCCAGCGGCTCCGGCTTCGTGTACCGCAGGTGCCGCCCCCCGGCCTTCCGCCCCGCCAACCCGCCCGCCACCAGAATCGGCAGGTTCACATGGTCATGCTTGTCCGCGTTCCCCATCCCGCTGCCGTAAAGATAAATCGAGTGGTCCAGCAGACTCCCGTCCCCGTCCGGCGTCGCTTGCAGCTTCTCAAGGAAATAAGCAAACAGCGAAACGTGAAACGCGTTGATCTTCGCTACCCGCGCCAGCTTCTCCGGGTCCCCGCCGTTGTGCGTCAACGGATGGTGCGCGTCCGGCACCCCGATCTCCGGATACGTCCGCGTGCTCGTCTCCCGCGCCAGTTGGAACGTCGTCACCCGCGTCACATCCCCCTGCAGCGCCAGCACCTGCAAGTCAAACATCAGCTTGGCGTGCTCGGCGTAGGAGGCCGGCACCCCCACCGGCCGGTCCAGATCCGGCAGCTTCGACTCCGCCGTGGCCTTCTCCGCCTTCTGAATCCGCCGCTCCACCTCGCGCACCGTATCGAGATACTCGTTCACCTTCGTCCGGTCGCCCGCCCCCAGCTTCCGCTGCAAACGCGCAATATCGGCGCTCATCCAATCCAGCAGACTCGCATCCTTGCGCAACTCCGCCTGCCGGTCCGCCGCGCTGCCCCCGTCGCCAAACAGCCGCTCAAACGCAATCCGCGGATGCGCCTCCGCCGGCAGCGGTGTCGTCGGCGACGACCACGACAGGTTGTTCTGATACACGCACGCATACCCGTTATCGCACTGCCCCACTGTCGTCAACAGGTCCATCGCCAGCTCGAGCGATGGCAGCCGCGTCCCCTGCCCCATCTGCTGCGCCGCCACCTGGTCCGCCGTTGTCGCCAACTGGTAATCCGTGCTCTCGGTCCACTTCGCCGTCGCCGCGCTCAAAAACGCCGCGTTCGACGTCGCATGCGTCCCCGGATAAGCATTCCGCAGCTCCATGTTACTTAGCACCGAGACGTAATCCACCACCGGCGCCAGACTCCGCAGCGTCGGCGACAGCGTCCGCAGGTCCGCCCCCGGCGGCGTCCACTCCGCAATGTGCGCGCCCATCGGCATGTACACATAACCCAGCCTCCGCACCGGCGCCGCCGCCGCGCTCAACGCCGGCGCCATCGCATCGAGCAGCGGCAGCGCTAACGTAGCCCCCATCCCGCGCAGCAGCGCGCGCCGGGGCAGGGCTTTCTTTGTGATGATCATTGGGCTCTCCTCATCTGAAACGACGGGCTGCCGGCAATCCCCTCAAGCAGCGAGGAAAACCGGAAATTGTTGCGTTCGGCCTGCCGGACAATCTGCCGCACCGCCGGGGCGTCCGTAAACTCCACCCCGCGGCCCAGCGCGTACGTCAACAGCTTCTCTGTAACGGTTGTAGCAAAAAGCTCGGGCCGCGTCAGCAGCGCCTTCTCAAGGCCCGCCACCCCGCTAAACTGCGCCCCGTCCGGCAGCCCCCCGCTCACATCCACCGGCACCCCGTCTTCGGCCCGCCGCCAACGCCCCACCGCGTCATAGTTCTCCAGCGCAAACCCCACCGGGTCCATCAGCTTATGGCAACCCGCGCACGCCGGGTTCCTCCGGTGCTCGGCCAGCCGCTCCCGCACCGTCATTTTCTTCATCGCCGCCTTGGTCTCCTCAAGCGCCGGCACGTTCGGCGGCGGGGGAGGCGGCGGTACCCCCAGAATATTGTCCAGCACCCACTTGCCCCGAATCACCGGCGAAGTCCGCGTCGCATACGACGTCACCGTCAAAATGCTCCCCTGCCGCAGCAGCCCGCCCCGCTCCGCCCCCTCGCCAAACGTCACCTTCCGAAACCGGCTCCCGTACACCCCCGCCACCCCGTAGTGCTTCGCCAGCCGCTCGTTCAAGAAGCTGTAGTTGGCCCGCAGCAACTCCGTCACGCTCCGGTCCTCCCGCAGCACGCTCTCTAAAAACAGATGCGTCTCCCGCCGGAACGCCTTCCGCAGATTATCGTCAAAGTCCGGAAACGCCCGCATATCCGGCGTCGCCGCCGCCACATTCCGCAGTTGCAGCCACTGGTCCGCGAAATTCGTCACCAGCATCCGCGCCCGCTCATCGCCCAGCATCCGCCGCACCTGCCCGCTCAGCACCCCCGGCTTCCGCAGCTCCCCCCGCTCGGCCAACCCCAGCAGCTCCTCATCCGGAATACTGCTCCACAGAAAAAACGATAGCCGCGACGCCAGCTCCAACTCGCTAATCCGGTACGCCGTCCCCGGCTTCACCCCCGCCGGGTCCTGCTCCACCCGGAACAAAAACTCCGGACTCACCAGCACCGCCCGCAGCGCCATCTCAATCCCCGCCTCAAACCCCTCTTTCCCCTGCGTCTCGCGGAAAAACCGCATCGGCACCGCCAGGTCCGCCGCCCGCACCGGCCGCCGGTAGGCCCGCCGCGCCAGACGGCTCACAATCCGGGTCGCGCAAGCCTCGTCCTGCGTCGAGCAAACAAAAATCGCCCGCCGGCTCGGGGTATCGCCCGGCCCCTTGGCGTTGTATGGCCCGTTCACCGTCACCGAAAAAACCGCCGGCGTAATCCGCGGATGCCGGTCCATGTTGAAGTGCGCCTGGTAAGGCTGCCGCTCGGTCTCGAGCATCGCCGAAGCCTGCTTCGGAAACACTGCCGCCACCGTGTGCGGCCCCGCGCTCACCCGCACCCGCACGTTGAACTCCCGGTCCACCCCCGCGTGGTCCTTCCCCGGCGCCGGCGGCTTGGCCACAAACGCCTGAATGCGCTCGCCGTCCAGCAGCAGCTCCACCGTGTGCTGCCCCCGCAGCCCCTCTACGTGCTCGTTCCGGTCCCGTTGCAGCCGCACCTGAATCTCGTACTCGGCGTCCAGCGGAAACGTGTACCGCACCGCCGTCCCGCCCCTCGTCCCCAGCGGCAGCCCTTCAAAATGCTCCTCCTGCGTCAGGTCCGGCGGCAGCAGCACCGTCTCGCCCCCCGCCTGCTTCGGCGCAATGCCAATCGCCAGCCGGCCGATCTTCCGCGCCGCGCCCAGGTAGCGCTCGAGCAGCGTCGGCGAAAGATTGCCCACCGTCACGTTGTCAAACCCCCGGCTCACATCATCGGCCGGCAGCAGTCCGGTTACGTCCACCTCCACGGCCAGCAGATCCCGGATCGCGTTCTGGTATTCCGTCCGGTTCAAACGCCGGAACGTATCGGTCCGCCCCGGGTCCATGGGCCGCGCGTCCAGCCGCTTCTCGAGCCGCGCCACCAGCCCCTCGTACTCCGCCTCTCCCGGCCGCGGCAAACCCGCCGGCGGCATCGTCCGGCCCCGCACCCGCCGCAGCACCTTCTCCCAGCTCGCCGCATCGTCCGCCTTCACCGTATCGAGCGCCAACCCCGCCACCTTCGTCTGCGCGTTGTGGCAGCCCTTGCAGTAGCGATCAATCACCGGCTCCTGCGCCAGCAACAAAACAGGAAAAAAGGCCGCCAAGCGGAGCATGGCTAAACTATATCGCGCTCCCGCTACTCCCAGGGCCGGTCTTTCACAAACCCCGCGTGCTCCCGCAGCGGCCGGTCCGTCTGAAAATACTTCCGGTAGGCCCCAATCCAATCCGTGGCGATCTCCTCCTGCGCCGTGGCCAGCTCCAGCCGCCCATTGCAAACCCGCTTGCGCAGATAATCTTCGAGCGCATCCTTCACCCGCGCCGTCCACACACTCCCGCCGTAGGGCTGCGGCCACAGGTTCCGGATCTCCTCGGCCCCGCCCAGCGCCGGCGAAATCAGATAATCCACCTCGTACGCCCGCGGCGCCGGATTCCGGATCCCGTATCGCGCAAACACCTCCGCCGCCATCTCCCGCGGCGCCCTTTGCTCGTCATCCTGCGCCGCCGCCACGCAAACCTCCGCCTGTGTCATCGGCCGCGTCGCCCCCGGCGTCAACGCCGCATCCGGCAAATCCGTCCGTCCCCGCAGCAGCCAAAGCCCCATCCCGCCCACCACCACCAACGCCGCCGCCGCCGCCGCATACCTCCCCCAACCCGCCCCCCACCCGCCCCGGTGCAGCGCAGTAAACTCCCGCAGCGCCCCCGCCAGCTCCGCCCCCCGCGTCCGGCACTGCGCGCACCCGTCGAAATGGGCGCGCTCCCCCTCCCCGTCCAGAATCGCCATCAACTCCGCGTCCGTGCAGTGCCTCATCGCCCCTCCACCGCCAACCGCCCCCGCCCCTCTTCTCTCCGCCCGTCCCGGCGCATCGCCGCAAACTCCTGCACCGTGCGCTTCCACTCCGCGCCCAATGCCGATGCGCCCGGCACCGCACACTCCCCGGCCAACATCGCCGTCAACTCCCCGCTCCTACCGCGCCTCATCGCCCCTCCACCGCCGCCAGCTTCCCCACCGCCCGCCCCAGCGCCGCCGCCACCGCCCCCAGCGAAATCTCCACCACCTCCGCAATCTCCCGGTGCCGCAGCCCCTCCGCCCGCAGCAACAAACACCACCGGTCCCTTTCCGGCAGCGCCGCCACCACCGCCTGCAGCCGCTCCCGCCGGCAGCTCAGCAACGCCAACTCCTCCGGCCCCGGCGCCGGATCCGCCACCTCCACCTCCTCCACCGTCCGCCCCCTCTGCTCCCGCCGCCGCAGCGCCAGGTTATGCCCCACCCGGAACACCCAACCCCGCAAATTCTCCCGGCCCCCCTCCCGCCGCAAATGATGACACAGCGCCAGAAACACCTCCTGCGCCACGTCCTCCGCATCCGCCCCGGGCAACCCCAGAGCCCCAAGATAACGCAGCAGCGGCCCCCGCCACTGCCCGTACATCTCCGCCACCTCCCTCGCCTGCGGCCAAACCCCGCCCGGCCAAATCGCTCCATCCGGCATTCTCTAAAAATACCCTGAACAAACTCCCCCCTGCGCGAATATCCCTCTGTGAACCTGCTCTTCCTCCTGGCCTCCGTCCTCACCCTCACCATCACCGACCCCTCCGGCGCACCCGTCCGCGCCACCGGCCAGCTCGACCACCTCGCCACCGGCGTCTCCACCCGCTTCACCGCCAACCCCCAGGGCCCAACCACCCTCGATCTCCCCCCCGGCCGCTACCGCCTCTCCCTCTCCCACCCCGGCTTCGTCACCCACTCCGAACTCCTCCCCCTCGACGCTCCCCTCTCGAAAACCATCGTCCTCGTCGTAGGCGCCCCCGCCTACACCGTCGCCGTCATCGCCACCACCCCCCTTCCCGGCCTGAACCAAACCCCCGACGAAATCCCCGCCCCCGTCCAGGCCGCCACCGCCGCCGACCTCTCCGCCTCCGGCGCCATCGACCTCGCCGACTTCGCCAACCGCCGCCTCCCCGGCGTCTTCCTCAACGAAATCCAGGGCAATCCCCTCCAGCCCGATCTCAACTATCGCGGCTACACCGCCTCCCCCCTCCTCGGCACCCCCCAGGGCGTGTCTCTTTATCTGGATGGCGTCCGCCTCAATCAACCCTTCGGCGACGTCGTCAGTTGGGACCTCATCCCCCGCATGGCCATCGCCGAAATGTTGCTGATCCCCGGCTCGAATCCGCTCTTCGGCCTCAACACCCTCGGCGGCGCCCTCTCGATGCGGACCAAAGACGGCCGCACCCACCCCGGATCCGCCCTCACCCTCTCCGGCGGCAGCTTCGGCCGCAAAGTCGCCGAGTTCGAACACGGCGCCAGCCTCTCGAACGGCTTCCACTGGTTCACCGGCGGCAATCTCTTCTTCGAAGACGGCTGGCGCGACTCCTCTCCCTCCAACGTCCGTCAGCTCTTCACCAAAGTCGGTTACCAACGCGATCGCACCGCCATCGGCCTCACCATGGCCTACGCCAACAACGCCCTGGTCGGCAACGGCCTGCAGGATATTCGCCTCCTCGAACGGGATTTCCGGAGCATCAACACCAAGCCGGACTTCACCGGCAACCGCTCGCCCTTCCTGAACCTCACGGTGCAGCGCGCCCTGTCTTCGCGCCTCACCCTCTCCTCAAACGCCTACTTCCGCCATATCCGCACCCGCACTGTCAACGGCGACATCAACGAAGACTCCCTCGACCAGTCCGTCTACCAGCCCAACGCCGCCGAACGCGCCGCCCTCACCGCCGCCGGCTACACCGGTTTCCCCCTCAGCGGCGAAACGGCCGCCAATACGCCCTTCCCCAAATGGCGCTGCATCGCCAACGTCCTCCTCCGCGACGAACCCGGCGAAAAATGCAACGGCCTCCTCAATCGCTCCTTGAGCCACCAGCGCAACTACGGCCTCTCCGCCCAGCTCACCTTCGCCACCGCCCGCCACCAGTTCACCGCCGGCGCCGCCTACGATGGCAACAGCGTCGGCTTCTCTCAATCCACCGAACTCGGCTACCTCAACCCCGACCGCAGCGTCACCCCCCTCGGCGCCTTCGCCGACGGCGTCACCGGCGGCGACGTCGATGGCGAACCCTTCGACACCCGCGCCAGCCTCCGCGGCCGCATCCACACCGGCAGCCTCTTTCTCACCGATACCTTCCACCTCGGCCGGCTCCACCTCACCGCCTCCGGCCGCTTCAACCAAACCGTCATCGATAACCTCGACCTCATCCGCCCCACCCCCGGTACCGGCTCCCTCACCGGCCGCCACACCTTCCGCCGCTTCAACCCCGCCGTCGGCCTCACCTACCGCTGGTTCTACACGAGCTACACCGAAGGCAGCCGCGCCCCCACCTCCATCGAACTCGGCTGCGCCGATCCCGAAGCGCCCTGTCGCCTGCCCAACGCCATGGCCGGCGATCCACCCCTCAAACAGGTGGTCACCCGCACGGTGGAGGCCGGCCTCCGCGGCGGCGGCGAAAGCAACTTCCGCTGGAACGCCGGCTGGTTCCGCTCCGACAACCGCGACGACATCCTTTTTGTCGCCTCTGAGCAAACCGGCTACGGCTACTTCCGGAACTTCGGCAAAACCCTCCGCCAGGGCCTTGAAGCCGGCGCCACCGCCCGCATCCGCCGCGCCACCCTCGGCGCCAGCTACACCCTCCTCGACGCCACCTTCCGCAGCCCCGAAGAGGTCAACGGCGAAGCCAACAGCACGAACGACGACGAGTTCATCGAGATCCAGCCCGGCAACCGCATCCCGCTCATCCCCCGTCACATGACCAAGCTCTACGCCGACCTCCAGGTGACCGGCAAGTTCGTCGTCAACCTCGGTGTCGTCGGAACCTCCAGCTCCTTCGCCCGTGGCAACGAAAACAACCAGCACCAGCCCGACGGCCGCCTCTTTGTCGGTGCGGGCTCCTCCCCCGGCTACGCTGTCGCCAACCTCGGCGCCCGCTACGACGTCCATCCTCGCGTGCAGCTCTTCGGACAGATCAACAATCTCTTCGACCAGCGCTACTACACCGGCGGCCAGCTCGGCCCCGCCGGCTTTACGCTCGAAGGAAACTACGTTGCCCGCCCCTTCCCGGCCGTCGACGGCGAGTTCCCCGTGCGCAACTCAACTTTCTACGCCCCCGGCGCCCCTCGCGGCCTCTGGGGCGGCCTTCGCTTCCGCTTCTAGCCGCGTTCCGGCGGCGGTATCCTGTCGAGGTGAACCACACCCACTACCGGCTCCCCGCCCTTGCCTTGCCCGCCATTGCCCTGCCCGCCACTGCCCTGCCCGCCACTGCGATGATGCTCGGCTGGGGCCTCCGCGGCTTCATCGGCGGCGGCCCCTTCGGCGCCATGATCCCCGGCGCCATGGTGGTCCTCGCCCTCGGCGTGCTCTACCCCCGCCGCGACTGGACGCTCCCGGCCGCCTTCGGCGCCATCGGCGTCGGCTTCGGGGGAGAGATGACCTACGGCCAAACCGTCGGCTTCATCGTCAAGCCCGAGACCTTCTGGTGGGGCTTCCTCGGCCTGGGCCTCAAAGGCGCCATCTGGGCCGCCCTCGCCGCCCCGGTCATCCTGCTCGGCCTCCGCCCGGCCCCCCGCCCCGTCGCCCTCGCCGCCGGGGCGATGATTCTGGCCACCTGGACCGGCTGGAAGCTCATCAACGAACCCAAGCTCATTTACTTCTCAAACCTCCTCGACCGCCCCCGCCCCGAAATCTGGGCCGGCTTTCTGTTGGCCGCCGCTGCCCTTGCGGCCCTCGGTGGCGCGACGGCCCGGCGTTGGGCGGCGGTTGCCTTTCTCGGCGGCTTTATCGGTTTCGGCGTCGGCGGCGCCATCCAGGGCCTCGGCCGCATCTACGCCCCGGATTGGAATCTCCACTGGTGGAAGTACATGGAATTCTTTTTCGGGTACTGCTTCGGCTTCGCCCTCGCCTGGCTCGCGGCCCGCACGGATCTCCCGGCCGCGCCGGAACCCACCCCTGCCCCCCGAATCGCGCTCGAACTTTCCGCTGCCGCCCTCACCGCCGCGGCCCTGTTTGCCATCGCCTGGCATGTCGAGCTGCGCTTTGCCTACCTGCTGGGCGGCAGCCTGCTGCTGGTGCTCCTGCCCCGTTATCCCTGGCTGGCCCGCCACGTAGCCTGCAGCGTGACGTTCGCCGCCGTGGCCCTCGACCTCGCCCGTTACTGGAGCAAGGAGTATCAGCGCGGCCCGGCCGAACCCGCCTACGCCCTCGCCGGCCTCGCCGCGCTGCTGTTCGCCCTCGCCGTTCGCCGCGCGAACGACGACCCCGCCCGGCTCCTCAATCTCCTCATGTGGAGCTGCGTCGCCGATGCCATGGTCAAGTTCGCCATCCACCCCGACGGCCTCCGCAACCTCCTCGACCACGTCGCCGCCGCCTTCGTCCTCATGGCCATCGCCGTCTCGTTGCTAATCGCCCACCGCCAACCTCCGCCCCACCCTGCGCCCTGACCCCGCCGCGATCACCCGCTCCCACGCCAAGTTCCCCCGGCGGCGGTCCAAATCATAGGCCGCGTTGAGCAGAGCTAAGCTCCCCCGGGGCTTCGATGGTGCCGCCTCCTCATGTTGTTTCTACAACGTCGTTCCGCTCAGAGCAGTTAGGCGAAGGCGTGCATTTCGCTGACCGTCGCGACTAAGCCCTGACGGGTCAGGCTGGCCAGATACTCTTCAATGCTGTAGGGCGGGTGAACAAGGCGGGCTCGAACTTTCCGCACCGCGCTACAGAACACTCCCGGCGCAAGGGACAAATGGTTGCATAGGAACTCGTCGGGGTGCTGCGTTTCGATGTTGAATGGAGCAAGCGCCTCGTCTGGGAAGTCCTTCCCATTCTGCGTCACGATGACATCGCACCGGCCAACGATGGCCGCCGCCAACACATGCCGGTCGTCCGGGTCAGGAAGCGAGAGTGCCGGAATCAGCGGCTCATAACCGGTGACCAAACTATCCCGTGTGGCCTGATCCATTAGATAGATGGCGCGTTCGCTCGAGCGCTGCTCGATCCCGTTGCGGCTCGTTGCGCAACAGCGCCTCGATCCACTCCCGGTGAATGTCCGCCGACCACTTGGCTTTGAATAAGTCTGCAACGGCCAATTGCAGAAACACATCCCGCAGCGGCGCGGGATAGAGTACGTTGGCATCCAGAAGCGCCGTGTGGCTCATGGGCGGTCATAACCCATCCCTTGCTCCTGGGCCTCCCGTGCGAGCTGGTCGAGAACGGCTTCGCGGTCGCGGTCAATTCTGGATTTGTGGGCCATGACATCTTCCATGCGAATGCGCCGGTGTTTACCGACCGTGCGATGTGGCAGTGCGTTTTCCTCCAGGAGCTTGATCAGGAACGGACGCGAGACGTTCAGCACATCTGCTGCCTGCACGGTGGTCAGTTCCGCGTTTTCGGGAACGAGCGTCACGCCGCGGCCGGCCGCCATCGCCTCCAGAATCTCCATAAGCATGGTTACCGCACCAGCGGGGAGTTCGAGAGGTTTTTCCTGTCCCGCTTCGCGCACGCGAAGAGTCAGGGGATGACTGGGCCGAACGCAGCGGGAAAGAAGTTGGCCGCAAACCCGCGCCATGGCGACCTCCTGAGCCGAGGGCGGTAGCTGTCGATGGGCGAGCGTAGGCATGGCGTAAAGTGACCTCACTTCCATTTTGCCCGTATATGCAATAAATGAAATAACTGTAATGAACAGTTTAAGGGGATTGCTCCAGCGCCACGGCAATCGCCTAACCGGTAAGGCGCTTGGCCAGTTTCGCGGTACAAACCCAGTTCCATGGCACAAGCATCGATGGCCTCAGGTGTGTGGGGTAGCGATCCCGTTCGTGATTTGATTTGCCTCCCACTCGCGAACTACCCGGCCGACAGAGTGGCCCGATTGCAGCCGCTGAACAGCGGATAGCTTGAATTCGCGCGTGAACTTCCGCCGCGTGGCGCACAGGACTCAACTTCTCCTTCGGGAATCTTTATGAGTCTAGTCTCGTGTCCCAAATTCGGGGACAACTCCACCCGGCAGGATCGTACCCCAAAATGGAACTTGGCCGGAAGCCCCCGGCGCCTGACGCGTGTCTCCGCAACCGGGAAAGGTCTCCCCCCGCCAACCCGTCCACGCCTCTTTCCAAAATATTTTCCTCGCCCCAACCCACTCAATCCAAATCACTTCCTCATTTTCCTCCGTAGCCCGCACCCCGGATTCGCTTGACCCGCATGGTACGTTTCTAAGCAAAGGCGTTCCTCTTCCCGAAAACCGGGAGCAGGAGCGCCTTTCGCATTTCTAGCCAGGAAAATCCGCCATGCCAAGCAAAGAACTTACAGAGGAACAACGCCAGCGCCGCGCCCAAATCGCCCGCCAAAACGGAGCCAAAGGCAAAGGCCCCGTCACCACCGAAGGCAAATACCGCAGCTCCATGAATGCCATCGCCACCGGCGAACACGTCGAACTCCACAAAGAAGATCTCCCGCCCTTCTATTGCCTGCTCTCCACGGACGACCGGTCAGCCTATCTGCGCTCGCTGCAGGCCCAAATGCGCCATCTCAAGCCGCAGTCCGAGTTCGAACAAAGCCCCGTCCGGCGCATGGCCATCGCCCTGTTTCAACACGACCGCCTCACCAGCTTCCAGGCCGAAGCCATGCAGCGCGAAGTCGATACCATCGTCCGCGAATTCCCGGCGCTCGGCCTGTCCGATCACTTCTTCCTATCGAACAAACGGGCGACCCTCGACAAAGAGGTCCAGCAGTTCGTCATCCGTGGCCAGCGCCATCACATGGCCACCTTTCGCAGTCTGCACAAAACGCTCATCGACCTGCGCAGGCATACCCCCATGCAGCCGCCGGAGCCAGTGGATATCACCGCCGACTCGCAACAAATTCGCGACGACGATCCCGATCCGGCGGTTGCCGTCGAAGTGCTCGCCCTAGCGGACCGGGCCAAAAAGGAACCCAACTTCGATCTCCCTGGATACGTGCTCAACTTATTGCAAGATAACGACTTAATGGAACGCCTGGCCCCGGGCTACGACGTCGGCGATCTGCTCGAACGCTTCGGTCGAACCCCGGTCCCGAAAGCCGCGTAGCCGCCCGGATCGTTCCGCCCATCACCGTGATATGCTGTCGTCATGACTCCCGACCGATACCGCCGGTCGCGGCGAGCCCTGCTGCGGCATACCGCCTCGGGTTTTGGCCTCCTCGGCCTCCGCGGACTCATGGCCGCCGAAACCGCAGCCACCAATCCGCTCGCCCCCAAAACCACCCATTTCCCGCCTCGCGTCAAACGCGTCATCTTCCTGTTCATGCACGGCGGGCCCTCCTCCATCGATACCTTCGACCCCAAAGAACGCCTCGTCCGCGACCACGGCAAGCCCGTCCCCTTCAAGCGCGGCCTCACCTTCGGCGAAGGCGCCGTCAGCGGCCTCATGAAGCCCCTCTGGGACTTCAAACACTACGGCCAAAGCGGCATCCCCGTCAGCTCCCTCTTCCCCCACGTCGGCGCCTGCGCCGACGACCTCTGCGTCATCCGCTCCATGGTCGGCGACGGCGTCGACCACGGCGCTGCCCTCCTCCAACTCCACACCGGCATGTTCCAGTTCAAACGGCCCAGCCTCGGCTCCTGGGTCCTCTACGGCCTCGGCACCGAGAACGAGAACCTCCCCGGCTTCATCACCATCAAACCCTCCCTCGGCCACGGCGGCGCCAACAACTGGGCCTCCAGCTTCCTCCCCGGCGAATTCCAGGGCACCGCCATCGGCAACTCCGGCATGAAGGTCGCCGAAATCGAACCCGAACCCGTCCCCTACCTCCTCTCCCGCGGCCTGCCCGCCGATCACCAGCGCTTCGAGCTCGACATGCTCCAGAAGATCAACCGCCGCCACGCCGAAGCCAACCAGCACGACCCCGAACTCGACGCCCGCATCGCCGCCCTCGAACTCGCCTTCCGCATGCAAATCAAGGCCCCCGAAGCCTTCGAAGTCGGCCGCGAATCCGAAGCCACCCGCCAGCTCTACGGCCTCGACCAGGAAACCACCCGCGACTTCGGCTGGCAGTGCCTCCTCGCCCGCCGCCTCTCGGAACGCGGCGTCCGCTTCGTCCAGTGCTCCCACAGTTACAAGTGGGACCAGCACAGCGAGCTCCACAAGCTCCATACCAAAAACGCCGCCGAAGTCGACAAGCCCATCGCCGGCCTCCTCAAAGACCTCAAAGCCCGCGGCCTCCTCAGTGAAACCCTCGTCATCTGGGGCGGCGAGTTCGGCCGCACCCCCTGGGCCCAGGGTGCCGACGGCCGCGACCACAACCCCTACGGCTACACCATCTGGATGGCCGGCGCCGGCGTCAAACCCGGCTTCATCTACGGCGCCACCGACGAGTTCGGCTACCACGCCGCCGAAAACCGCATGCACATCCACGACCTGCACGCCACCCTCCTCCATATGATGGGCCTCGACCACCACAAGCTCACCTACCGCTACGCCGGCCGCGACTTCCGCCTCACCGACGTCGCCGGCTCCGTCCACCACGGGATCTTTGCCTGATGCGCTGGCTCGCCTCCCTCTCGCTGCTCGCCGCGGCCCTCCCGCCCCTCGCCGCCCAGCCAGACCCCGCCGAGCTCTTTGAAAAGAAGCTCCGCCCCCTCCTCGCCGCCAAGTGCCAGGGCTGCCATGGCGCCGCCGTCCAGATGGCCGGCCTCAACCTCGCCACCGGCGCCGGCCTCGCCCCGCACATCGTCGCCGGCGACCCCGCCGCCAGCCCCCTCTACCGCGCCCTCCTGTACACCGACAAGGTCAAAATGCCCCCCGCCGGCAAGCTCCCCGACTCCGACCTCGCCCTCTTCAAATCCTGGATCGAACAAGGCGCCTCCTGGCCCGCCGCGCCCGCCGCCCCCGCCGCAACTGCCGCCCCCGCCGAGCCCCACTGGGCCTTCGCCCCCATCAGCGACCCCGCGCCGCCCCCGGTCAAGCAGGAAGCCTGGATCAAAACCCCCATCGACCGCTTCGTCCTCGCCGCCCTCGAAGCCAAAGGCCTCGCCCCCGCCGCTCCCGCCGCCAAACTCGCTCTCCTCCGCCGCGTCACCTTCGACCTCACCGGCCTCCCCCCCACCCTCGCCGAAATCGAAGCCTTCCTCGCCGATCCCTCCCCCCAAGCCTACGACCAGGTCATCGACCGCCTCCTCGCCTCCCCCCGCTACGGCGAACGCTGGGGCCGCCACTGGCTCGACGTCGCCCGCCTCGCCGACTCCACCGGCATGGACGAAGACAACCTCTACCCCCACGCCTGGCGCTACCGCGACTATGTCGTCGACTCCCTCAACAAAGACACCCCCTTCCACCGCTTCATCCACGAGCAGCTCGCCGGCGACCTCCTGCCCGCCGTCTCCCCCGCCGAACGCGCCCGCAACCTCACCGCCACCGGCTTCCTCGCCCTCGGACCCCGCGCCCTCGCCCAGCAGGACCGCCTCCAGGCCGTCTACGACATCGTCGACGAACAGATCGACACCGTCTCCAAGGTCTTCCTCGGCCTCACCGTCTCCTGCGCCCGCTGCCACGACCACAAGTTCGACCCCATTAGCACCAAAGACTACTACTCCCTAGCCTCCATCTTCGCCTCCACCCGCCAGTTCCGGAACTACGGCCGCCCCGGCTCCATCTCCTTCATGCACTATGAGCCGCTCGACCCCGTCGCCCATGCCCGCTACGAACTCCACCGCCGGCAGATGTACTCGAAGCAGCTCGAAATGGAGGACGCCCTCTCCGAAGACCTCGGCCGCGAAACCGCCCCCCTCCGCCAGAAAGTCGCCGCCGCCGTCGAAGCCGCCTGGCGCGTGCTCCACGAAAGCGCCGCCCTCGACGAAGCCGCCTCCCGCCACGGCCTCGACAGCAAACACCTCGCCCAGTGGGTCCAATGGTGGAAGACGGCCAAACTCGCGCCCTTCTCAAACGCCACCCCCGCCACCATCGCCGCAGTCGCCGCCGCCTACGCCAAACAGTACAACGCCAGCGCCACCAAGTGGGATAAGGCCCTCGACAACTGGCGCACTCGCCTCGCCAAAGAGCTAGCGCAGGACCGCACGCTTCCCGAACGCCCCAAACCCAACGCCGAAGAGCACCCCTTCTTCGTTCAGACCTCCTTCCACGGCGGCCCCATGGACATCCCGGAGTCGCC